>JBMFNX010000007.1:0-53300 GCA_049969935.1 Nitrososphaeria archaeon
AGGTTTCGTGCCTAAATTCTATTCCTAGCCTTTCGAATGCCTCCCTATACCAGGGCCCCTTATCTACTAGAAACGTGGGCTTGTTATCACAGCACCCTAACACCTTATTCAAGAATATTTCAGCATCCAACGAGCTTCTTGTGAACGATGCCCTGACGGCTAAAAGCTCCTGTAAGAGGATTCCTGAAAAGTAGAGTAATACTGCAAGAACCTTAACCTCAAAAGAAATCCTATTTCTCTCAACCTCTTCCACAAGCACATCAAAACCACAGACATAAGCACAAAAGGAATAGCTCAAACACCATATAGACAAACAGGTAAAATCCTTTATCTTGACATCATCGATGTTCCAATACATTACTGTGTTATACAAAATGGAAAGCTGTAGATTTCTAGGAGAAACGTGAAGACTTTTTGTTCTAGGATAACATGCTAAATTAAAGTTCAAGGATGAGTTCATTAATTTTACAATTATGGAATAGACATAAAACCAGCTTCTCCAAAATGTTTGTCGAATGTGAAAGCATGAGTCACACCATATTTTTTCATGATAGTAAAGGATGTACAGTCTGTGAAGCTATAACCTTTGCTTTTCTTGAACATGTTCCATGCGTCATTGAATACTTCATCATCTATTCTGACAATTGTTGTGAAGGGAGATGTTTGCAAGCTTTCACCTACCTTAATAGCAAGATCATGTGCACCAATAACACATTCAATAAAGGTTAATGTTTCATCCAATATATAGTCTGTAATGTAAAAGCGAGTTAATGGAATAACTCCTCTTTTTATTTTCTCCATAATTTCAAATGCTTCATTATGATATCTGTCATCAGCGTTATAGTATGCTACCAAGGCTGATGTATCTAAGAATATCTTCATTAAGAAATTTCACCATAAAGTGCACTGTCAAGATTTGATGAGTCTGTTTTAACACCAGTTTTAACTGGCTTAACCTTAAATAGTGGATCATCTTCAAGAGAAGTCTGCATTGCAACCCACTGATGGATGGCCTCACGTAAGCCTTCCTTTATCGTCAACTTCTTCTTTTCTACAACTTTTCTAAGAATTTCATATTCTTTTTCTTCTAGTTCTGTTTGAACAACCTTCTTTTCAGACAAAGTATATGCACCAAAAATGTTAAAAAGTACATGCCTAATAAACATTTCCATCAAATGCCAAAAGATAATGTTATGAATACAATTCCATAACATATTATTCATATATAGAAGGAAAATATGTTTAGGATAGAAGTTGTTGTCACGATAGCTTGTTTATTGTCCAGTTATATATTGCTGTGAATGAGCTTATGTATTTGGTTATTAATTTTATTGTTGAATTGTAGGGAAAGTTGTTGTAGAATGCTTATGTTTCGCCTTCAGTATTCTGAACCATCTTTATATGCGCTTATTTTTAAGGTTTCACGCCTTGATGGGTTTCACGCCCCTATTCTAGGCCTCCTTTCAGGCTCAGGCAAACTCCTCTAAACAATCCTAGACATGCCGCCAACCAATACTAAATCCTATAAGCCAGCAAACAATAGCAAAAAACCTTCTCCAAAGAAATCCTATCCCTCCTAAACACCCTCACACCCCTAACATAATCCAAAAGAACCTCAAAACCAGACATAAGCAAAAATCAAACAAGACAAAACCCATAAACAAAAAACATTAGACCAACAGGTAAAAAATTATCGTGACGACATCTTAAAAATTTAGTATACCGGTTTTATATTGCTTCTAACACAAGAAATTAAAATTTTTAATATACACGTACACTATCCTAGGCTATGGTTGTAGAAACAAGATATTTGGAGTTAGATTCGAAAGGAGAAAATCATATTATAGACCTTACACCACATATTATTAGAGAGCTTGAGAAAACAAAAGTTACGAAGGGCATTGTCACAGTCTTTGTTCCAGGTTCTACTGGTGCAGTTACTACTTTAGAGTATGAGCCTGGATTGATTAAGGATTTACCTTCTATTCTAGAAAGAATTGTGCCAAAGAATATTTACTATGCGCATGAGGAAACTTGGCATGATGGAAACGGCCACTCTCATGTTAGGGCTTCTTTGATTGGACCAAGCCTTACAATACCATTTGTAGACAGAAAACTTTTGCTTGGAACCTGGCAGCAGGTAGTCTTTCTAGAACTTGATATTAGGCCTAGGCGTAGGAAAATAGTTTTACAGATTATTGGAGAATAGTTATAGTGTACAAGTATTTGATTCTAAATCCATAAAATTTATAATTTTTATAAAACTGTTTAATGGCAAGTGTCTAGTGATAAGTTTTTGAATTCAGGAGGACTTCTTATTGATGGCAAAATCGAAAAAGATAGGGTTAAATTGTATTATCTTCTAGAAGATGGAAGACTAATCGAGTGGGTGGATGAGGAAAAGTTTTATCCCTACCTTTATATTTCACCTGAAGAGGAAAACAAGTTTCTTGATGAAGCTGCAGCTTTAGGCTGTAGTATTTTTTACGAATCCAAGAAAAATCTTTTCTCAGAAAATGAAGACAGGTACTTGAAAATTTCTGGAGACGAAGAAGCTCTATCGAAATTGAAGTATAGAGTTAATAGGGTTTGGGAGGATGAACTTCCACCTGTAATAAAGTATGCTTTTGAGAAAAATATTCGCTTCGGAATTCAATATAAAACTTTTGGAGAAAAATATATACCATTGGATGTTGAAGACCATTATTTTAATGAAAGTTTTGGAAGCCTATTAGACGAGGATCCAATAAAATACTACTATGTTAAAAGGTTTTTTGATGCTATAGAGCAGCCTATACCTAGAATATCAGATGATGTTTCCAGAAGATTAGGTTATGACAAAGATAGAATGTTAAGGGCAATATATCTTTCAAGAATAGCTAATACACCTTTAGCTTCTAGAAGAATGCCGCCAAGCTATTTTATCAAGGCTCTTTACTACCTATGTTTAAAGAGCGAAGGTTACATTATACCTACAGCTGAAGAGTTTGCGAAAGGAGAGAGTTCAAGGGGAGTGCATGGTAAAGCAGCACTAGTTATTACACCCGAGAAGGGAGTGTTTTTGAACACTTACGTACTAGATTATGAGTCACTTTATCCAAGCTGCATTGACGTGTATAACTTGTCTCATGAGACCATAAACTGTGGGCATCCAGAATGTATAGAAAATAAGGTGCCTGAGGAAAAACATCATGTCTGCTTATTAAGGAGGGGAAAATATTCTGTTTTAATAGGTGCGTTAAAGGATTTACGTATCAAGTATTATAAAAGGAAGGGAAAGGATGGTGATATTAGGGCGAAAATTGTTTCTGATGTACTGAAAAATATACTTGTAATATGCTATGGTGTAACAATAAGAATTAAAGGGTTAGCGAATCCTTCTCTAGCCGAATCTATAACCGCTTATGCGAGGAATGCGTTAAAGACTGCTTGGAAGATTGCTATAGAGGAAGGCTTAAAGCCAGTTTACGGGGATACAGATTCCCTCTTTATAGTAAACCCAGGGAGTAAACAGGTGCAAGCTTTAGTTGACAGAGTTAAAAGAGAACTTGGACTGGACTTGGCTGTTGACAAAAAGTATAAGGTTTGTATATTTTCTAAGGCAAAAAAGGCCTATCTTGGCATATTTGAGGATGGAAAGATAGATCCTAAGGGGTTAGCGGCCTACAAGTCCAGTACTCCAACCTTTGTTAAGAAGGTTTTAAAAGAGACTGCGATAGAACTTTCAAAAATAGGAAGAGCAGATGACATAGCTGGAGCAAGAGAGAAAATCAATAGAATTTTGGAGGAAAGGGAGAAGGATATTTTGCAGAAAAGGTTCGAGGTTGAAGATATGGGATTTTCCGTAATATTGCATAAGAGCCCTCAAGAAATATTAAATTCCTACGTTAATGCGCAATCATATCAGTGTGCAATCCAGCTTATTGATGCTGGAATTAGATTAAGAAAGGGTCAGATTATAACGTTTGCAAAGGTAAAGCCATTTTATTATCGGGGTAACAAGTTTACAGTTAAACCAATCAACTTTGTCAAAAAGGATGAGATAAATTTACAAGATTATATTTCTAACATGCATACTATGATGGCGCAAATCCTTGAACCCTTAGGACTGGGAAAAGTAGGCAGCAAAAACAGACATATGATGCTTAGTAATTGGTTTCAATAAAATTTACACCAACATTAAAAATGGTCTATTACAGACCATTTTAATTTATAAACTGGTCTATTATAAACTATGTGGTGGATTATGAGGGTTGAAGATTTCAAGCATGTTATAGCAGAGTGGCTTCATCAAGGAGTTCCTGAGGTTAGAGATAGAGAAATTGCTTTACCACTGGATTCAAATCTAATAATTGCTGTTACTGGAGGAAGAAGGTCTGGTAAGACTTATCTTCTCTTCTTGACTATTAAGAAGATTGTTGAAAGTGGTAA
Source organism: Nitrososphaeria archaeon (assembly GCA_049969935.1). Lineage (GTDB taxonomy): Archaea > Thermoproteota > Nitrososphaeria > JACIWG01 > JACIWG01 > JACIWG01. The sequence continues at coordinate 4,432 of JBMFNX010000007.1, forward strand.
AGCGAATTTAGACGAAATTCTTTATGTTGATTTTGAGCATATTAGATTAAAGGGTGTTAATGTATCTGATTTAGATGACATGCTCGTAGCATTCTATGAGCTTACTGGCAAGAAACCTAAACATATGTTTCTTGATGAAGTTCAGGTTGTTAAAGGATATGGAGCTTGGTTTAGAAAGCGATTAGATGCCAGAATATACATTTCCGGCTCCTCGTCTACTTTAACACCAAAGAACATTGCTGAAGAATTGAGAGGCCGATGTCTAAGTTACGAAATTTATCCGTTATCATTTAGAGAATATTTATCATTTATAGGCTATAGTCCGAAAACTGAAATTCTACTCTATAGTGAAGAAAGAGGGAAAATATTGTCTTTACTAAGAGACTATCTCTATTATGGGGCGTATCCAGCAATAGTTTTCGAGGACGATAAAAAACGTTTATTGAGATCATACTATGAATCTGTACTGGTTAGAGACCTCGGTGGAACCTCTTTAGCTGAAGCTTTTACATCCTATGTTATTGCAAACTATGCACAACCTATAACCGTGAACAGAGTATACAGTTTTCTTAGGTCACTGGGCTTTCCAATAGGTAAGGAGAGAGTTATAGATCTATTTAATAGAGCAAGAGAAACATACTTTGCTTTTATGATTGAAATCTTTCAAAAAAGTGAAAGAAAGAGAAAGATGTATCCTAAAAAGCTTTACATAATAGATACTGGGTATCCAACGGCATTAGGATATGAATTTTCGATATCAAAAGCAATGGAAAACGCTGTATATTTAGAGCTTCTAAGAAGAGGGACTGGAGAAATACACTATTGGAGAGAGTATGGGAAAAGTGATGGAGTTGAAGTTGATTTTGTGCTAAGCAGAAATTTTGAGGCAGAAGAGTTGATTCAAGTAACTTATGCAGAAGATACGGTTAAAGAAAGGGAAGTTAAGGCATTGAAGAAGGCACAGAAGGAGCTTAATCCTAAGAAAGTTACGATATTAACTTGGAATTATAGAGGAAAAGTTGATGATATTGAAGCAGTACCATTATGGTATTGGCTGCTTACATGAAAAGTCCTTTTTATCATGCACTAGTATTCTGGCAATAATATTAAAAAGAGATTTAATTATGGATAAATGTTTAGTTACAGGATAAAATTTCTCCTTTCAAGTATGTTGCAATAATATTCAAGTCTTTGTCTAAAACTACTAAGTCTGCATCATTTCCTTCCATAATACATCCTTTACCCTTTATCATCATAGCTTTGCATGGAGTCAATGTCAACATTTCCAGAGCTTCCGCAAGCGGGATACCAATTTTGACCGCATTCTTTAAAGCCTTATCCATAGTTAATGTGCTTCCCGCAAGCATACCATTAGGGAGTCTCGAAACACCATCTTGCACAATAATTTCTATGGGACCAAGCTTAAATGTGCCATCAGGTAAGCCTGTGCCTGCAATTGAATCTGTTACTATAACCATTTTCTTTGAACCCTTACATTTGTACAACAGTTCTACAGTTGCAGGATGCAAGTGTATCAAGTCTAAAATTGTTTCAACATAAGCTTTTGGAAAAATTAATGCTGCACCAACTACACCTGGTTCCCTATGATGGAATGCTCTCATCCCGTTAAAAATGTGTGTTACTATTCTTGCGCCAGCGGAAAAGGCTTGAACAGCCTGCTCATAGGATGCGTTCGTATGGCCTATAGAGGCAATGATGCCTAAACCATTTAATGTTCTAATAAAATTGATTCCATCATCAACTTCTGGAGCCAGAGTAAGCCTTTTTGCAACATTGTTGAAAAAGCTGCTTAACACTTTAACTTCTTCAATTGAAGGAGACCTAATATGCTTCTTAGACTGTGCACCAGCCATTTCAGGATTAAGGTATGGGCCTTCAAAATGTATTCCAACAATCTCTGAACCTCTTTCACACCTTATAGTGGAAATCTTTTCTGAAACTTTTTTCAAATTTTCGAAACTATCCGTAACAGTAGATGGAACGAAAGAGGTTACACCTGTTTCTGGAAGTTTTTCAATAAACTTTTTGATATCGCTTGCATTAGAGACCATTAAATCTACACCGAAACCACCATGTGTATGAATGTCAACAAATCCTGGTGAAATTATACAGTTTTCGTAAGAGTATACTTTAACATTTTTTGGAACAGTTTTAGCTAACTTAACTATCTTACCTTTATCAACTATTATGTGAGCGTCCTTACATATTTTGGTTGGAGTGAAAATTGTGCCAGACTTTAAAGCAAACATTTATGATGCACGGACAATCATACTATTTTTAGAATCTTATCCAAAGATTCTACAACATATGTTGCAGCATGTTTTGCCTTCTCGGCACTATATTTGCTTGCACCCCTCATCACAAGTACTGTTGGAATACTAGATTCTTTGAAGACATTTATTTCATTTTCGAGACCAGATACGGCTAATATACTGTTTCTGTTAGCTGAAAGTTGATCTAATACATTTTTTAGAAAATCTTTTGAAGGGCCACCCATAATATCTGATCGCTCTTCAATGAAGACGTCGTGGAATATGTGTCCTAGGTTTAATGATAATATCTTTTGCCATTGTTTTACTGGAGGGCCTGATGTTATGAGATAAAGTTTTACACCCTTATCTCTTAAGGCTAAAAGTGTGGGCTGTACGTCAGGGTAAGGTTTAAGGTAAACGTTGCTTGTTTCCCTATATGCTAACACACCCGCAGCTATTATTCTTGGAGAATATTTTACCCCAAGTCTTTCAACTAGAATATCAAAATGTTTTGGAAAATGTACACCATATTCTTTAACTATCTGTTCAAGCATCATATACAATGATTCATGGTTGAGTGGTAGGCCTTCAGCAATCATGGCCTTTACTGCATTCATCCTTGCCATAGAAAGTTGTAGGTCTGCATCATATAATGTATTTTCTAAACCAAATAGTATATGCGCGTATATCACTTTACCACCTTACTCAACTTTTCTGGAGAATCAGGGTTTAAACCTTTTGCTAGGGAAAGATAGTATGCGAGGATTTGTATCATTGGAGCATAGACTATGGGTGAAATTGTGTAAGGTGTTTCTGCAACTATCTGTTCATCCACACTAAAGTCTACTGGCCTATTGTTAACAAAAAGTATTTTACCACCAAAATTTTTAATCCTGTTTATCACATCAGCATACAATTTTTCACCAATACTACTGTGTCCTAAGATTATGGTCAAACTTTTTTCGCTTGTCAACTGGATTGGGCCGTGCAAGAATTCTCTTAAAGCAAAACCTTCAGAGGGAATTGTGCATGTTTCCTTCACTTTAAGTGAAGCTTCTATAGCAGACGGATAAAGCAGACCACTTCCTAAGACAAACACGCGGTCAACATATGAGATTTCTTTTGCAAAGGTTTCAATCTTTTCTATATTCCCTTCTATAGCGTGCCTAACATTATCGTGAGCGTTTTCGAGCACTTCAATAAGATCATGATATTGACTATTTTGTACCCGTCCAAGAAGATGAGAGAGGTCTGTTGCAAGGGTTAAAAGGACAGTTAATTGTGTAACATAAGTTTTTGTTGCAGCCAAGGCCTTTTCTTCACCCGCATAAGTGTAGAGGGTGTCATCACATAGTAGTGAAAGCTGGCTTCCAACCCTGTTTGTTAAACCCACCTTATAGAATTTTAGTTCACCAGCCCACTTTACTGCATTAATAACGTCTAAACTTTCACCGGACTGGCTTACTGCCAAAACTATTGATGGTGGAGAGGTTTTTGGAACCCAAAGTGGGAACTCTGAAGCATATATTGCGGTAGCATATGTTCCAGAAAGTTGGAAAAAGAGGTATTGGAATGATAGTAGTGCATGAAAGCTTGTCCCTGACCCAGTTAAGTACATTGTTCCCTTAAACCTTCTTAGAATATTATTTGAGACCCTTTCTATCTCCTTTTTATTTTTTTCTAATGTCTTGTAAATTACTGCCGGTTCTTCCATTATCTCCTTTATCATATTATGTTCGTAGCCTTTCTGCATCATAGTACTTCATCTCCAAAGCTTTCTACAAAATATTCTTGTTTTAATAAGATTTTCTTATTCGGTTCAACATCCTTGTAGACGATAACACCTGGACCCACTACCGAGTTTGGACCCAATCTTACACCTGGCATGATCATGCAGCCAACACCTATTCTAGTTCCTTCTCCAACAATTGCACCAAGTTTAGTTCTTTTCGTGTCAATAATGTTGTTGTTGACTTTAACCTTAACCATGCTCTGGTCTAGTCTATAGTTTGCTGTTATGGTACCGTATCCGAATAGACAGTTATCACATATTATGCTGTCACCTATAAAGTTTGAGTGGAAAAAGCAATTGTCTCCAACATAGGAGCGTGTTATTTCAGTAGAATAGCCTATACTACAGTTTTCTCCGATGTGGCTGTAGTCTCTAATCAGCACGTTGTTTCCTACAACAGTATTTTTTCCAATATAGCATGGGCCTTTGATTACTGCACCTTCAAGAACCTTAACATTATCTTCTAAAATCACGTTTCCTAAAATACAGGCTTTTTCTGAAATGCTTGCACTTTCCTTTATTATTGGATTCTTTATGGATTTTAGAAAATATTTTAGGGCATCAAGAATATGCCATGGATATTTTATTGCAACCCATTCACCATCATATTCTACAACCTTAACCTTGTAGCCATCGCTAATCATATTTGTTAATGCACATTCGTATACATCATCCTGTAGACTGTCAGTTCTTTCCATGTAATAGATTAGTTTCTCCACATCCTTGTGTAAATGAACAACTATATTAACAAGATTGCTTGGCTCTCTACCTTCACCTGGCTTCTCATGTATGCTTAAAAGTTCAAGCTTATCATTAACAACAAGGTATCCTCCAGGAAAATAGTTGTGAACCCTATAGCCAGTTATAAAGGAAGAGTAGGCACCATCCCTACTTTCTCTCAAAATTTTCTCATAAAGATTTTGATCAAATATGTCATTAGGGTTAACGACCAAAATTTCGTCATCTAAAATTTCTTCTTTTGCAGTCAATAGTGCGTCAGCCATACCCTGAGGATGTTCTTGGACAAAGACCTTTACATGGAAACCGGCATTTTTGCAAACATTTTTTATTGCATCAACATTAGTTGGATTTCCAACTATGATGAAATCCTTGAAGCCAGCATTGAAGGCTTGCGTTATATGATGCTCTAGCAAGGTTTTTCCAAGAAACTTTATTAGGAACTTGTCTCTGGTGACTGGAAACATCCTTTTCCCTATACCACCACATAAGAAGACAACTTTCATATTGACATTCTACCCACATTTCAGTCACATTCCATATATAACTTTTAATTTAGATAGCATTAAATAGAAACTAATTTATATATCCAAATATTATCTTTACCATGGGGTGTCTATTTTGAAAGCTATAGGTAAAACAAGAAAGGGGCCGGGAATAGAAGTTTTTGATATAGAGGAACCAAAAGTTGGGCCAGACGATGTGCTTGTGAGGGTTAAAGCAACAGCAATATGTGGTACAGACCTACACTATTACCATTGGGATGGCTATGCTGAAAGGCATAACCCAGGTTTTCCAAGAGTCTTAGGCCACGAATTTTGTGGTGATGTTGTTGAGGTAGGCGAAAATGTTAGGACACTTAAGGTTGGTGATAAGGTTGCTGGAGAAACCCATATCCCATGCAGGACATGCTATCTCTGTAACACTGGTAGAATGCACATTTGTAAGAATATGAAGATTTTTGGTGTTGACACATTATATGGTTCCTTTGCACCGTACACGGTCTTGCCTGAAATTACAGCAGTTAAAATCCCTAACGAGATCGGATATGAAGAGGGAGCCCTACTTGAACCATTCGGGGTAGCATTACATGCAGTTTGTGAAGCAAACATTAAACCAGGAGATGTTGTTGTGGTTACAGGATGTGGTCCGATAGGACTTTTTGCACAGCAGCTTGCAAAGATTTCTGGAGCGTCAATGGTTGTTTCAACCGATACAAGAGAGTATAGGCTCAATCTTTCGAAAAAGATAGGGGTTGATGAAGTGATTAATGTACTAAGTGTTGATCCTGTAAGTAGGGTTAGGGAGTTGACTGATGGAAAGGGAGCGGACATTGTTATAGAACTTTCTGGAGCAAATGTTGCGGTCAAGCAGGCTCTCGATATGGCGGCACTCAATGGCAAGGTTGTTTTTGTTGGTACAACACAGAAGCCGACAGAAATAGATACAACAAACCAAATTCTGTATAAGGAGTTAAGGGTTTCTGGGATAACGGGTAGAATAATGTTTGATACATGGTATAGGAGCATCATGCTTGTTAGAAACAAGACAGTAGATATAAGTAAGGTTATCACGCACAAGTTTTCATTGGATGATGCACAGAAAGCTTTTGAGCTGCTCGATAAGGGGGAAGCTGGCAAAGTACTTTTTATCCCCTAACCAATTATTTTTTAAAATAATTTTTTACTTGATCAAAATAGTATTTTAGGGCTTCTAGAAAGATTGAGGGTTCCCCTAAATGTAGGATAAATAGTGATGCGAGAATATATGCCATCGGCGACATTGTTACCACATAAAAGCTGTAAAGGGTCCTATTACCTAACACGTATACGCCAACATATCCTAAGAAGGAGAAAACAAACCAAAGTGAGGGTATAGAATATTTCTTGTATCCTTTCAAGTACAAGTATGGGATGAAGAGGAGGAAGATTATTGCCATAAGATATATTACAGGATTAACTCTGGCAGCAAGGTCTGGATTAAAGTGTAATGCAAAGGGATTCTGATTGTAAAACCAGCCCCATGGGGGTGAAGTTGGAGGCCCTTCAGGACGGGATGTAATATGCCATTTTAGACCATTTTCGAGTTCACTGTACCATTTACTGAACCCCCAACTAAAGATTAGAGGAATATTCGATGAAAGCCATACAAGTGGCGGTATAATAAAGGAGTAGCATACTGTTTTCATTAAATTCACCTTAAACAGTAGGAAAATTGTTATTAGGGCAAGAATTGGGAAAACTCCGGTTAATTTTGCGGAGGCAGCGAGCCCTATAGAAATTGATGAAAGCAGATACTTTTCTTTTAAAGCAAACCACATGGATAGAGAGATAAAAAATGTTACGTATATGTCGAGCATTGCAATAGACGACATTGCAATAAATACGGCGTCAGCGAAGGCGCAAATTATGATTAGTATAGGAAGAAGAATGTTGTTCGAAATCTTGTATACAGTAAAACATAATATGATTAGCGTTAGTGTTCCCATTAATATCCCGGGTATTCTCCAGCTTATTGGCTTGTCTCCAAAAATTAGCATACTTAATCCTATAAGATATTTTACAAGAGGAGGATGCTCGGCATTCATATAATATTGGATGTTTTGAGTGTCCGGATAATTGTATCCGCTTTGAATAATACTAGTGTACTTGAACTGTTCTAGAAATTTTTCTCTATCCAATACTTTTTCGGTTACGATAGAGAAGGCTGGGGTTTTATTATATTTTATAATTATTTTTCCACCATATTCCTGTTCTAGAAAATTTTCAAGCCCGCTTTCGTAAGCCTCTTGCCAATAAAATGATTGGAAAAATATTGTGTAATGGTGCATGCCACTATCGTCAACATAAGATGGTTGAACATGAAATATTTCTCTTAGAATGTTTCTTGATGAACTAACATACCAGCATTCATCTGATGCATACCCAATTGTTCCTGTTAAACTATTTGCAATAGAGTATGTGTAGAAAGCGAAAGAGAGTATCCCAAATAATGTTACAAAAAACACAACCTTTCTAACATTTTTCTGGAATTTAGAAAAAAAGTCTTTCAACAATTCGATTACCTCCATACAATAAATTCACTGAACATATAGTTTGCTACAAACCCGCATACAATACCTATTGCATCAGCAACTAAATAGTTTACTCCAAAAAGAAGTAGAAGTGCATAGACTACATAATTTATTAGGGGACCTAATGCTGAACCATGAAACTTTATTAGACGATAGAATATGTTACCGGATCGCCTATCTTTAAAAGTCCAGAAGTCATTTAAGATAAAATTGTTGATTATAGAAAGTTCTATGGAAAGAATTGCTGAATAGAGTTCAGGGAAATTATAAAATTTTACCATAAGCCATAATGAGCCAAGGTTGACTACTACACCTGATAAGCCTACTGTCACAAACTTTAAAACCCTATATTCTGAAAGACGCATTAAAAGCTTGATATAATTTAATATTTCATTTAACCTCATTTTACTTTTTCCAGCCTTCCTCGATTTGAAAACATATGGAACTTCAATAACCCTACTGTATCTGCCCTTTTCCAAAAACTCTAACAATATTTTATAGCCTTTAGCCTCAAATTTGACGCCTCCAATAACATCTTTCTTAAACATAAAGTAGCCTGATAATGGGTCTTTAACAGACCTACACCTCTTTAGCAAGAGATGGGCTAAGAATAGGGCGCCTTTCGATATAATCCTCCTTATAAAACTCCAGCCTTCTATACCACCACCTTCAACATACCTTGATGCTACAACAATATCATATCCTTCCCCAATTTTTGTATACATTTCTCTCAAAGTTTGAGGGGGATGCTGTAGGTCAGCGTCAATAACACCTATAGCATACCCCTCTGCCAAATTAACACCATCAAGGATAGCACTACTTAAACCAAGCTTACCGGGTCTATGGATAACCCTAATATTGCCAATCTCCTTTGAAAGTTGTTCAACAAACTCTCCTGTACCATCTGGACTATTATCGTCAACAACTATGATTTCAAAATTTAAGCCCTTTAATGATTCAATAACCATTTCTATCAATTGGCCAACATTTTCTCGTTCATTGTATGTTGGTATTATAATAGAAAGGTCTTTCACACCAAATAGCAAATTCTCGATAAATATAACTGTTGTCAACCACATTTTATGAATATAATATTTTTTAAATTATTTTTATAGCAGCTAAAATTACACTCGTATGGAGCAGGTGGAGAATGGTTTCGGCTGTTGAAATATCTAATCTTATAAAAGTTTTTGGGACAAAGAAGGCTTTAGATGAATTGAATTTAAAGGTTGATGATGGAGAAATTTTTGGCCTAATTGGACCCAATGGTGCTGGAAAAACCACTACATTAAGAATTATTGCGACATTGCTTAAACCAACTTCTGGTAATGTTAAAGTTTTTGGATACGATGTAGCTTCTGAGCCTGAGAATGTCAGGAAACTTATTAGCTATCTTCCTGAGGAATCAGGAGCCTACAATAATTTGAGTGGACTAGAGTATCTTAAGTTTATGGCCTCCTTTTACGCTAAAAATAGGGAAGAAATCGAATCCTTTGTTCAAGAGGGTGCAAAGATTTCTGGCTTAGAGGAAAGACTTAATGATAAAATCAAGACTTATAGTAAGGGTATGAAGAGGAGACTTCTTGTCGCGAGAACGTTGATGACTAAGCCCAAGCTTGCCATACTGGATGAGCCTACAAGTGGCTTAGATGTCTTTTACGCCCACTATGTAAGAGATGTGATAAAAGAATATGCTAGAAAATATCGTGTAACTGTCCTACTTTCAAGCCACAATATGCTTGAAGTCCAATATTTGTGTGGCAAAGTGGCTCTAATAAATAATGGTAGAATTGTTGAGGAAGGAACTCCGGAAGAGCTGTTTAGAAAGTATCAGTCAAATAATCTTGAAGAGGTTTTCATTAAGGTGAGCAGATATGGTTAATGCGTTAACAACATTAATAATCAAGGAAATTAAAGAGCTTCTAAGAGACCCAAAGATTCTTGTGGGAACAGTACTGATGCCACTGATAATGTTTGGAATACTTGGTTCAATATTCAATATTTCCATGAGTTCAGCTCGAGAAAGTTTTGAAAGCATTTCTATCATTGTTGTGGATGAGGATAATGGCTGGGTTTCTAGTGCCTTCAAAAATTTTATAGAAAATTTTTCGGCAACAAAGGTTAATGCATTCTACGTCCAAAACCTTAATATTGCTTTAGAAGAGCTTAAGAGAACAAATGCTTCTGGAATAATATTTCTTCCAAAAGACCTTTCACAAAATATTTCTAAAGGAGTTCGTGGAGAAATTTTTTCCTACGTTTCCCTAAACACACTTTCAATAATGGAGCAGGGTAAAGCTGCAACATTCCAGTCTCTAGTAGAAGCCTTCAACAAAATACTTTCATTACAGATAATTTCAAGCAAGATACCTTCTATGGATCCAAGCTTTGTATCAAACCCTATTGCTGGAGAATACTATACATATTTTAGGGGAAATGTTGTAAATGCTTCTCCTCAAACAATAACTGGAACACTCTATCTCCAAATGATGATGATGCCAATAGTTATCATGATAATGCTCTTTTCAGCTATGACTATGGCGTCAACTGCAATAGCTTTAGAAAAGGAAACAAAGACGCTTGAAACGCTTTTAACACTGCCAGTTAATAGACTTACAATTTTGGTTGGAAAACTTTCAGGCTCACTTTTTGTAGCAGTTTTAGGAACTGTAGCCTACCTATTCGGTTTCAACTATTACATGAGTTCCCTAACAGGAGGCTTTGTAGAGCAGCAGAACATTGACCTTTCAGCACTCGGCATAACAATCACACCTTTAGGCTACACTCTAATGGGAATAGTATTTTTCATATCAATCATTGCAACATTAGCCCTTGCAGTATCATTTTCAGTATTTTCAGAAGATGTTAGGAGTGCACAAACTTCCATAAGCTACATTTACATTATCATCCTTGTACCAACACTAATACTTATGTTCATAGACATAAACACTCTTCCAATGATAAGCCAAATTCTAATATACCTTATACCTTTCACTCACACACTTGTTGCTACAAAAAATATTTTGATAGGCGATTACACGCTGCTTCCATTAAACATCGGATACCTAACAATATTCACTGTAGCCATATTGTATGTGGCAGCAAAACTTTTTACAACAGAAAAAATCTTTACTACAAAGATATCTTTCAAAAGAAAAAGGGCTAAAGAATAGTTTTAAATTGCACATAACTATTCTTTTACTTTAAAAAGAAGCCAGTATACTCTACCCCCTTCTTCCCTAAACTTTATAAGCTGATATACGCCAGAAAGCTTCTGCCCAAAAAGCTTGAACTTTATTCTATTAACAGAATATTCTATAAGCTCATATTCTCCCCTATCAAATATTATAACTTCTCCAGCACCATAGTAGCCTTCAGGTATTCTACCACTAAAGTCCGCATATTCTATTGGATGATCTTCAACTTGAACAGCCAACCTTCTTACTCCAGGCTCCAATGGAATATCTTTCGGTACAGCCCAAGATTTTAAAACGCCTTCAACTTCCAGTCTTAGGTCAAAGTGGTGTCTTCTAGCCCAATGCTCTTGCACAACAAATATTGGCATAAACGCTATCTTCTAACAACATTAACTATTTCTGCAAAGTAGCAGGTGTGATAGTCATTTTTTGAGTAAAATCTGTCTCTAACATGTGATGGGACATCATCTGATTCTATATCTTTTTTGAATATGACCTTACATTCTAAAGTTATTTTTGAGTCCATTAAACTTGGACTTTTAACAACCTTAGACCCTTCAACCCTTAAACCAAGTTCCTTAACCTTATCCACAAGTCTTCCCGACCTAGTACCGCAAAATTCTATAACATGGTCAAAACCTTCAGGTGGAACATTAACAGTAAAATCGCCTGTCTCCTCTACAAGTTCATGAGTGTAACGGGATTTTCTTATATACGCTATAAAAAATGGTTTATACCATAGTATTCCAATGTTAGCCCAGCCTATGGTCATAACATTAGCTTTACATGCTTTACCAGCAGAAGCTAAAAGTAAGCCCTTTTCTTTAAGACTCTCTAATATTATTGGGATAATTTGGTAAAGCTCGTTAGCCGATGACATAAGCCAGTGTTTCATAGAATGCCTATTAAAACTTATAAATTAGGTATATCCTAAGTTTGGATGTGCCTAAGTTAAAATATTCGAGACAAATGAGAGTTTACCTTAGAAGAATCTATGTTAAAACGGTTGAAGAAAATGTGGAGGCTAAAAGTGGTGAACTTGCATCAATGGCTGGAGTAAAAATGCCTACAGCGGTAGAGGTTATAAAAAAGTTGGAGGAGAAGGGGCTTGTCTGCAAAAAACCTTGGGGTCCAGTAAGCCTTACAGAAAAGGGATTGGAGGAGGCCAGGAAAATCGTTTACAGACACAGGATTATTGAAACCTTTCTTTCAAAATACCTTGATTTGGACGAAGAGGAGGCTTGTTGTGAGGCATCATTGATTGAAGATGTTGACGACAAAGTTGTTTACGCAATGTGCACTAAACTTGGACACCCATGTGAATGTATACATGGCAGGGCTATACCACACATTCCTCATGGAGGTGAAGGGGATTGAAGAAACAGTTATATTCTAAGATCGTCCTATTCCTATTTTTGTTACAGATACTGCAATTTAGCCAATTTAATGTGAAGGCAACTGATGGAAGTGGGGTAAAGGTTGCCGTCACAATTTCAGCTATGGCAACGGTTATCGGTCCCATACTATTGCCCCAAGATAACATTACAGTACTCTTACCAGCCAATGTTGAACCACATTCTTTCACCTTAGATCCTATAACCTTAGATAAGGCTATGCAGGCAGACATTATCGTAACATCGGGACATATAGGCTGGGAGGATCAGCTTGAAAAGATTGCAGCTGAAAAAGGTAAGATCGTATTCAATCCATTAAAGGAACTTTACAATAACCTAACTATATTAGATGTTCCAGGAGGGGGAAAGAATCTTCACGGCTACTGGCTTTATCCAGAAAATGTGATAGTCACCGCTGAAGAGTTTATGAGGATAGTTTCAAAAATTAAACCTTCAGCTGCTAAAGAATATGAGTCCAACCTTAGAAGGTATATAGAAGATATAGGAAGGTTAAAGAATTTTGCTATTGAAACCTCTAAAAGTATAGGGTTATTGGGTAAAAATGTGCTAATTGGATTTTATGAAGAACAGTATGTTGCAAAATCTCTTGGATTAAATGTTACAGAAGTTCTTGCTGGCAGTGAAGAAAACTTGGACATTTCTCCACAGAAGATTGAGACAATTAGAAGGGAGCTTGTTGAAGGCTACATCCAATATATTATGGTGTCAGATGTTGCTAGAGAGCTTCCAATATACAATTATATAGAGAAACTTTCTGAGGAAACTGGAGTGAACATTGTTTTGGTTAGAGTCTTAGATTTGCCAAATGTATACGATTTTAGAAACCTCTTCGCATACAACATTGGAAGGGTTGGGATGATAGGGAAAGGTTCGAGTAAAGTTTCTAATCCGATAGAAGCAAACGTATTTTTTGAAGCTTTTATCGTATCCTTAATAGTCAACCTTATACTTGTATACTTGCTTTTTAGAAGGGTGAGAGAATGAGTGCAATAGATGTAGAAAATGTTAAAGTTGTTTTAAATGGAAAAGAAGTTTTAGATGAAATAAGTTTTAGAATGGAGGAGGCAGCATTCCTTTCCATTATGGGCCCAAATGGTTCAGGAAAAACAACGTTACTGAAAATTCTTTTGGGAATCATTTTACCGTCATCTGGCCAAGTTAAAGTTTTTGGAATAGAGCCTTCAAAAAAGCCTTTCGAGGTCAGAAAAATGGTTGGATATGTGCCACAGAAGGAGAGGATAAATTTGGAAGTGCCTTTAACAGTCTACGATGTAGTGGGAATGGGGCTAGCTCCAAGAAAACAGGCTCCAAGATTTTTCAAAAAAAAGGATAAGCAGAATATTGAGGAAACTTTGAAACTTGTTGACATGTGGGACCTAAGGAACGAAATGTTTGCAAACCTTAGTGGTGGGCAACAGCAGAGGGTTCTCATAGCCAGAGCAATAGTTCATAGGCCTAAACTGCTCTTACTTGATGAACCCTTTAATGGCGTAGATGCAAATAATCAGAAGAAGATTATAGAATTTTTGGAAAAAATTAAATCTGATAAGGTTACAGTTGTGACTGTAACACACGATATTAATCCACTTTCCTCTCTAACAGACTATGTTATGCTCTTAAACAAGAAAATAATATCCTTTGGAAAGCCTCATGAGGCACTAGATTACACGAGATTATGTCAAATTTATGGCCCCTCTGTTCAAGTTATAACCGGCAAGCCCTGTCCAACAGTAATAACAGGTGACACACATGCTTGACCCATTTTCCCCATTCCTAGTAAGAGCCTATTTTGCAATACTATTAACAGGCTTCATGAGCCTGTCAAGCGGCTTTGCAATATTACGTGGTGTAGCATACCTGCCAGCTGAAGCATCACATTCTGCTCTAGGGGGTGCAGCGATAGGAGTTTTCATAGGATATGTTCTTGGAACAGAAGTTGAACCATTCTATTTCGCAATACTTTTTAGCTCTTTCACGGCAATGCTTGTATCTTATGCTGGAAAACATGGTGGAGCAGAAGTATTGAATGCAGCCCTCGGCGGAATGCTGGCAATAAGTGTATCATTCTATGCGCTTTTAAGAGCTCTTGTTCCAGCCGAATTAAAGGTTATTATAGATGGATATTTAGTTGGAGATATTCTTCTATTAACATTAGATGATCTGATACGTTTGGCGACAGTAATATTTTTTGGCACATTAATAATATACATTTTTAAAAACGAAATACTTTATGTGTGTTTTGATCCTGAGGGTGCAGAGGCTCTCGGCCTAAATGTCTCCTTCTACGATTACGTACTATTCTTTTTTATGGGCTTAGCTGGAGGGCTTGCCGCAAAAACTATCGGAAGTCTTATGGTGTTTGCACTTATAATGTTGCCAGCGGTTATTGCGAAAGGATATTCTAGAAATATTCGAAAATATTTTTTGACAACTATATTGTTGACACTCTTTTTCGGATACATTGGCATTGTTGTTTCAATACTTTCAGGACTGCCTAGTAGTGGAAGTATAGCTGCAATAGCAAGCTTCTCATACATTATTTCCATAATATTTAATAGGAGAAGAAAATGATTTTAGTATCCTTGTTTTTGAAGCATGGCCTTAACTTTGTCGATTAAGGAAATACGGTAAGCATTGTACAAGTATTCGTCAAGCTTGTCAAGAGCATCAAACTCCACTCTAGTCTTTTCAACAGGTCTTCTTATTACAGTGGTTTTCCCACAATTTTTGCACATGATTTTAGCGAATATTATTATATCATTTCTTTTGATGTCATAGAGGAGGTCAGATTTTATTATACTAAAATTTTGGCCACATTCACACTTCTGTTTTAGAACCTTCTTCAAAATTTTCCTTCTTTCTTTGGAACCAAATTCGGTTGCCCAAAGAAGATCGTTTCTTAGCATCCTATATTCTAGGTCACTTGATATACTTGGGTTAGACTGTTCAATTTCATCCAGTACAGCCATTATATTATATGTTTCTTCCTCGCCAACCTTTGGCTTTATAAGGTCTCTAGTCTGAAACTTCTTTATCGCCCATTCTGGAACCTCATAGTCTAGAAACTTTTCAAAGTATACAAGAAGCTCCCAAAGGCTTCTACCAACACGTCTATCTTTACCCTTTATTGATGTCGTAGGTGGAAGGTTTTTTGCAATATCCCAGACTATAATATTGTACACGTTTTCTATGAAGGAATCGTTTTCAGCATAGTAGCTGCACCATAGAACATAGTAAATGTGATCAAGTAGCCCTTTAACATTTTTTATGTAGGCTTTTGAATTTGCTAATTTTGTTGGACAGAAACCTTTACACTTCATATAATAGTAGTTGAATATTGTTTCTGAAGCCCTTTCAAGCAGGCTTTTAACATTCAATAAATACCTTTCATAAGCGTCTTCATCATAGTTTTGAAGCTCATTAAGCCATGATATAAGGTAAGAGGAAGAATGGCATACCATTTCTATACTATAGCTTGTAGGCTTAAGCTTCAAATAGTGTAGTAGGCGACCCTTCCAAACTTCACATCTTTTGACTATACTATTTATTTGGTACTGCATTACTATATTATCGCCTAGCAATCAGAAAAATGTGGTTTATAACATTTTTTAACTTCCTTTTAGCAACATCCTATACCTTTTTATATCATCATCTTTTGAAAGAAATTCGATAATTGGAACAGCAACATTAAGGCCTACAAGAAAATCTTGCTCAGGAGCACCGAATGTCGCCCTAAATCCTTCCTCCAAACTAACTATTTTCAAGTCTTCAAGCTTTTTAATAGCAAGTTTAAGGTCTTTTTCACTAAAATCTTGGGGGCGACCAACACTAGCTCTGAAAGCTGAAACTTCTGAATAAAGTTCACTTAACCAGAGCCTACCAAGCAGTAACCCTAAAACTCTTACAATATCACCCATGAGCACCTCTATTTCATTTTCTGGATTTTTTAGAAAACTATTGGACATGGTTTATGCTAGAAAAATACTGTGTATAAACTTTTCTGAAAATCGAATACCTTTATATTTTATCGCTATTATCTAAATATAGGTTGGATCAAAACAACATATTTTTTCTAAGCATTTTAGGGGGAACGATAATATTTTTACTTAACTCTTTAGGGGCAGTACCTGTACTATTTATGAAAAAAATTTCTCAGAAATTACTTGATGTGGGACTAGGCTTTGCGGCCGGTATTATGTTAGGTGCAAGTTTTACAAGTTTAATAATTCCTGGAATAGAATATGGTGGTGTTTTCCCTACCATTGTAGGGATTCTAGCTGGCACACTACTTGTGGCATTAACAGACAAGTTTGTTCCACATTTACACTTTTTAATAGGAAAAGAGGGATTGGATAGTAGGATTAGAGCAGTATGGCTATTTTTGATTGCAATCATATTGCATAATGCACCAGAGGGACTTGTTGTAGGTATCGGCTTCGGTTCTGGAAAACTTGATGCAGCCTACGCATTAATGTGGGCTATTGGAATACAAAATATTCCTGAAGGACTTTCTGTAGGATTTTCCTTCCTTTCTACAGGAAAATATGGTAGAAGAGAAGCCTTTATCCTTTCAACAATTTCAGGACTTGTTGAAATACCATTAGCTATTATGGGAGCTCTGAGCTTAAGTGTATTCAAAAATCTTGTTTCCTATGCCATGGGATTTGGTGCTGGTGCAATGATATTTGTTATAAGCGATGAAATTATACCTGAAACTCATAGAATTGGACATGAAAAGTTTGCATCTTATGGGCTTATCTCTGGATTAATAGTAATGCTTCTTCTAGATACTCTTTTAGGCTAATCCTAATAATATTATTTGCAACCTATAGGATACTTTCCATATTTTCTTGCTTCATCTACCATGATAAAGATGTTTTCAACTTTGACATTAGCATGCAATGAGTTGCTTGATGCTAGAATAAAGCCGCCACCCTTTGCTGCAGCATCAATACATCTTCTCACATCCTTTCTCACATCTTCTTCACTTCCAAATGGTAGAACATATCTGCAGTCAACATTCCCAGCCAAACATATTCTGTGACCATACCTTTCTTTCACATACTTCAAATCCATTGCACCAGGCTCAATAGGATGTAAACCAGCAATACCAGTATTTACTATATCGTCTAGGATAGGGTAAAGGTTTCCGTCAGAATGCTTTAGTACGGGCACACCATACTTTCGCCCAATGTTAACTATTGCCCTCAAATTCTCTAACTCATATTCTCTAAAGAGTCTAGGATTCATCATCGGACCCTTTGTGTCAGCATAATCGTCTGTTACAAAAAGGATATCTATTCCGGATTCAGCCATTACCTTAGCAAAACCTTGGCAGGCTTTAGCAATCTTATCTATAAGCTTTCTTGCAAAAGCGGGGTTACGGTAAAAGTCTATTGAAATCTTATCTATACCACCTCTAACTTGAAAAGCCATATGCCATCCACTGTGAACCTGGCCCATTGTAACAATATCTTGGCCCCTAACATTCTTCATAATAATATCTATCATCTCTATTATGTCAGGATGGAATGGGTTTGGAGGCTCATAAACTTCCAAGTCCTCTGGAGAGCTGACGGTGCCTCCAACAAAATATGTTGACTTTGCCTCCTCACTGGTCTGCATGATTCGCCCCCAATGGTCAATGTACCTTTTACTATCAATATACTTTGGACTATAATCTTTTGTTGTAAGAGAATAGTCTGATAGAGCTGATGCTGCATCAAAGTCAAGTTTTTTACATGCTTCCACAAGCGAAATCCTATAGTTTATAGAAGAATACCAGCTGTCACTTCCACCCGCCATAGTTAAAACTGTGCTTGAAACCTTTCTCCCTAACACTGCATCAACAATAGGAGGGTCTAGGGCTAGGTCCGTTATTGGAACATAGTCTGGTTCCCTTAACTCCAAAGCCTTAAAGAATCTTTCACGATGATTCATATACTCTACATAAAAGTTACTCTTTTATAATCTTTTTCAAGTTAATGAATGGAGAATGAAAATTTTATTTTTACTCTTATTATGCCAAATTTATAAACCTAAAATTTTTAACAAAAAGCGAGCTAAAAGTTGAACAGAACAGCATACTGGCTTAAAGTTTTACCAGACAACATTATTGTTAAAGTTATGGAAAAAGAGAACATAATGAATGCACTTCTAAGACATGGCATTGACTTGGGAGGAATATGTGGGGGGAAGGGAATATGCGGAAAGTGTGCAATAAAGGTTATTGAGGGAAAAACTTCGGAGCCAACTTTTCAGGAGAAAAGGTGGCAGAAGGTAAATGGTTCAGAATATAGGCTAGCATGTCAAACAATACTATTATCTGATGCCACCATAGAAGTTTTGGAAACCTTTAAGGGTTCGAAAATGCAGATATTAAGCTGGATTATTGCAAAAGATTTCAATTTGGAGCCTAATGTGGTTAAATTAAGTTTGAGCATAAAAAAGCCGTCACTGCAGGATCAGGAGGCGGACTTGAACAAGCTTATTGCTGAATCGAAGGCTGTTACATTTGATCCTAAAATATTGAAGACAGTCTCGCACAATCTTTGGAGATCAAATTTTATTGTAAACGTAATATTATATGATGGAGAACTAGTTGATGTTATACCATACAATAAGGATGTTAAAGTTTGTGGAGTAGCCTTTGATGTGGGTACAACCACCGTTGTAGGATACTTGTATAATCTAGAGACTGGGAAACTGTTATCTGTAAAGGCACAGTATAATGAGCAGATTAAGTTCGGAGAGGATGTAATAAGCAGGATAGAGTTTGCTGGAAAAAGTGATGATAATATGAAATTGATGCAGGAGGCCATAATATCTACATTAAACAACATTATTAAAGAACTTGTTCTAGCAGCGAACATTTCTTCTAACCAAATATATGATATAGTATGCTCAGGTAATACTGTTATGACATCATTTCTATTAGGAAATGACTGCTACTATTCATCTAAAGCACCGTATATTCCATCATTCACTTTACCTGTAAAATGTAAGACAAGAGATTTAGGCCTAAGAGTCAACCAGACAGCATATCTTAGAACATTGCCATCGATAAGCGCATACATAGGAGGAGATGTTGTAGCAGACATTCTTGTTTCAGAAATATATAAAGAGAATGGTCCAGCTGCTTTAGTCGATTTAGGAACAAATGGCGAGGTTGTTGTAAAGACTGGAGAAAAATTTCTTGCAACTTCATGTGCAGCAGGCCCAGCGCTAGAGGGATACAGTATAAGATGTGGAATGAGGGCTGTAGAGGGTGCGATAGAATCTATTACTATAAGCGAGAGAGGAGAACAAGTATACTATAGGACAGTAGGCGGGGGAAAGCCTGTAGGAATCTGTGGTTCAGGAATAGTTGAGGCAATAGCTTGGATGAAAATTCGAGGCATAATCGATAGAAGTGGGAGAATTGTTGAAGGCTCAAGTAGTAGAATGTTTAGGGAAAATGGTGAACTCCAGTTTATTATCGCAGGAGAAGATGAGACGGTTAATGGTAAAAGGATTGTTATAGCGCAAACGGACATTAGAAAGATACAGCTTGCTAAGGCAGCAATATTTTCTAGTCTCAAAACTTTGTTGAAGCTTGCTAATATAGAATTATCTGATTTACAAAGATTGTTTATTGCAGGAGCTTTTGGAACATATGTTGACCCATTCTATGCCACAATAATAGGGCTTTTACCGGATATCCCGAGGGAAAGATTTGTTCAGATAGGAAATGGTTCCGGTGCAGGCGCAAGCATGCTACTGCTTTCAAAGAGTAAATGGAGTGAGGCTGAGGAGATTGTTAGAAGGGTTAAGGTTATTGAATTAAATCTTGTACCCTTTTTCAAGGACGAGTTTATTAGTTCAACCTATTTTCCTCACAAAGACGAGAATCTTTTCAGAAATAGTCTAGAAAAGATAAAAGAATTTGAAACAAAATTTTAATATATTCTAGAAAGAATGGTAGGCAATGATACCAGTACTTTATGTTAGTGGAAAAAATATTTCGGAGGTATGGGAAAGGTCTCTGGAACTGTTGTGGGAAAAGGGTGTAAAGATAAGGACTGAATATGATAAACCAAATGATCCCCCAAGCGTTGATGCGACAATGATAATGGTGGTTAGTGAACCATTAAGTGAACCAAGAATACATCTTTCTATCCCCTCAACGTTCAAGGATTTAGAGAAGTATAAGAGGGAAGTTGTTGATGGTGTACACGATCATTGGATAGACCCTAAAAGTGGAAAATGGACATATACATATCATCAGAGACTATTTAAGTATCCAGCGTCGGCTGGAGTTGTTAACCAGATCGAATATGTTGTTGAAAAGCTTTCTAGGGTGCCTTATTCTCGTAGAGCACAGGCTATAACATGGGATCCTGAATTTGACCCATTGACAAATGATCCACCATGCCTTCAAAGGGTATGGTTTAGGTGTACAGAAGAAAATGATGTATTAAAATTGAATATGAATACTCATTGGAGGTCAAGGGACGCGTACAAGGCTGCATTCATGAACATGTTTGCACTTACAGAGCTTCAGAAAAAGGTGGCTGAGCTCATTGGAAAGAGGAGAGGTGAAAAGGTTGAAGTAGGCCAGTATGTTGACATTTCTGACTCATACCATATTTACGGTTCTTATATCCAAGATTTCGAGAACAGGTTTCTGAAGGCCTTGCGTGAAAGAGAATTTTATTCAGAAAATATTAGGAGGTCAAGAACTATAAATAGTAGGCACCCTATAGTTTTAAAGGAGTTTGAAGAGGCTACTATAGAATTGGAGAGGGAGGCTCAGGCTTCCAGATAGTCTTTCACCTTTAACTTTTCAACTTTCCCCTCATACTGTTCAAGCGCCCCTTCAACCTTTTCATTAGGGTTAGAGTAGATTTCTTCTAGCCTTCTCTTCGCCATTTCTATAAAACGTTTTTCTCCTCTACTGAGCAAAAGTTTTTCTTCTGCCATCATCAATTCTATAGCCTTAATAGCTGAAGCGACAGTCCTAGAAAGCTCATCCTTTTCTCCTACAATAACCTCTGAAATCGAACATACTATATCAGGTGATAGGACGAAGGCTTGAGGGTTCAAAAATTTGTCCGATTTTACCATAAGATCCCTTAAACAGAAATGCTTATTATCTTCTATAGCCACGTTCATTAACCTCGTATCATAATGTAATATTTCGAGGAAGACTTCTGGACCGTATCCTCCAAATAGTTTTATGTTTTCAACCTGCTCGTTAGACCATAGGTCGCATGCTGCTGCAACAATATTGCCGACGAGGCTAGAATGTGCTACAGCCGAAGTTTTCCCCTCCATAGAGATAGGGTATCCTGTGATTGCTTTAAGATAAATGTTTTCGTAGGCGCAGTCTTTTCCTGGACCTGTTGCACCTTCTTCGAAGGCGATAAGGCTTCTGCATGCTGACATCACCCTTACAATTGATGCTAAAGAATGTGGTATCATGTTATCTTTTAAGCCACCTGCAATTTTCATGGCCGTGTTTGCGAACGCGCAGGCACTATCACCTCCAGCCAAAACAGACTTGTTCCTAGCTATTGAGACAATATTTTTCCATAATCTTTTCATGTCAAATGTTGCAAGATATCCTAGTGATGATACTATTCCAAGAAGATCTTGGCGTATTATCGAATAGTTAAAAAGTTCTTTCCCACCCTCTGATTCAATTGAAAGTACATCAGCTCCATTTGATGACACGAGTTCAAAAACTTCCATCATCCTATTAAAGCCTTCTTCATCATGCTTTGGCTTACCAAAGTCCCTTATGTCAGCTACAGTAACCCTGTAACCTACATGTAATCCATATTCTTTAGCATATCTTTCAATCAAATCCTTTTGCAAGTTAACTAGTTCAACAACAAGCCGCGGATCCTCCATCTCCAAATAAGTTAACTCTGTTTCAAGCTGCAAATTTTCAATACCAAGTGCTACAGCCTTTTTAAGCAACTGATCTGTAATACTCCTATATTCTTCCCTAACATCTTTTTCAACTCTTGGAAAATATTTTATTTCAGGAACAACTGCACCATTACCGACTTCCAAACCTGTGCCATATCTAAGTGTTTTTTTACTAAACCCAAAAACCAGATCTTTAGGCGTGTATGTAAGACGTGAAAATCTCATAGTTTTGACACCGTTTTTGCAACAATAAGCCATGATATAAAAATATTTAAAGGCCTATTTTCCTGTAATCCATTGTTTGCATATTCTTACTCCTTCTACTGCGTTTGCTCCGTACCCGTCTGCGCCTATACTTTTTGCGTAGTCTTCTGTTACTGCTGCACCGCCTATTATAACCTTAACCTTGTCTCTTAACCCAGCCTCCTTTAGAGCGTCTATAACGTTCTTCATTTCAACCATTGTTACGGTGAGTAGTGCTGACATGCCAACAATATCAGGTTTCTCCTGTTTTACGGCTTCAACAAACTTTTCTGGAGGCACATCCGCTCCTAAATCGATAACCTTAAATTCTGCAGCCTCGAGCATCATTGCAACAATATTTTTTCCAATATCGTGAAGATCGCCTCTTACTGTGCCAATCACAACCTTACCTATCTTCTTTATTTCTTCACCTTTCAAGTATGGTTCAAGGATCTTTGTTATTTCTTTACCTATTTCTCCGGCAACGATAAGTTCTGAAAGAAAATATTCTGATGCTTCAAACTTTTTTCCAACAATCTCCATGCCTTCAGCAACACTCTTTAATATTATTTCTTGAGGTGTTGCACCTGCTTCAAGAGCCTTTAACGTGTACTCCTTTGATTTGTCGAAGTCAAGATTAACGATACTGTCTCTTATAGCATTCAATAGCTCATCTTTACTCATTTACCATCACCACTTCATCACATGCAAAAATATTTAAGTTTTTTTTATCTGTAAGCTAGAACTTTTAAGTTTAAAAAATATAAATTTCTAAATATATTACAATAAAACATTTGAGGACAATATGAAAAATTTTGTTTAAATAAGAAATTTATTCAGTTAAAAGAATTTATACACTTATATTGTTAAATATGTAGAAGATGATAGAATATGAATTATTGGAAAGATATTCCAGCAGGAGATAGGCCACCAATATTTTTGAACATGGTTATTGAGGTTATCACAGGAAAAAGGGACAAGTTTGAGTATGATAGGCAGCTTGAAATATTTGTTTTAGATAGGGTTATTCCATCGTCAGTAGTTTTTCCAGTGGACTATGGTTTTGTTCCACAAACTTGGGCTGAAGATGGTGATCCACTGGATATTATGCTTATGACCTATGAACCTTTAGAGGTAGGCTGTCTTGTGAAAGTTAGACTGATTGGAGCGCTTATAATAGAGGATGAGAAGGGTTTGGATGCTAAAATGCTTTCTGTTCCAGTTAATGATGCTAGATTTGATGGCGTTAAAGATATATCGGATGTTCACCCTCATAAGCTTAAAGAAATTCAGGAATTTTTTGAAACTTATAAAAGGCTTGAGCCGACAAAATGGGTTAAGTTTAAGGAATGGAAGAATGTTGGAGATGCGAAGGAAATCGTTAACAGGGCTATAGAAAAGTTTTATGAAATATATCCGAGAAAATAGTTTCATTTACTTATATTTTGTGGGCGCTTGCGTAATCGAACATTGTAATAATATTTTCTGGCGGCGTTAGTGGCTGTATATTGTGAACTGATGCAAGTATGTATCCACCATTTTCTGCTAAATCATGTACACGCCTTCTAACCTCATCCACAACATCCTCGGGTTTACCAAAAGGGAGAACTCTTTGAGTATCTATACCACCCCAGAATACAAGTTTTTCACCAAACCTTTCTTTTAAAATTCTAGTATCCATGTTTTTTGCTGAAACCTGCACTGGATTTATTCCATCAACTCCAGCCTCTATTAGTCCATCAAGTAGTTGAAATATTGAGCCATCACTATGTATTATCACCTTCGCCTTAGAGACACTTTTGAAAGCTTCAATTAACCTCGTATGTCTAGGCTTAACGAATCTATTGTAGAGGTTGGGAGATATTATTGGTGAAGTTTGTGTTCCTAGGTCGTCTCCAAAAAATATGACGTCCAAATATTTTCCTACGGGAGCAACATACCTTCTTATACATTCAACCATTAAGTTAGTGATATTATCTAAAATCGCGTCTGCAATTTTAGGCCTCAAAATTAAGTCTGAAAGAAATTGCCTGAATCCTCTTAGTAGTAGGGCATGTGCAAAAGAGCCTACAATAACATATGGGAATACGATAGCATAATCTTCTTTTGAAAGCCTTTCAGCCTGCTCGATCATAAAATTTAGGTCGAATCCAAGATCTTCTGGAGAAGGCCAATTATATGAGTTAATTTCATACACTGAATCCATGTTCGCGAGAGGGGAACCGTCTGGAGTGAGATCATAATAGTGGCCTGTGAACTTTCTTTTTAAACCCCAGGCATCAACAACCGTTTCCGGAAAATTTTCATTTAATGGTTCAATTTTTGGATAAATGTAGCGTGTGTCAACATTAAATTTTTTCAGAATCCTTTCACTTGGACACACTGTTCCACCAACCTTATTTATCAAATAAATTTTTTCATCAAAATTTAAAAAGTTAAGTAAACTCTTGTAGGCTAGAAAATGTATGGATGTTACAGTACCACCAAAATCTATGGGTACACGATCAGCTTGAGAATGGTTTAAGGCAGCTAAAACCCTCTCTTTAGGAGACAAGTTCAACCAACAAGATAAATAACATTAGACAATATATAATTTTACAAAACCTTTTATATCTGAAATAATGTAGACTAGATAGTATGTCCGTTAAAATCATAAATTCAAAGAAGATTAAACCTAAAAAGATTTTAGGCGGGCCAATAAAACCCCTAATTTCTAACAATGATGTGAGCATGAACCAAGAGTTCGCGTTAGGTGTTTTTAGACCAAAACAAGGGCTATACTTTCACACACACCCAAACTCTGAAGAAATATATTATGTTATAAAAGGCAGGGGAACCGTGTTCGCTGGAAAAGAAAGAAATCAAATAAAGATTGGCGAAGGTGATGTACTATATATTCCAGCAAATACACCTCATGGAGTGACAAACACTGGAAGAAAAACTCTTGTTATAGCCTTTTTTGTTTCACCTGGAAAAGAGAGGGCAGGATACGAGATAGGTAAAGACTCTCATGTTTTAGAGGAAAAGATACTGTATCCTAACAATAAAGGTTTGAGTTAATAGCAGTTTCTGATCTAATAAAGTTTCTGACAAGGCTACATTTGATAAAAATTTTGTAAAAAGTTATTAGTATAAAATTCGGTAACATTGTCGATGAAAAATGTATCCTATAATGTATAATGTTAGACAATATTTTGATGCACCGCCAGCAGTAGACTGTGTCAAAACAATTAAGGAGGAGTTTGATAGAGTCGGTTTAAAGGACATAATAAAACCTGGCTCAAATGTTGCTATAACCGCTGGAAGTAGGGGTGTCACAAATATTCCGTTGATAATTAAGACTATAGTTGAGGAAGTTAAAAGGGTTGGTGGTAAGCCTTTCATAATACCTTCAATGGGCAGCCATGGTGGGGCAACGCCGGAGGGACAAAGGAGGGTATTATATGATTTGGGTATAACTGAAGAATATGTTGGTGCACCAATAAATGCTACTATGGAAGTTAAGGAAGTTGGGAGACTGGAGAATGGTATGCCCGTATATGTTTCTCGTGCAGCACTTGAAGCCGATGCTGTAATTGTCGTTGGACGAGTAAAACCACACACTGACTTCAAAGACGAGATTGAAAGTGGTTTAATGAAGATGATGGTTATAGGGCTTGGAAAACAGAAGGGTGCTCAGACAATACATGCTTATGGAAAAGAAGGATATCATAAACTTCTTGTGCCAACAGCTAGAAAGATAATGGAGAAGGCGCCGATAAAGCTTGGGGTAGCGATAGTTGAAAACCAATATCATGAAACATGCCTTATAAAGGCGCTTAGGCCAGAAGAAATTGAAAGTGAGGAGAGAAAACTTCTTGTAAAGGCTAAAGAATGGATAATGAGGATCCCGTTTAAGGAACTTGATGTCCTAATAGTTGAGAAGATAGGTAAGAATATTAGTGGTACAGGAATGGACCCTAACGTGACTGGAAGGTTTGCATGGCCTGAAGAAAAGCCTCCCGAGTTACCGAACATTAGATTCATAGCAGCTTTAGACTTAACTAAAGAAACTGAAGGAAACGCTATTGGAGTAGGTTTAGCGGACGTTATCACAAAAAGGTTATTTGATAAAATAAACTTTCATGACACCTACATGAACGCTTTAACAGCTGGAGCAATAGGATTGATTGGAGCAAAGATTCCAGTAATTATGCCAACAGACAGGGATGCAATAGAATTGCTGTTCAGACTTTCTAACAAGCCAATAAATGATATAAAGGTTATTAGGATAAAAAACACTTTAGAACTTGCAACATTCCAGGCATCAGAAGCATTACTTGATGAAATTAAAGCAAATAAAAAATTGGATGTTGTTGGAGAAGGCGAAGAAATGCAATTCGATATACTCGGAAACCTCATCTAATACCAAAAGTACCAAACTAAAAATAATATTTTCCACAGTCAATCTGAGAAAATAATTTTTCAATTTACATTTATTAGGAAATAAGATGGTTTAGGCGAAATGGCAGGCAACCATATGCTTGTCTCCCCTCAATTCCGGTTCCTTGCTTCTGCAAACGTCTTTTGCATATGGACAGCGTTTAAAAAACCTGCAGCCAGAAACATTTTCATCTCCATTTTCAGCTATACTACTATGATTTTGTGTAAAAAATTTTTTCGCCATATAAAGTGTTGGCACAGAAGAAATTAGAAGTTTAGTGTATGGATGTAATGGTTCATTGAAGACTTCATCACATTCTCCTATCTCTAGAAGCTTACCTAAGTACATTACACCAACTCTATCACTGACATAGCTTACAACAGAAAGATTATGTGAGATGAAAAGGTATGTGAGGTTCAGTTTTTTCTTCAGTTCGATTAATAGGTTCAAAATTTGGGCTTGAACTGAAACGTCCAATGCAGAAGTTGGCTCATCTAATACGATAAATTCTGGTTCAGCAAGAATAGCGCGAGCAAGTGCAACCCTCTGCTTCATACCACCACTAAGCTGGTGAGGGAACATGTTAAGTGTGTCAACCGATAATCCAACATCCTCCATAACAGATTTCATCCTCTCTTTAAAATCGCCTTTATACTTGCAACATTCTAGGGACTCCTTTAAAGTATCATATATTCTCATTCTAGGGTCTAGTGAGAGGTCAGGATTTTGGAAAACAACCTGCATTTTTCTTCTAGCAGCTCTAACTTCATCCCTTTTAGCCTTTGAAAGGTCGACTCCATTAAAAATTATTTTACCACTATCTGGCCTTTCCATATATAGCATTAGCCGTCCTAGAGTGCTTTTTCCACTACCACTTTCACCAACTAGACCAAAAACTTCATTCCTTATAACACTTAGACTAACATCTTCTACAGCCTTAACCTTTATAGACTTTGTTAACGAAAGCTTGATATCATATGTTTTTGAAAGGTTTTCGCCTCTAACGAGTTCCATCATATTTCACCAACTCTATGGCATGAGATAAGCCTGTCATCATGTTGTAAAGGTTTAGGCTCTTCCCTCCTGCATATGTCCTTAGCGTAAGGGCATCTTGGGTGAAACCTACAACCGTCAGGGGGATTTGATAGGTCTGGAACATGGCCTGAGAGAGGTTTAAGCAGCCCCTTTAAGCCCCTGGGGATACATGCCATGAGAGCGCGGGTGTACGGGTGCATTGGATTAGAGAATATACTTTCCAGTTCACCGACTTCAACCATCTTTCCAGCATACATTACACCTATTCTATTACATATTTCAGCTGCAACCCCCATGTCATGTGTTATTAGGATTGTAGATAGACCGTAGGAGTTTGCTAAATTTTTCAGCAAGTTTAAGATCTGGGCCTGTATCGTAACATCTAATGCAGAAGTCGGCTCATCGGCGACAACAAGCCTTGGATTTAATGCTATAGCCATTGCTATTACAACCCTCTGCTTCATACCACCACTAAGCTGATGTGGATAAGATTGCATCCTCTTTTCCGCTTCAGTAATGCCTACAGTTTTAAGAAGCTGCAAGCTTCTCTGGTAGGCTTCAGACTTAGTGTATCCATGTACTGTGAAGACTTCCATTAACTGTTCACCAATCTTCATAACAGGGTTTAATGCGGAACTGGGTTCCTGGAATATTATTGAAATTTTTGAACCCCTAAACCTTCTAATTTCTTCCTCACTAAGTTTCATCAAATCCATGCCGTCAACAATTATCTGTCCAGAAACCTTTCCAGGACATAATCTGATAAGGGAGAGTCCTAGAGTGCTTTTTCCACTACCACTTTCACCAACTATAGCGAAGCGGTCGCCTTCTCTAATTGTGAAGTCTATACCGTCAACAGCCCTTATTGTACGGGAGCCCAGACTATAGTAGACCTTAAGGTTCTTAACTTCAGCTACAACATTATTTTGATGCAATTATCTCACCTAACCTATCACCTATAATGTTGAAAGAGACGACCAATAGGAATATAGATAAACCTGGTGGAATTATCAAATGTGGAGCATAAAATATGTAGGCGCGTGCAGTTCCAAGCATTGTACCCCATTCTGGTGCAGGCGGAGGCACGCCAATACCTAGGAACCCTAAACCTGAAGCAAAAAGTATGGAAGTACCTAAGTTTAATGTTATTTGCGCAATTATGGTTGGAGAAACGTTTGGAATTATATGCCTAAACATGATTTTAACGTTATTCACGCCAAGCTGTTTTGCAGCCAACACGTACTCAAATTCCCTAACTTGTAAAGTGAGACCTCTAACCATCCTAATAAACGAAGGTATTATTGATATGGAAACTGATATTATCACAGTCCACAGGTTACTTCCCATTATAGCAACAAACATGATCGCTAAAAGGAAACCTGGAAGTGCAAGAAGTATGTCAGTAATCCTTTGGATTACAGTGTCAACCATTCCACCAAAGTATCCGGAGATAACACCAAAAAATATTCCTGCAACCGCACCTAAAGCTGTCGCAATGAAAGAGATTGTTAAAGTGAGTCTAGAACCATATATTATCCTACTTAAGATGTCTCTTCCAAGTTCATCAGTTCCAAGAAGATGTTCAATGCTTGGAGGCTTACAACTTTTGGACAGGTCAGTTTCTAAAGGGTTATAGGGGGAAATTAAGTCTGCAAAAACTGCCATAAAAATAAAGGACAATATTATGAGAAGACAGATTTGAACACGCTTGGATTTAAGTAAAAGAACATGTTGTTCAATCACTTAAGCCTCACCCTCGGATCTATTAGAGTGTAGAGAACGTCTGTAGCCAAATTTACTAAAGCATAGAGCAGTGCAAAAATGAATATTGAACCTTGAACCATTGGATAATCTCTTGAATTTATAGAATCAACAATTAATCTTCCAAGACCAGGCCAAGCAAATATTGTTTCAGTTATAACGGCACCCCCTAAAAGTGCACCAAATTGTAGCCCAACTATGGTTACAACAGGTATTAGGGCATTTTTTAAAACGTGCTTATAGAGTATGGTTCTTTCATCCAACCCCTTAGACTTAGCAGTTACTACATAATCTTTTTCCATAGAGTCTATAACACTTGCTTTAGTTATCTTTACAACAAATGCCATAAGATATAAGGCTATTGTGAGAGTGGGGAGAATTAGATGCATTGGTGTACCTGAACCACCTGCAGGCAAAATCCTAAGTTCAACAGAAAAGATTAGGATCAAAATCAGGCCAAGCCAGTAAATTGGCAATGATATTCCAGCAATAGAAAATGTTGACAAAAGGAGGTCAAGCTTACCACCCTTCTTAGAGGCGGCAACGACACCCAAGGGAACGCCCACGAGTACAGCAACAGTCGTGCTTGTAACAGCAAGTAAAAGGGTGTTTGGAAGCCTCACCAAAATTTCATATATTACTGGAGACCCTGTTCTAAATGATACACCTAAATTGAAGGTAAAAAGATTCTTTAAGTAAATAAAATATTGTACATATATTGGTTGATTCAAGCCCAACTGTTCTCTTATTAAATTCACATCTTCTTCACTGGCCATTATTCCCGCTAAAACTCTTGCGGGATCGCCAGGAATCGACCTAATTAAAATAAAAATTAGAGTAACAAGTCCAACAAGCGTTATAGCAAGTGTTAGGAGGCGATAAAAAAAATATTTGAGGGCGGACAGTACTGGCTCCACCTCCCCCTACTATGTGACGTAAACCCATCTTAGGTCAAATGTTTCATAAGGATATACTACCAGCCCATGCACTTTGTCACTGTGTGCTAGAACAAAGTTCTGGAAGTAGAGGAATATCCATGGACACTCTTCCCAGACTATGGCCTGCGCTTCAGCATACATCTGGAGACGCTTCTTTTCGTCAACCTCCCTTCTCGCGTCATCAAGAAGCTTGTCCACTTTCTCGTTCTTGTAGAACATTGTGTTAAATTTTCCAGGAGCCCACTGTGAGGAGTGGAAGACAGGGTATAGTACTGCGTCAGCGTCGGGTGTCGTCATACCGTAGCCTACATAGCATAGGTCCCAGGGTGCGCTAGTATAGTTTTTGTACAGTAGGTTTTGAACAAACGTAGGCCAGTCGGGTGTGTAAAGTTCTACGGTTATACCAACTTTTGAAAGATATGATTGTAGGGCTTCACCGACCTGTCTATCGAATATGTATCTTCCGGTTGGAACCATAAGCGTCAGCTTGAATCCGTTCGGATACCCTGCTTCAGCCAAAAGCTGCTTAGCCTTCTCAGGATTGTATTCGTAAACCTTCTGCGGTGAATAGCCGAAGAAGGCTGGATAGACTGGTGAGTCAGCTAAAGTCGCTAGGTTAAAGAGCACGTTCTTTATAAGCGCATTCTTGTCGACGGCATAGTTTAGGGCCTGCCTCACCCTAACATCCTTTAATGGACCCCTTTGAGTGTTAATGTTCACGGTCATGATTCTTGTGCTCGGGTTAACGGCCAACTTTACTCCAGCTGTCTTATTGAGTTTAGGCAAGTCAGCTGGCGGAGGCTGGTAAACGATGTCAACTTCTCCTGAAAGGAGCATCGCCTCTCTTGTCTGAGCTTCAGGAACTATCTTGAACACTACTTCCTCGAACTTTACTGGACCACCCCAGTAGCCGTCAAACCTTGACAAAGTTATGTGATCACCTTTAACCCATTCCTTAAATCTCAAGGGTCCAGTTCCGAGGTCGATTGGGGTCTTGCCTAAGTTTTCTTCACCAAGCTTCTGGTACGCTAGAGGTGATATCACATACCATGTGTTCAATGTTCTGACGAACGGTGCGTAAGGATACTTTAGATTGAATCTTACCGTATACTTGTCAACGATGTCGGTTGAATTGAGGGCGTCCAATAGGTATCTGCTCGGAACCTTCACCTTTGGGTTCAGAAGCCTATCGAAGGTAAACTTAACCGCGGTAGCGTTTAGTGGGTAACCGTCTTGAAACTTTATACCTTTCTTTAAAACTACGGTAACCTTTAACCCGTCAGCGGACACCGTGTAGCTTTCAGCAAGATATGGTATTAGTTCACCCTTTTCGTTATAGTAGAATAGTGGTTCCGTTATAAAGCTCATTATGTTGGATATTAGGGTTGTTGTCTGCGCGTGCGGGTCCAGTGTGTCAGCGTCAATGCCTATGGCGATCCTCAAAACCTTCTGTGTGACAGGAGGCTGGGAAGATGTGGTGGTTGTGGAAGTTGGAGAAGTTGATGTTTGAGTAGTTGTAGAAGGTGTAGGTGTTGGCTGAAGCTGTGGTAGTAGGAAGATTAGGGCAGCGGCAACTATCACGACAACGGCTGCTGCAGCCGCTAACTTATTTAATGCCTTATGCATATGTAACACCTCCCTTCATAACCAACTTTATGTTCTCCTTCTTCTGGAGCAGGGATATGTCTTCAAGAGGGTTCCCCTTTACTGCGATAAGGTCAGCGAGTTTGCCGACTTCCAGTGTGCCAGTCTTACTTAATAGGCCGCATGCGTCAGCCCCGTTTCTTGTTGCAGCAACTATGGCCTCCATTGGAGTGAAACCGCACTTTTCCACAAGAAGCTGTAGTTCCATAGCATTATTTCCAAACTTGAGCATGGGAGAGCCTATAAAGTCTGTTCCTGTAGCCACTTTCACACCCATCTCCTTAGCCTTCCTCACATTCTTCACGTGTACGTCGATGACTTCAAGGGACTTTTTCAGCCCCCATTCTGGTGTACCCGCTTCCCTTCCCTTAGAGACAAGCTGGTGGACGATGGAGAGTGTTGGAACCATTATCGCGTCCTGCTCGATCATCATTTTAGCACCTTCATCGTCCAAGTATATTCCATGCTCTATTGTTCTCACGCCGGCAACAAGCGCATTCTTTATACCTTTCGCACCTTGAGCGTGGGAGGCTACAAAGCTACGAACCTTTCTCGCCTCATTTACAATCGCACGTATTTCTTCAACAGTGAACTGTTCATCCTCCGGCCTATCCCTTTGAGACATTACACCACCAGTTGAACAGATTTTTATAAAGTCAGCGCCTTCTCTGAAAACAGTCCTGGCAGCCTTTATGCACTCATCCACTCCATCACATAATATTCCTCCGAAACCAAGTTTATAGTCACTCCTTAACTTCACAATTTCTACAGGAAAATAGTGTTCGTCTCCATGGCCGAAAGTCTGTGTTAAAACTCTACCAGCTGTCACAATCCTTGGACCCCTAGTTAAGCCGCCTTCTACAGCCATCTTCAAGTATGGGCCTTGAAGGCTGCCGCAGTCTCTTACAGTAGTATATCCTGCTGAAAGAAGGTCTTGGATGTCGTAAAGTGCCTTTATCAAATGCATTTCATAGGGTGTTACCACGGATTCCTCTACAAACTTGTCACTCAAATGTCCTGCAAGGTGAAGGTGTGCATCAATGAGTCCAGGCATAACCGTATAGTTTCCAGCATCCACAACATTAAGGGATGAGTCAACCGTTTTAGATATTGATTCAATTACACCATTGTTGACGACGAGAAAGATGTCGTGGAGAGGTTCTTTACCAGTACCGTCTAGAAGTAGCCCACATTTTACGGCAAATCTATTCGTTGACGAACCAGACATGTGTGAAAGGAGGGGTGGAACATGGTGTATATAAATCTTTTTAACAGGTTGACGGTAAACCTTATATATTATTTTAAAAATTTAATAAAAATTGAGTTATCTTTTGCAAAATTTTTCATTGTCTCCCTTTAAACAGAGTCAAAATCTCCCTTCTTGCCTCATTTATGAGGCTATTTAATGTTTCGAAAGCCTTACCTACATCCTCGTTTTTTACAACTATTATTGTGTCAGTGTAAGAGCTTGTCGTATCCTCAATATTTATTCCAGATGAAAAAAGTCTTTCGTATATTGATATTGCACAGCCTGGCACATCAGTTATTTCTGGAGTGCTTGTCACTATTATGGCGGCGAGGTTCCTCTTATTTTCTAATAGGGATGATTTTTCAAAAAGTTCCAGAACTTCCTCAGAGCACATTTCGTCCATTATAATTGTTATTGCAGCATAGCCTACACTAACATGTATTATAGAGTTTATGTACTTTCTTATAAGCTCAGAAAACTTTAGTGTAGTTGTCCGTGTTTTCTCTACAGTAATCTTTGCCACACCAGTTTTTACTGAAAGATTACTGTCCGCCAAAACCATTTTAACATTTTTCGGCGAATACGTTAATGTAGGCTTTAACCTTTTTATTGCTGTAACGATGCTTTGAACGTCAGTATCGTAGCCTACTTTTTTGTCAACAAGTGGTTTTATCTTACGTGCTATAGCACTGTAGTTGCAGTATTGGCCTCTGATTGCCGCCTGCAAGAATATGTCGTCTAACACAATTTCTTTTACAGTTTTAGAGACACTTTGACCAATGTTGGTCATTTTATTCCATCTTTGGACTATCTTGGCCAAAAAATATATAAACTTATCGTTCACTAGGGCCATTCACTATGGAAAATAAAAGGCTTGTCCTAGCATACTCGGGGGGATTAGATACTACCGTAATGATAAAGTGGCTTAACGAAAAGTACGGTTACAGTGTTGTAACCGTTACCGTAGACTTGGGGCAGAAGGAAGATTTTAAGACCATAGAGGAGAGAGCGTATAAAGCAGGTTCGATCAAACACTATAGTATTGATGCAAGAGAAGAGTTTGTGAACAAGTTTGTTGCAAGGGCTATTAAGGCTAACGGATTATATGAGGGAAAGTATCCATTGAGCACGGCTCTTGGAAGACCTCTTATTGTAGAGAAGCTTGTTAAGGTTGCAGAAGAGGAGAATGCAGTCGCTATAGCGCATGGATGCACTGGCAAAGGTAACGATCAGGTCAGGTTTGAGGTTACTGCAAAAGCTTTGAACCCTAAACTGAAGGTTTACGCACCTGTAAGGGAATGGAATTTGAACAGGGAGGAGGAGATAAAGTATGCTATGGCACATGGTATTGAAGTGCAGGCTAAGGCGAAAAAGTATAGTATTGACCAAAACCTTTGGGGAAGGTCTATTGAGGGTGGACCTCTTGAGGATCCATGGAATGGTGTTGGAGAGGATGTTTTTGAATGGCTTGTCCCCCCTGAGAAGGCTCCTGACAAGCCCACCTTCCTAGAAATTGGTTTCGAAAAAGGTTTACCTGTTTCATTGAACGGGAAAAGAGTTAATTTAATTGAATTGATTTCTCAAGTTAATTTTATTGCTGGAGGATGTGGTGTAGGACTTATTGACCATATAGAGGATAGGCTTGTTGGGATAAAGAGTAGGGAAGTTTACGAATGTCCTGCGGCAGTAACCTTGCTTGAAGCCCACAAGGCTTTAGAGAAGATGGTTTTAACCAGACACGAGGTGTTCTTTAAAGAGTTGGTTGACATGGAGTGGTCTAGACTAGTGTATTTTGGCCTCTGGAATGAACCGTTAAGAGAAGACCTTGAAGGCTTTATTGAAAGAACACAGGATAGGGTTGAGGGAACGGTTAGAGTTAAACTGTATAAGGGAAGTGTTTCTGTTGACGGCCTGAAATCGCCATATTCACTTTATGACGTAAGCCTTTCCACTTACGGCATGGGTTCTAAATTTGATCAGAGGATGTCTGAAGGTTTTATAGAAATTTGGGGACTGCAATCTAGAGTAGGCTATGAAATGTTGAAGAGGGTTAAAGGGGGATGAGTAAAGATATTCTTAGAGGAGAGAGGCTGGAGCCGATAGAATCCAACGTACTTAAATACATTTCGTCAATTGATGAAGATGAAGTTCTTTTTGAGCCTGTCAGGCAGATTAACATTGCACACGTTATAGCCCTCTATAAGGCTGGTGCAATAGAGGAGAAGGTGGCTGAAAAGATAGTTTCAGCAATAAAGAAGGTTGATAGATTCGCTAAAGATGAGGGGTTCGAGGACGTTCATATGCTTTTGGAAAAGAAGGTCATGGATCTTGTTGGTGAAGATGGAGGGTACATGAACTTGGGTAAGAGCAGGAACGACCAGGTTTCAACAGCATTAAGGATTGTTTTGAGGAAGAAGATTCTTGACCTTATCCTGTTGCTTGTAGATTTTATGGAAACATTGCTTGATAGGGCCATTGATTCTAGGGAGAAGGTTATGCCAGCCTACACGCATTTGCAGACTGCTCAGACGATAACATTCGCATACTGGCTGCTATCATATAATGATATGATCAGAAGAGATGTTGAAAGACTTTTCGAGAACTATTTTAGGACAAACGTGTGTCCAATGGGTGCAGGCGCATGCGCTGGAACAACAGTTGAAGTTGACAGGTGGGAGGTTGCAGAATCTCTTGGATTCAATGATATCATAGAAAATGCTGTTGACGCGGTAAGCTCAAGAGATTTCATGCTTGAGCACATGTTCATACTTTCCTCAATATCTTTAACCTTGAGTAGAATGTGTGAGGACATAAATTTTCTATCAAATAATGATGTAGGAGTATTTGATGTTCCAGACAGGTTTTCTTCCACAAGCAGTGCAATGCCTCAAAAGAAGAACTCTGTTGTAACAGAAACTGCTAGAGCATACTGTGGCATTGTTGTAGGAAACTTTTTTGGAGCAATGATGCTATATAAGGCTCTACCATCCTCCTACAACCTTGACCTACAAGAGATGACGCCAAAGGTGTGGGAGACATACAATATCGTATATGATACGGTTAAGGTAATGAGGGAATTAATGGAAAGCTTGGGATTCAATGAAGAAAGAGGCTATGAAATTTTGGTGAAAAATTTTTCTAATGCTATGGAGCTTGCTGAAAAAATCGTCTTAGATTACAGGATACCTTTTAGAAGGGCACATCATATTGTTGGAGCATATGTGAAAAAATGTTTTGAAAAAAAACTTTCACCCATTTCACGGGAAGCATATGAGGTCTTCTGCGAAAAGTTTGGTGGTGAAGGGATTAAGTGCCCATCATATGAAGAATATGTGAACATAATGGATCCAAGAACAAGCATTTTCAATAAGAAGATTGGAGGAGGACCTAACCCTGAAAACGTTATGAAAATGATTCATGATAGGAGGAAACAGAATAAATTTTTCAAAAAGCTAGCTTTAGACGAAATTTCTAGGATAGAAAATGTTTTGCTAAAATTAAATTTATATGATTTTATGGTTAGTGGAGGTGAGAAAAGATGAAGACATCATGTGAGGTATGTGGTGGAGAAATAGATGTTCCAGACGACGCTATAAAGGGGGAAATAGTTAGCTGCCCAGACTGTGGAAGCGAATACGAGGTTATAGAGGTAAAGGAGGGGAAGCCTGTTCTAAAACCTGCTGAGGAAATAGGTGAAGATTGGGGAGAATAGTAGAACATGGAACTTTCAATATTATATGATAGACTCCGTTGGGAAGAGAAGGTGTTAGCTGAGGAAGCGAAAAAATTAGGGGTTAAAGTAAGCCTTGTTGACGCAAAGACACATCCATTAACCCTAGTCGGAGAAGACAGTTTAACAAACTCTACATTCGGTGATGTAGTTTTAGAAAGGTGCATGAGCCACATTCGTGGACTATATTATGCAGCGGTGCTTGAGAGAGAAAAGGTTGTGATAAACTCTTACAGTGTTCTTTCTTTGACAACAAACAAGCTTTTAACCACATTAGCTTTAGACAAGGCAGGAGTTCCAACACCAAAGACGTCCGTAGCATTTTCTCTAGAGTCTGCGCTAGAGCTTGCGGATAGGATGGGCTACCCTCTTGTTGTAAAACCTATTATTGGAAGCTGGGGTAAGATGGTTGCATGCATAAGAGATAGGAGGGAGGCTGAAGCCCTTTTTGAAACAAGAGAAATGATTCACGAGCCTCTTCAGCAAATCTATTACTTGCAAGAATATGTCCAGAGACCGCCAAGAGACATAAGGGCTATAGTTGTCGGGGACGAGATAATTGCATCAATATACAGGTATCAGCCTGAAGATGATTGGAGAACAAATGTTGCAAGAGGCGGGGCAGCGGTTTTAGCTAAGCTTGAACCTGGACAAGAGGATATAATAGTTAAGGCAGCGAAAGCGGTAGGTGAAGGAGTATTGGGTGTTGATGCCATGGAAAGCGAAAGAGGACTTCTAGTGCACGAGATTAACGGTTGTGTGGAATTTAAGGGCGCTGCTTCAGTTTCAACAATTAATATACCTAGGAAGATAGTGGAGTATGCGATGGGGAAGGTGAAAAGGTAATGGTTAAGGTTGGAATAGTTGGAGCATCAGGTTACGTTGGAGGAGAACTTTTAAGGATACTGCTTGGACATCCAGAAGCTGAAATAGTTTCTGTAACATCGAGACAGCATGTTGGAGAATATGTTTTCAAAGTACATCCTAACCTTAAGGGAATGACAAGCCTACAGTTTACAGCTGAAGACCCATTAACTTTAGCCTCTAAAGTTGACGTAATATTTTTGGCAGTACCGCACGGAGTATCATGTAAGATAACACCTAAGCTGGCTGAAACTGGTGTTAAAATTGTTGACATGAGCGCAGACTTTAGACTAAAGGATGCTGCAGAGTATCAGAAATGGTATGGATGGAGTCATCCGGCACCAGACCTTCTAGAAAAGTTTGTCTACGGCCTACCAGAACTTCATCGTGAGGAACTTAAAAACACGAGTCTTGTTGCAGTACCAGGATGTATGGCGACGGCTGCAATAGTAAGCCTTGCACCGTTAGCGAAAGCAGGATTATTGGATGGACCTATATTTGTCGACGCAAAAATAGGCTCCTCAGGTGCAGGGGGGAAACCATCACTTTCAACACACTTTTCTGAAAGATTTGGTGTAGTTAGAGTCTACAAGCCTGTAGGCCACCGTCATACTGGAGAAATTGAGCAGGAGTTAAAGTATGTTTCAGGAAAACAGTTTAAGGTTGGAATGACAGCCCATGCCGTTAACATGGTCAGAGGAATACTTACAACATCTCATGCTATCGTCTCCTCTAAGCCAGAGGCTTCAAAGATATGGAAAGCATACAGGTCAATGTACACTAGTGAACCATTTGTAAGATTTATTATGGACAAGAAGGGCTTGTACAAGTATCCTGACCCAAAAATTACAATAGGATCAAATTTTGCTGACGTAGGATTCGAAGTCGACCCCTACGTTGAAAGAGTTGTAGTATTTGGTGCAATAGACAATCTAATAAAGGGTGCTGCAGGCAATGCGGTACAGTCGATGAATATTATGCTAAAGTTTAATGAGAGAGAGGGGTTGAACTTTCCAGCATTGCATCCGGTGTAGGGGACATGGTTATTGTGGTAAAGGTTGGTGGAAGCCTGCTAAAGCTTGGCCCACCAGAAAACATTGTAAGGGATTTTGTGAATATGTTGGAAGCGGATAAGCTTGTTCTAGTGCATGGTGGAGGATATGAGGTTACAGAAATGGCTGAAAGGTTAGGTAAAAAGCAGAAGTTTGTAGTCTCCCCTGATGGTATAAGAAGCAGGTACACTGACAAGGAAACTGTTGAAATATATACTATGGTTATGAAGGGGAAAATAAATTCTGAAATAGTTCTAGCATTGCAGGCGAAGGGTGTTAGGGCTGTTGGAATTTCAGGCTTCGACGGCTCAACACTTGTGGCGGAAAGAAAAAAGAGGCTTGTGATAGTTGATGAAAGGGGAAGAAAGGTTGCAATTGAAGGAGGTTACACGGGTAAGATAGTTAAGGTGAACAGTGAGCTTTTGAACACGCTTTTAGAAAAAAACTTTGTCCCAATAGTTGCACCCGTAGCCTTGGGAACAGAGGGTGAGATGTTGAATGTTGACGGGGACAGGGCTGCAGCTGCAATTGCAGGATGCCTTAAGGCTGAAAAGACAATATTCTTGACAGATGTTGGAGGAGTTATAATTGATGGGCAACTGGTTAAAGAAATGAGTGTAGGGGAGGCGAGAAAGAGTTTGAGGAAGGTTGGATTTGGAATGGATAAGAAGATAATGGCTGCAGTAGAGGCGATAGAAAATGGTGCAAGAGAAAGTATAATTTCAGCAGGTAATGTAGAGAATCCTTTAACAAATAGTCTTTGGGGAGAAAATAGGACAGTGATTAGGCCATGAATTTAACATTTGAAGAGATAAGGGAGTTGGAAGATAGGCATTTGGCGCCAACATATCAGAAGATGCCCATTGCAATAAAAAGTGGGCGAGGCTGCAAAGTTTATGATGTGAATGGTAAAGAGTACATTGATTTTATGACAGGATATGGTGTAGCAATATTAGGACACGGTTACCCAAGGATTATTGATTCGATAAAAAGTCAGCTTGAAAATATAGCTGTAGTCCACAGCTCAGTATATAGTGAGCAGAGAGCACTTTTTCTCAAAAAACTTGTTTCCATAACACCCAAGAACCTAAGTGCAGCATACATTTCAAACAGTGGTGCAGAGGCGATAGAGGCAGCTTTAAAAGTTGTCTTAAAGGCTACAAAGAGGAAAAAGATAATAGCGATGACTGGAGCATATCATGGAAAAACTCTTGGAGCACTCTCACTAACATTCTCTGAAAAGTATAGGAGGGCATTCGATGACATAATATATAAGGGTGTCGAGTTCGTAGAATACGGTAGCCTAGAGGCGGTTGAAAGAGGTAGAAGGTTGGAGGAGTATGCGGCAATATTTGTTGAACCGATTCAGGGAGAGGGTGGAATAAGGTTGCCGCCAGAAGATTATTTAAAGGGGTTAAGGGAGATAGCTGACAAAAACGGGATACTGCTTGTAGTAGATGAGGTACAGAGTGGTTTGGGTAGGACTGGAAAGATGTGGGCTCACGA
Organism: Nitrososphaeria archaeon; assembly: GCA_049969935.1. Lineage (GTDB taxonomy): Archaea > Thermoproteota > Nitrososphaeria > JACIWG01 > JACIWG01 > JACIWG01. Next base: position 45,280 of record JBMFNX010000007.1, read on the forward strand.
GCACTGGAACATATTGCCTGACGTTATGACAATAGGCAAGGGCATTGGTGGTGGAATACCCATGGGGGTGACAGTGGCTAGATCGGAACTCATGAACGTTCTAGAGGTTGGAGAGCATACAAGCACCATGGGAGGAAACCCTTTAGCCTGTGCAGCTGGAAAGGCTGTACTGGATGCATTAACAGAAGATCATATCCTAGAAAATGTGCGGGAAGTAGGAAATTATACCATGAGGTTATTGAGTGAGGAGGTTGGAGGGTCTAGGATTGTTAAGGAAGTTAGAGGGAAAGGGTTAATGATGGCAGTAGAGTTAAGGGTGAGATTTCTAGAAGTACTTTTTAAGGCAATAGAATTTGGTCTACTCACACTCTATTCCGGAAAAACAGTACTAAGAATGTTACCGCCACTAATACTTTCAAAAGAAGAATCCGCTAAAGCAGCATCAATATTACGTGAATCGTTAAATTGGTACGAAAAAAGTAAAATTTAGGGGGGAAAAGGTTTTAAATAAGCTATTTTTAGGCCTTGATATGGACATAGACAGGATGGATAATGCGATAATAGAAGTTTTAAAAGAAAATTCGAGAATCTCTTATGTTGAGATAGGAAAGAAGGTTGGATTATCTGAGGCTGCTGTAAGAAAGAGGATTAAAAGGCTTGTTGAAGAGGGAATAATAAGAAAGTTTACAATCGAAGTTAAAGAGGATGAAGCTCACGCCTTCACACTTGTTGCAGTAAACCCTTCAACACCAACATACGAGGTTTCAAAGAACATACGTAAGATTAAGGGTGTTAAAAAAGTGTATGAGATAACTGGACAATATGATATACTATCTTTTGTTGAAGGCCCGACCATAAGTGAAGTAAACAACTATGTTGAGGAAATACGTAAGACGCCGGGAGTATTGAGAACAAACACAATAATAATTTTGAGAGAAGTTGAATAGGAAGTGAAAGGAATTGGAGGAGGATACGATAGAAAACATTGTAAACGATTTTGAAAGGGTTGGATTCGGCCCAAAATATAATGGAAACAGCCGATTAAAGGGTAGAAGGATAAAGTTTCTTGACACCACATTAAGAGAGGGAGAACAGTATCCAGGATGCTATTTTACAAACAGCCAGAGAGTTCAGATTGCTTGGATGCTAGACTTTATAGGGGTTGATGCAATAGAAATAAGCCCAATAATATCATCAAACCATCTTGAAGCATGTAAGAAGATTGTTAAGGCTGGATTAAATGCTACAATCGTAGCACACGGTAGAGCACTCAAAGAGGACATAGATAAGATGATAGAATGTGATGCAAACTTTGTAGCATTATATCATTCAGCTTCAGACATCCAGCTAAAGTACAAACTTCGTGTTCCAAGAGAGAAGGCTATTGAGAGAACTGTTTCAGCACTCGACTACGCGAAAGCACATGGGCTGAAGGCTAGGGTAACCTTAGAGGATGCTAGTAGAGCGGACCCAGAATACCTTATAGCTTTCGCGAAAAGGCTTGAGGAAGCACATGTTGACAGGATAAGTTTACCGGACACAGTTGGTGTAATGACTCCAGAAGGAATGTATAATCTTGTGAAAACTGTTAAAGAAAAGGTTAACGTGCCACTAGATGTACACTGTCACAACGACCTAGGACTTGCACTCGCGAACTCTATAGCCGGATTAGAGGCTGGAGCAGAACAGGTTCATGTTTCAGTAAACGGGCTTGGAGAGAGAACAGGTATAGCTGACCTTTCTCAGACAGCTCTTGTCCTAAAACTGCTCTATGGAGCAGATGTTAGGATAAGATTTAACATGCTATATGAGCTGAGCAGACTTCTTGAAGAGTATACGAGGATACCTGTACCGAAGTCGATGCCGATAGTTGGAGACAACGCATACAAGCATAAGGCTGGAACACATGTTGCAGCTGTACTTAGGAATCCTAAAACATATGAGCTAGTTTCTCCTAAGATGGTTGGAAATAGGAGAAAACTTGTATTCGGCGGACTTTCTGGAAAAAATGGTGCAATATTCCTACTTAAAATGTTTGGAATAAATGTTCCAAGCGAAAGTGAAAAACTTTTGACTGGACTAAAAAGTATAGGAATAGACCTATTCGAACTAGAACTTTCAGATGAAATGGAGGAAATATTGAGGAGGGAAGAGTTTTTGAGTGGAATGGAGGATGGAAGGGTATGACTAAAGTTTCAATACTCTTTGACATGATAAGGTGGGAGGAGAAGGCGCTCTACGAGGCTGGAAAAAAGCTTGGCTTAGATGTTGAAATGGTTGACGTGAAGGAAAAGGCTTTTAACCTGTCAAAGGATTGTGAAACAGAGTTTGGTGATATAGCGTTACAGAGGAGTGTAAGCTACTATAGAAACCTTCATACAACCGCCTACCTAGAGTATAAGGGAGTGAAGGTTATCAATTCATTACATACTGCAATAGTAACAGGAAACAAGATGTTCACGACACTAGTGCTACAGAAAAATAATATACCGACACCGAAGACAATTGTAACGTTCACATCAGAGGCTGCAATGAAGGTTTTTAGAGAAGAATTTAACGGTAAAGCAGTCCTTAAACCTGTAAGTGGAAGCTGGGGGAGAATGGTTGCACTCTTAAATGATGAGCCAGCAGCGCAGGCGGTTTTAGAGGACAGAGACTACATGTATCCAATGTATCAGGTATTTTATATGCAGGAGTACGTTAATAGGCCTCCAAGAGATTTAAGAATCTTTGTAGTAGGTGAAGAGGTTGTTACAGGAATATACAGATATCAGCCTCAAGACGACTGGAGAACCAATACTGCTAGAGGAGGTAGGGCGGTAAAATGTGAGATAACTGAGGAGATCAGGGAGCTTGCGTTAAAGGCAGCTGAAGCGGTTGGAGGAGGAGTTTTTGGAGTGGACATGATGGAGTCACCTAACGGTTTAATTGTGCATGAGGTAAACAATACTACAGAATTTAAGAACACTGTTCCAGCAACTGGAGTAGATATACCAAAGATAATAATGGAATATGCTATGAAAGAGGCAAGGAGATAAGAAGTTGGACACTTACATCAAACTACTTTATGAAATGATTAAACTGTATACTCCAAGCGGTAGAGAAGAGAAAATTGCTCAAATGCTTAAAGAAAAAATGTTAAACGAGTTTGGAGCAGACAAGGTATACCTAGATAGGGCTGGAAACGTTATCGGAGTATACGATGGAATAGAGCCTTCTATACTATTATGTGGGCACATGGATACAGTTCCAGGAGAACTGCCAGTAAAATTGGATGAAGAATACATTTACGGTAGAGGGGCAGTGGACGCAAAATCTTCGCTGGCAGCATTCATTTCAGCAGCAGGTGAGCTGAAGAAGGCAAGCTTTAGAAATAAGGTGATAGTTGCAGCCGTAGTTGATGAAGAGGATACTGGAAAGGGTGTTAAGACAATTATAGAAGATAATTTAAGGGCTTCATATGCAATATTCGGAGAACCGTCTTCTGCAACAAACATAGTTATAGGATACCGTGGTGGAGCAAGATTTAGGTTCGAGTTTAGGACTGAAAGCTATCATGCAAGCAGCGTCTGGCTTGGAAAAAGCGCTGTCGAGGCAGCGATAGAAGTTTGGGAGAACATAAGGAAATATAATGAGGAAGCCCTTTCAAGAGAGAAAAAGTTTGATACAGTAACAGCATGTTTAACAAAAATTTTAGGTGGAGAAACACATAACATGAGCCCATCATATTGTGAGATGGTAGTAGACATAAGATTTCCTCCAAAAGTAGAGTATGAATACATTCTAGAGCAACTAAATAGTATAGCGTCAAAAGCCTGTGGACAAAAGATAGATTATAAGATTATCGTAGAAGATTATACACCACCATATGTTGCTTCAACAAAAAATGAGCTTGTTGAAGCGTTCAAGTATGCGGTGAAAAGGGTTAAAGGTACAGAAGCGCAGCTGACAAGAAAGACAGGGTCAGGGGACATGAACATATATGGTAGTAGAATGAAGATACCGACAATAACATATGGTCCAGGAGACCCTAAGCTCGCCCACACACCATATGAGAAAATAAGCTTAAGAGAGTATATGGAGAGCATAATTATAGTGAAGGAGGCACTCCAACATATTACGGGGGCGAAAGCTTAAAGTATATTTATGAGAAGATTATACTCTAAATACTATGGCATCTGGTGAAGAGGTTAAGAAGGAAACTGGGGAAAAAGAATTTTTTACAAAAAAGCATGCGGCCATAACATTACTGTTGATAGGAATAGTTTTCCTCATCATACCGTTCGCGTTCGCAATAAATGTTTTCTTAAACTATCAAGGGCTCGAGAAACCCTTAGGCTTAAGCATTTCAGACGCACTAGTTAGTGTAAGCTTTGACATAATAGACTTGGTGGCGAAACTGGCTTTTCTAGGAGTATGCGTCTGGATAGGGGCGATAGTGCTAAAAAATAGTGTAGAACTTTTCAAAGAGAAAAGTGAAGCAAAGTGAATGGACAGGCGTACATTGCCTTATCTCTTGCATTCGTAGCCTTAGGCGCGATACTAGTTGCACCACTGGCACAGTTCGTTTACGAGGAAAGCGTGAACCCTCAAACATTTCTTCTAATACCATCATACAGGCAACACAATAGCACACATGTAGAAGCCACATTCATGATCTCATACAATGGTTCAGTACCCTTAAATGATGTAAGCGCTAACATAACATTAGGAAAAAAGATTGTGTATGTGTACAGGGAAAGATTGCAGAAGGGGGATTCGGTTAACGTTAAAACCTACATTTCTGTAAGCGATGTGGAAAAGATTTCATCATTGGAGGCAAAAATAAGATTTACTATAGCACAACTTTATCCGATAGAAGTGAAGGCTGTGAGAGCATGAGCACATTGAATAGGGTCTTAAAGATTGTGGCAAGAGCGGGGCTTGGAATATTTTCTGGAATACTTTGGTCGATAGTGTACGTTTACATTATACCCACCATAGTTTCAGGAACAGGATTTTATATGAGAGAGATAGAACCATACTATTTCTGGATAATAGTATTCTTTATCACAACAGGTGTCGCCATATCATTAATAGAGAATGTAGTGTACAAGTTTACTGTAAGCACTTTTTCAAAAATATTAGGTTTCTGGATACTTGCAAAAATTTTGAATGATGGAATACTTTCAACAACACTATTTTATCAGGACATGAACATGACGGTGACAATAAACTTTACCATAATACTATATCTTATAGGATTGTGGACGATTGCAACAATATTTGTAGACTTCTATAGCATGGTTTCGAGGACAAAAATTTGATTTTAAAATAAATTTTGCAAAAGCAAATAGGAGACAAGATTTGTGCAGAATTTGATTGTTGGGGCAATTTTATGATAAAGGCTGTACCTTTACCGACTTCACTTCCAAAACTAGTTTGTGTGAATGAGGGGGTTTGGGTTTTTACAGAAAAATTTAGATAAAGGTTGTTATCAATGGAAAGATGACATGAGTACTCGCCCAGATAGTAGACAGATTCTTAGGTCTGAGGTTCAAAATAGTCTTTCAAACATTATGCAGGTTGAGAGTCAACTTAATTGGCTATCGTCAACAATATCCTATATTGACAGCATGACCACAATCCTACCTCCAAGGTTCGAGGGCTTAAGGAGAGGAGGATACGTTCACAGAGTCAATGTGGAAAAAAAGATGGAGAAGCTTGTTGAAAACTGGAATCTTATAAGGCTGACTACTGTTCCAGAAATTGAGTCTCTTTCAGGCCAGCTTAAAGGTGAAATTAGTAGGCTTAAGGATGAGGGAAATGTTCTTTTAAACAGGTTAGGGCAGCAATTTTCTCCAGAATTTGTTTTAGGGGGAGAGGTTTCAGTATTTAGTTCTAAGGTGAACTCTTTTGTTTCAAGAGCTAATGGGCAGATAATTCAAGCAAGAAAGGGATTGATGGAAATTAGAAGGGATTTTGAGGAAATAGAAAAAGTTGTCGGAGATGCTGAAAACGTCCTTAAAGCTGTAGCCTCTGCATCATTTAATCTTCTTGAAAATGAGCATCCACTATTATGCGTTAGCGTGAAAAAGCTTGAGCCCGGTGAAAAGAGAGATGGAAGAGTTATTGTAACAGACCAGCGTCTACTGTTCGAGGTTGAAAGAGAGGTTGTTTTGGAGAAGAAGCTTTTTATTGCAACAAAAACTAAGATAGAAAGAAGCTTGGATTTAGAGGTTCCACTAGGATTGATCGCCAGCGCACAAAAGGGCAGGGTTGGGCTTATCGCTTGGGAGGGAGTTTATATTGATTTAAGGCCAGGGTACAAGTTTAAGGCCATAGTTTTTGACACAAAGGGTGATGATACTGGAAAGCTGATTGATATAATAAATTATGTGATTTCAGGAGAATCTGATAGAGATAAGATTGTTTTAGAGACTAAACCTGTTGAGGGGCCTAAAGCCCTCTTCTGCATCAAGTGTGGCGCACCATTGGATGTTCCAACAACCCGTGGCCTCTATGAAGTTGAATGCAAATATTGTGGTACAAAAAATAGGCTAAAATAGAATGTGCCCTCGTTTCTTCTGCATAAGTGAAAGAAAGAAGCCGGAGTCATAAATATATGTGTTCATGGATCATGTTATAATAGCAGTGGGTGTTAAGAACACCAATTCCCTTATATATATCAGAGGATAGTTGTATTGGAAGGTGACCGCTTTGTACTGTCCCAAATGTGGTGTGCAACTTCCAGACGATGCAGTATTCTGTATGAAATGTGGAACCAGGGTTTCTATTCCATCTGCATCCAAGACTCCATCAACGCCAGTTATAGCACCTCTAGATGCTAAGTCACTTAGATGCCCAAACTGTGGTGCTCCAATTACACCAAAATTTGGTGAAATGATCATAAGTTGTGAGTATTGTGGAAATGCTATAATATTGGAAAGCGAAGGCTGGAAGAGCGTAGGCAAGCAGACAATGTTACCGCTTAAACTGTCAGAACAGGATAAAGTGTCCGCTGAAATTCGAAGCTTAATGGATAGAGGGCTACTGCACAGGCATCTTTACGAAGATTCAGTGCTCGAGGAAATAAATTTGAGCTATATCCCATACTGGATAGTTTCAGTTTCAGCGAGAAGCTCAATTGTTGCCAGTGATGTTGCAGTCCAAGTTGGGGAAATAGTTACAACCGCCGCCCTATTAGGTGTTATGGGGTCAGCTATGCGTGGCAGAAGATGTGGAGTAGGCATAGCGGAGCCTGTGCTTGCGGGAACAATGCTTGGCACGATGATGGGATCAGGGCGAACAGGAGCACAGAGAGCATACCAATTTAACAACAATTATAACCTGGCTATCGTGGCCATCAAAGCATTTAATGAATATCAACCAAAAGGCTACCAATTCAACTTACATGAGAGGATACTCTTTGATGTTTCCAAGATCCCAAAAGGGATAAAGATTCTGAATGGAGACGTAGGTGAGGAGGCAGCAAAATATCAGGCAAGAGTTCTCGCTGAACAATTGCAGTCAGAGAAGGCGCATACCCAATATCATATGATCCAACAACTTCACACAGACGTTGATGTTACAGAAACTGAGCTTCTTTACGCACCAATATGGTTTGCTCAATTTAATCATAAGGGTAATAAAATAATCATAGTAATAGATGGGAATTCAGGTGGCGTAATCAACAGTATAGGCCTGTGATGTCCTCTCCACGGCTTAAGTGGAAAGCTTCCAGCTTTTTCTTTATTTTAGGCTTAATCTGGCCATCCAAACCTTTTTGCTGAAAGCACCATCCAATGCGAGGTTCCAGCGTTCACATGAAGCTTTACCCCTTCAGCCACATCCCTGGTTCAGGAGCATCACATCTCTCTCACCCCATACCTTTCGTTAACGTGTGAGCTAACATCTGGCTTTCACCAGCATCACCTTCTTTGGCTCGAAACATCCAATTTAAGGGTTTCACTCTACATAGGCACAGGTAGGTATGTATCAGCATACCTATCGTATGTGTAGTAGAGCTTGGGCTTCACAGC
>JBMFNX010000008.1:0-49849 GCA_049969935.1 Nitrososphaeria archaeon
TGCTGTACTTCGAAGCTTTTGTTGAATAGGTCTATCTGCAGCATCATTGTAAGGTTTTCTACAAACTTTTCCCCTATCTGATAAATTTTTTCTTCATCGAATACTGTTTCAGCAACTGCTTGAACGAATGCTTCATAAACTCTTTCTTCTCCAGAATATAATGTTATAATATCTTCTCCACCTAACTGGATTATCTGATAAGCTTTTCTCCATGAAAGAGATTTTTTATAAAACTTTTCTATAATAATCTCCTTCGCAAGCCTACATACTTCCACATTGTTTATTTCCGTTATCTTGCCAGACTCTTCCAAGAGTACAGTGGTCTTTTCGTCGAATAGCATTATGTTTACTCCAACACTCTTTCCAGTAACTCTAACATCTATTGTTGAATCAAACCTTTCAATTATCCTATCATCATTATATAATCCCACAATAATCTTCACATTCGCTCCCTTTGAGAGGTTATTCACTTTCTCAATGTTTTCTGATAGCACGTTTAATCCCCACCAGTTTAGGCAAGCGTAGAAGCTTTTTGAAGTATTCTCCAATATCTCATTCAACCTGTTCTGGAAAGTCTTCATGCTATAGACTGTATACTTTTTTTCCTCAAACTCTGTCGGCAATATTGTATCCCTCTTTAGCTCCTCAAGCTTCTTGTACGCTAAAACCATCTTCCTAAACCTCTTCTTCTCCTCCTCAAGCCTCTTCGAGAACACTTCCTCTGGAGCTATAGGCATACAATATAATGGACTTTTTCCCGAAAATTCTACCAGCCCCTTCTCAGAAAGGGATTTGACGACGCCATATGCTTTTGTTCTAGGCACTCCAGACTTTAACGCTATATCCTTAACCTTCATCCTACCAAACTTTAAAAGTGTAGTATAAACTTTGGACTCGTACTCGCTTAAACCGAACTCCTGTAGGGAAACATGTTCCTCGTTTGATCCTATCATGTAACCTTTTCACCTGTCACCAAGGTTACATCTTCTTCAGTAACATACAAAATAATAGGAGAATGTTAGGAGATTAAGACCCAGTGGTAAAAAATGTCTAAGTTTGAAGAAAAGTGGGTTAGAGAGCAGAAGCCTGGAATGGGTGACAGGGTTAGGGAGGCTATAAGGCCATCTGGTCCACTGAAGCCGAGGCTTGAAGACGCTATACGAGCTATACAGACTCAGATCGCTAGACTTGATGCAATGGCTACAAAGTTGAAGGAAAGGGATGCCGCCATATTTAACAAGGTTGTCTCATCCATTCAAAAGCATGATACACAGCATGCTAGCGTTTACGCTAACGAGCTTGCTGAAATAAGAAAGATGCTTAAAATGGTTACCTCGTCAAAGCTTGCTCTTGAGCAGATAGTCCTTAGGCTTAACACTGTAACAGAACTTGGTGACATTGTAGTAACATTGGCTCCAGCCATGGCTGTGATAAGGAACGTAAAGTCTGGAATAATAAGTGTACTGCCTGAGGCTGAAAGAGAGATTAACGAGATCAGTAGCCTATTAAGCAGTATACTGGTTGACGCTGGACAGGTTAGTGGAACAACATTAAACTTTGAAGCAGCCAACGAGGATGCTGAAAAGATATTGGCTGAAGCTTCAGCTGTCGCTGAACAGAGGATGAAGGAAAGGTTCCCAGAACTTCCAACAGGCGTTCCAACAGGAGAATCCACTCTCACATAAAATCTGAGGTTGAAGACGGTTTGCTTGAACCTGGGCGACCAGGTTTGGGTAACCGTCTTCATCAAAAATTTTTTTGGTGATGGTTTTTGAGTTGGAGGTTTTGGAAGCTTGGTGAAGATAAACCCTTAAGAGATCGTATTATAGAATCTATTAAAAGTATCGAGTTCCATAAGAGGGAGCTTGATAATATTAAGAGGCGTCTTGAAGCTAGAAAAGAGAAGCTTTTTAATTTGACGGTTAAAGCTTTAGAGGCCAAAGATAGGGTTAGGGCAAAAGTTTATGCTACAGAGCATGCTGAACTAAAGCGTGTTATTAAGGTTGTCACAATAAGCGAGCTTGCACTTACACAGATTGCGATAAGGTTAGAGAGCATATGTGATACAGGTGATGTCATTGTACAGGTTTCTGCAGCCTTCAAGGTTGTTAAAAAGATCGGTGAAGAATTGAGCTCGATAATGCCACAGCTTGAGACCACAATGAAGGAGGTTAACGACGTGCTCGTTGAAACAATGTCAAGCCTGCAGCAGATAACGCCGGAAGCTCCTATCACATTAGATTTGAGTAGTGGGGAAGAAATTCTGGAATCAGCCAAAAAATATGTTGAGGAAAAGGTAAGTTCACTGGAAGAACCTCTTCCAGAATCCTTGCAGGGTGAATATTCTCTTGAAAAAATACAGAATATTGCACTGCTTGCTAGTGGAGATGATGAGGAGGAGCCCTTCAAGGCTACACTGTTGAATGCTCCACGTCCAACACCCGAGCAGGCCCTCTTAGATGATCGTGTTCTAGAATATGTTAGAGCAAAAGGCTCATATAATGTTGTGGAAATAGCTTCATGTCTTGGTGTGCCAGTTGATAAGGTTGAACAGTCAATATTTAGGCTTGCAGCAGCTGGAAAGATTCATGTTGAGGAGGTTGGCTAGACTTGAGCTATCAAGCAGCTAAAGAGCTTGAGGAATCAGCATACTATTATGCCTCACAAGCTATTAAAATGGATTCCCAAGGCTCTTATGCTACCGCAATAAGCTACTATCAGAAGGCGATCGCCACACTAATAAAGTTGGCTCAACTATATCCAGACTACAAGCTTAACAAAATGTATTTGGAGCGTGCAGCAGCCTATCAGGAGCGTGTTAAAGCACTGCAGGCTGCAAGAGGCACCTCATCCGTGCCAGAAGCTTCAGATGGTCCTGTAACGCAGGCTGTTCAAGCCACTAAGGGTGTTGAAACACTTAAGGCAACATTCGATGATCTTGTAATGAAAGAAAAGCCTAATGTTCGATGGGAGGAGGTTATAGGATTAGAGGATGCAAAGAAGGCTATCAAGGAATCAATAATCTTTCCAGTAAAGAGGCCTGACCTGTTTCCACTGGGTTGGCCTAGAGGCATACTCTTGTACGGTCCACCAGGATGTGGTAAAACAATGTTGGCTGCTGCAGCAGCAAGCGAGATAGAAGGATACTTTATAACTGTTGATGCTGCCTCAATAATGTCAAAGTGGCTTGGTGAGGCTGAAAAGAATGTTTCTAAGCTCTTCAGCTACGCTAGAAGGCTTTTGGACGACAACGGTCCCGTAATAATATTCATAGACGAACTGGATTCGCTGCTGGGAACACGTTCACAGGAAGTTGGTGGGGAAGTGAGGGTTAGAAACCAGTTTCTTAAGGAAATGGATGGTATAATGGATAAGGGTAAAACTTTACAGCTTTATGTTATAGGTGCAACAAATAAGCCTTGGTCACTTGACGCACCATTTCTAAGACGTTTTCAGAAGAGAATATATGTTCCACTCCCCGACCTGAAGGCTAGGCTTGAAATGTTCAAGCTTTACACTGCCCCCCTGAAGCTTGATTCCTCTGTAGACCTTAACCAGATTGCAAAACTTACTGAAGGATATTCTGGAAGCGATATTCGTGACATATGCCAGTCGGTGCAGCTTAGGGTTGTATCAGAACTTTTTGAATCGGGTGCGGCTGTAGACAAAAATGCTCAACCACGTGAAATCAGGATGCAAGATTTTAAGGAGGTTTTAAGGTATAGGAGGCCAAGTGTTTCCCAAGAAATGCTTAGAGCATACATTGCTTGGACTGAAAACTTTAAGGCCCTATAGCTATTATTATTCCACAAAATTTTTTTATGGAACAAGCCTTTTTGGGTCTCTTGGATAGAGTATTGTTTCCCTAATATTATTTTTTCCCGTTATAACCATGAGAAGGCGGTCTACTCCAAGCCCCCAGCCTGAATGGGGTGGCATGCCATAGTTGAATGTTCTTAGATGGTATTCGAAGTCTTTTGGGTCAAGCTTCTGTTCTACAAGCCTCTTCTCCAGCTCCTGCCTGTCAGATACTCGTTTTCCTCCAGATGCCAGCTCAAGGTACCCGTACATTAGGTCAAAGGATCTTGAAAGCCTCTCATCCAATCTTTCAATATAGAATGGCTTTATTGCTAGAGGCCAATGGTATATGAAATAGAATTCTTTAAAGATTCTTCCAAGCATTCTCAAATCTTTTGTCTGCAAGTCTTCACCCCACTCTATCTTCCTCTTCTTATTAAGCTTCTCTATTGCTTCAGTATATGATATCCTTTTAAATGGTCTTTCAGCCCTAGGCAACCTTACTCCCAAAATATTAAGTTCTATAGAATTTTCTTTTTCAACATCCTTTAAAACATTGCATACTACTTCTTCAGCAACCTCCATGACCTCGAACTCGTCCATGTAAGCTGCCTCCATATCCAAGCTTGTGAATTCACAGACATGTCTTAATGTATTAGATTTTTCAGCCCTAAAATATTGTGCAATCTCAAAAACTTTCTCAAGTGACATGGTAAGCTGTTCCTTATAAAGTTGGGGGCTTTGTGCAAGATATGCTTTTTTATCAAAGTAGGTGAGCTTGAAAAGGTTTGCTCCACCTTCAGCAGCCTGCCCTATTATCTTAGGCGTGTTAACTTCAATGAATCCAAGCCTATAGAACGTTTCCCTTATAGACTTTAGCACTGTATGCCTTATCTTGAATATTGCCATAACCTGAGGGTTTCTTAAATCTAGTGCTCTAGCATCCAACCTTTTATCTAGGCTTGAAAAAACCCTTCCTGTAGGATCTATTGGAAAGGGTGGACTTGATTTTGAAAGTACTGTAAGCTTTTCTACAAGCACCTCCATTGGCACATTCTGTGACCTACTCTTCTGAACCTTACCAAATGCCTCTATCACACTCTGTCTTGTAAGATTTTCTCCAACTGCAAACGTTTCTTCACCAACAATGTTCCTGTTTAAAACTATCTGAGCTAACCCTGTCCTATCTCTTACAGTAATGAACATAAGTTTCCCAAGTGGCCTAATGTCCTCAACCCATCCCCTAACAATACATTTAGCCCCCTCTGGAAGACCTGATATTTCCTTCGAATAATATCTTTCAAACCGGCTGTCTGCGCTCATATTCTATCATCACATCTATACCCTTCAACGTCTTCAAAACCCTTTTAACCGCTTTCTCGTCAACCTGTTCAATAACTCTTCTACTGTAAGGTAATATAACTTTTGTAAGCTTGCTACCATCAGGAAGCCAAACAATGTTAACGGTTAAAATTCTAATTGGATAAAATACTTCCTCTAAAAGTTTTCTTTCTGAAGCGTCTGCTTCAAAAATCCAAACCCTTCTACCAAATGCTTCCCTAATACTTTCTATTGTATCTGGGCTTGACCTTAAAATTTTAAGGTTTCCCCCACCGAAAAGGAGGATAAGGTCTCCATCTGATTCTAGTGCCTTAACAAAGGTCAACCTGTCTAAAACTTTATCCCTTTCAGCTATTTTCGAAAGTTTTACAGAACATTCTACATCCAGTTCCGTAATCTGCCCACTCTTCAACTTCTTGCTGTCTTCTGGGCAGAGTATGCCTGTTTTGGCGCAAAAGTTGCATATTGGTGTTTTCAAATATAACCAACTAACCCTACTATTCTAATGCTAAATAAGATTTTTGGAATTATATAAAAAAATAAAAATTTTTGGATGGCGCCTACTTGCCAAGCTCAATGTATATTGAGCTCACATTACTTGTGGCGCCTGTCTCAGAATCCTTAACCTGTTCAGTGTCTATTGAAATGTTCTTTACTTTAACGTCAGTAGCAAACCTTTTAACTAGAATCTGTGCTGTGTCAACGGCTTTCGAGATTGCTTTTCCTCTAGCCTTTAATGTTATGGACTTTGAACCATTCTGTAAAAGTGTTAGACATGCTAGAACATAATTCATTACAGGCTTTTTTCCAATAAGTACTGTGTCTGTTTCTGACATTTTTGACCACCATAGTATAAGAGAGAGACTTAAATAAACTCTTTATATATTTTATGGTTTAATATTGTTAAGTAAAATTTTTAGCCAAAATTTTCTTCAAGTTTATAAGATGCTTTACGCCTACTTTAAAACGTTGGTAAAGGAGGTAGTCTATATACCCTTAGGTAGTACTCTACGTACTCTAGCATATGAAAGTGAACTGTTGAAGGCTGCATCCTTGTACTCCTTAAACGGGCGTGTGCTAAATGTTAGTGTACCATTGAATGAAGAATCATATAATCCTGAAAGAAGACAGTTTAATGCCCTTATTCTACTTGACCAAGTTTCTAGAATGAAAAAGGGTTTTGACCTTTGCATGGGTGTGACGGCCTCCGACATATATGTCCCGCAAATGAACTTTGTATTCGGAATAGCTGATGTGAGCCGCGGATGTGCTGTATTATCAATCTTCAGGCTTACCTTTGGAAGATATGAGGAGAGTCAAGAAATTTTTAGGGAAAGGGTTTTGAAGGAGGCTGCTCACGAGTTAGGCCACCTTCTAGGTTTAAGCCACTGTAAAAACAGAAACTGTCTAATGTCATTTTCGAATAGTGTATTGGAAGTTGACATGAAAAAGCCTATATTATGTGAAAGGTGCTTAAATGTTCTAAAAATGTTAAGTGAATAGGGTTTAGAATATAAGATTATCGTATCCCATTATCTCTTTACGATATTTTAAGACAATATGGTCGCTTGAAAGTTTTTCAGAAATATTCCTCTCATTCTCTAAAAAATATAGTGTGTCCTCGAGAGGCTCGCTTCTACTCAGGTCCCCTCTCAGTCTTCTTTCAAACCTTAAAATTCCCTTTCGGCCAAGTTTGTCTAAAATTTTTGGAAGAAGTTCGCTTGCCTCAATCATTTGATTGAAGTCTAGTCCCTTAAGCCTCCATATTGTTGAAAGTGTATCATATAAGTCCGGTTTCCAAGCATAGCCATGCAATAATATCATAGCCCTCAGTACATCCACTTCAAGCTCCTCGAATTCTTTCTCTTCACTGCCCTTTACCTTTTTAGAGGTTATGTTCTTCATCTAAACTGCCTCTATTGTGGAAGGCGGTTTCCTTGTAATATTATATGTTACGCTGACAACATCCTTTACCTCAGAAGTTATGCGTTCGGCAACCTTTTCCAAAATTTCGTAAGACAATTTTGTGGGCGAAGCAGTTTTAGCGTCCAGACTATCCCAGCATCTTATTTCAACCTGTAACCCTAGCCTCCTCTTTCCATTAACAATTCCTGTAACCTTGTCCTCATGTAATATTGCAAGGTACTGGAATGCTTTAACGTTCCTTAGCTCCTGCTCAAGGATGCTAGTACATCTTCTAACAATCTCAATCCTTTCAGGTGTTACCTCGCCTATAACTCTAGCAGCAAGCGCAGGTCCCGGGAAAGGCATTCTCTCATACACGCTTTTTGGAAGTCCAAGCGCTTCAGCCACCCTCCTTATAGCCGGTTTCCTCAATTGTATAAGAGGCTCTATAACCCTATACCCGAACTCCTTCTCAGTATCTATACCCAATTGCTCCAGCACATTATGCTGTCTTTTTATACCTGCCACAGTTTCCTCTATATCTGTATAGTTTGTTCCCTGCAAAAGAAACTTTATACCACTTTCTTTAACAATCTTTCCAAAAACTTCTTTATAGAATACTCTTGTTATCGCCTCCCTCTTCTCTTCAGGGTCTCTTACACCCTTCAATGCTTTAAAAAATTTCTCTTTTGCATCAACAAGTATAACATTCACTCCAAGGCTTCTAAACAACGATACAACCTGCTCTGGCTCATTTTCTCTCATAAGCCCATTATCTATAAAGTATGTTCTAAGCCTTTCTCCCAAAGCAATGTGCCCCAACATTGTCACAGTTGAAGAATCGACTCCGCCAGAAAGTGCATTTATCGCATAATTTTCTCCAACAATAGCTCTTATTTCATCAACTTTTTCTTTAATGAACTTTTGTGGATCAAGCTCTTCTAAACTTATTTCCTTTAAACTCATGTCCTAAAAATGATATCTATTATAATATAAAATTTTAGCCTAAAAAATTTTTCTCCATTCTATAAGGTAAACTTCTGATACTCTCTCTCACATGGGTTTCCGAAAGCTGTTTTCATAACCATCTTTTTAGGATACATTATAGTAGATCTTATAGTATTATGGTATGGAATGTGCCTGCATATTGTTAAATCAGATGGGCGATTTTCTTCACCATGATCTTTCATTATAGAAATGATGTAGGTTTCATCAATCTTATCATGCTTCCTTAAAAGACACTCAACTCTCGCATACCTCTTTTCACTAGATTCGTGAACTCTTTTACCAGAAAGTTCTGGCGGCGCCTTCTTAGAATAAAGTACCTCCTTTGGCAGTTCAATCCTCTGCATCTTTTCTGTAATATAATGGTTTGTAACTATAGCATGACCCTCAACTTCCCTAATGCTATAATTATGTGGTGAAAGCTCTATGACTCCAATGTTCGAATCACTATCTATTAATGTAACAATGGCTCCATATCCTCCCCTCTCACACGACTTTAGAAATTCAAGTGCCTCATCAACAGTTCGACAGTTTTCCAACATTTCCTGTACTGTAATCGACAATGGGATTATGCATGTTGGTTTGTCTAGAGAGTATGCAAAATTACATGATACAGCCAAACCATGCTCATTTAATCCATCCAATACTCCAGGAGAAGGGATTATTGCGCAGCCTAAGGTTCCAAACCCGCTATCGGGTCTAGATTCGATTATAACCTGATATTCAGTAAACTCTGTTGGGAAATCAAAGTTTTTGGCTAAAACAGGTTCTTCTTCAATCATCATTCTGGAGGAGACTCCTAGGCTTGTGCAGCCACCGAGACTAAAGCCAGAAGCTTCAAGCGAAATCATAAGCATGATCATGGAAAGTTCTACTCCCGCACCCTCAGCTATCCCCCTTAAGCGTTCACACTGTCTCGGATAATATTTGAGAATATCATTTTTCATCAACTTTTCCGTATCCTTTTTTAAAGTGTTAACGAACCATTTTTTGGGAACAATTTTCGGCCTCATCGCCTTTATCATGCCCATGTCTGGCAAATTTTCTAACATTTTATGTATCTTATCCCTCAAAACCTTCCCATATTGTACACCCATTTCATAATCGTCTCCATAAACCTGTATTTTTTCCACCATCAATTTCTCCAAAAGATTATTCTAACTAACCTTTTATATTTTATTCAATCTACAAGAAAAAATATAATATGTCTCCAGAAAAGATTTATGTCATGGGAAAGGGTTCATCTGGGTTAAACCGAATCCTATTACTTTCACTTATCGGATTCATTTTTATCATATTATACTTTTCTTATATAAGTCCCCAAATTCAGCATCTTAAACAGCATACTCTTCTACCAACAAAATCGTATACCACAAGCCAATATACACTCTCCACTACAGAAACCTTTTCTCAGACCACTATAACATTTTATTCACCTATAGAATCGACTTCTTCAGCTAATTTAACGCGTCTAATAAAATATGCTCTTGATGCAATTAACAGGGATAGGCAAGAGTATGGACTCAAACCTGTTGAGCTTGGAAACAATCCTGCAGCCCAATATCATGCTGAAGACCTAGCAAGCATGCTATGTTTAAGCCATTGGGGTTCAAATGGTATGAAACCATATATGCGTTATACAATCTTTGGTGGAAAATTTTTTGTCCAAGAAAATGTTGCAGCAGTATTCATGTCCGGAAGGACTACAGTTCCATCTGAGCAAGAAATGTTATCCTTCATCTCCCAAATGGAGCATGAAATGATGTACAATGATGCGTCTTCAGACTGGGGTCATAGGAAAAATATACTTGACCCAATCCACACTCACGTAAATATTGGTATCGCCTGCAATAGCCAAATTTTTGTAATAGTTCAGGACTTCGAAAACATTCTAATTAAATGGAGTGAATTTTCTACAAAAAATACTATTGTGACATTAAAAGGCCGTTTTCTACAGAATCTTAGACCATATATGGTCACATTATACTATGACCCTACACCATCACCGCTGACCAGCAAAGATTTACGCAATGCACCATATAATGGAAGTTACAGTTTCGGTGAACTTTTAGGTGCGATAGTGAGCAAAGGTTATCAAGCGAATGTACCCTACATTTATGCGACAAGGTGGCGCCAAGAAGGTTTAGACTTCGAAATCGTCTTCGACTTCAAAACATTTGTTAAAGGTGAAGGAGTCTACACTATCGTGTTTGAGGTAGAAGATTCTAAGGGCAGCATCAATTTTGCCACATCATATTCAATATTTTTAAAATAGTGTAAATGTTTGGGCAAAATTTTTTGTAAAAATTAAATAGATGCTTAAACATATTGGGCTGAGGGTGGAAAATTTGCCTGTCGTTCAAATAAGCATGTGGGCTGGTAGGTCTGACGAGCAGAAAAAGAAGATAATAGAAGGTGTAACAAATGTACTATGTGATGTACTTGGTATAAAGCCTGAAAATGTTACAGTAATAATATATGATGTAGAAAAAAAGAATTGGGGGAAATCCGGTAAACCTTCATCGGAAACATAAACTATCTTAAGAAAAATTTTTATAAGCCTATATCAAGAAACCAGAATGTATGCCCAGGTAGTATAGACCGGTTAGTATCTCCGGCTGTCACCCGGAGGGTCGCGGGTTCAAGTCCCGCCCTGGGCGCCTCACATATTCTTAATGTTTTAAAGCATGATCTTGCTACCGCCTGCTATATGCGTGTAGCCATCACGGGCGGTGCTGGTTTTATAGGCTCCAATCTTGCAGTGTACTTAAAAAGCTTAGGCTATGAAGTAGTATGTGTTGATAATCTTTCGAGGTCGTTAGAGGATAATGTTAGAAGGTTGTCTTCAGAAAATATTCTATTACATGTTATAGATGTAAGAGATTTTGAAAGATTGATTGAATTGATTAGAGGCTGCGATGTTGTCGTACACGCTGCAGCGTTAATTGATGTTGAAGAATCTTTAAAAAATCCTATATCATACTTTGAAAATAATGTGATCGGCACAGCCGCCATCTCTAAAGCCTGTGTGGACTCAAATATTGAGAGGCTCATCTATATTAGTTCAGCGGCAGTTTACGGTGAACCAAAAAAGATTCCTGTTAAAGAAACTCATCCAAGGAATCCCCTATCACCGTATGGTTTAAGCAAACTTTTTGGAGAAAATATTGTTGAACTTTATTCGAAAATCTACAGTTTAAAATATGTTAGTCTAAGACTTTTCAATGTCTTCGGTCCAGGTCAGGGGTCTAGGGGATACGCTGGCGTAATAGCAAAGTTTGTTAAAAATGTGAAATTCGGCCAAAAACCTGTAGTTTATGGTGACGGCCTTCAAACGAGAGACTTTATACATGTACAGGATGTGTGCCATGCAATAGAATGTTCTCTCAAGACAGGATATGTTAATGAAACATACAATATAGGTTCGGGTTCGGAGACAAAAATTATAGATTTAGCTAAAAAGATTATGTCACTCGCTAATGTCGAAGGTGAACCATACTTTGCGCCTCAGAGGGCTGGTGATATTAGGTTCAGCTGCGCTGACATTTCTAAGGCAAAAAAACTTTTAGGCTTCCATCCTAAACTTTCACTAGAGGCTGGGCTGAAAACACTATTAAAAACATAATTTTATGGTGCTCAATTGTTTCTCCTTGGCTGTCAAAAGTTAAAATATTCTCTTAATACCTATAACAGTCCATGAACCCAAGAGAACGTTTTATTAAAGCATTATCTCGTGAAAAGCCTGATAGGGTGCCCGTGTTTGTTTTTGGAATAAACGGTTCTGTTCTAGAAAAACTTCTCTGCAGACCTGTTATGCAGAGGAATCCGAAAGCCTATCTTGAAATGTGCTCTAAAGGCGAGGTTGAGAAAGCAAATCTGCTTACGGTTGAAGACCATATAGAGTTGGTTGAAAGGTTTGATTTGGATGCTGTGAGGGAAGTTAATCAGGTCGGAGGCTGGCTTATAGACCCAAGGTGGGAATATTTTCCAAAAGACTGTAAGGTAGTTAAAAGGGGTGAAAACCTTTGGGAAATAGATGGGGTGCCAGTACAGTATATGCCTGAAGTTAACTCACTTTATGTCCTGAAACCTTTTCTTCCAACAGACCCTGATAAGGCTAAAGAGTTTCTTAAAAGTATATGGAATGATGTAACAGTTCCAGACCAAGAAACAGTAGTTTTAGAAAAGATTGCAAGCAGATTAAAGGGTAAAAGGTTCATTTTGTCTGTAATACAGGGCACTTTCCTACCATTCTTTTCACCTTCAACACATATGATGGTTTGGTTGCACAGGAATCCTGACATATTAAAAATGTGGTTGGAATATTATCTTAGGGTTAACATTGAACGTGCGAAAGCAAAAATAGATGCTGGTGCAGAAGGTATAATAGAAAATGATGATTATGCTACAACAATGGGTCCAATGATTTCTCCAAAATATTTTAGAGACCTAATTATACCTAACCTGAAAAGATTATGTGATGTGGTGCATAAAAAGGGTGCATTTTTTATCAAACATACTGATGGAAACATTTCTTTAATATTAGAAGATATCGTCAACACTGGTATAGATGGTATTCATCCCATAGAAAAGAAGGCTGGAATGGACATTGGGCAAGTTAAAAAATTGTATGGTAAAAGAGTCTGCGTTATAGGCAACATAGAAGGTTCACTTGGTGGCGATAGAGGCAGAGAACATATCGTAAACGAGACTCTTGAACTACTAAAAAATGTTGCCCCAGGTGGAGGATATATAATGACAACAAGCAATGTTATAACCTCAGACGCTAAAGTTGAAAATTTTCTCGCATGGATTGATACTGTAAAAAAGTTTGGAAGATACGGGGACTAGAAGCTCATAAAAAAGCTAATATACTCAAACTTTTTTTATTTCTGTAAAAGGGTGGAGTAGAATGCCCATTTTATCTGAAAAGGTAAGGTCACGTGTTAAGAGCATCTTTAGCGAACTTGAATCACCTGTAAAGCTAGTACTATTTACACAGGAGTTTGAATGTGAAACATGTGCTGACACTAGACAACTTCTTGAAGAACTTTCATCCCTATCTGAAAAGATTAAGCTTGAAGTTTACGATTTCGTCTCAGATAAAGATAAGGTTGAAAAATATAAGATTGACAAGATTCCAGCAATTGTCGTTGAAGGTAAAAAAGATTATGGTATAAGATTCTACGGCATTCCAGGAGGATACGAATTCAATTCCCTATTACATGCTATAAAGATCGTTTCCACAGAAAATTCAGGCCTTTCTCAGGAAATAAAAAATATGCTTAAATCGTTGACAAAACCAATTCACATTCAAGTCTTTGTAACCTTAACATGCCCATACTGTCCAATGGCTGTTGAAACAGCTCACAAGATTGCCTTAGAAAGCGACCTTGTTAGGGCTGAAATGATTGATGCAACAGAATTTCCTCATCTAGCAAACAAGTATCAAGTTTTTGCTGTACCAAAGGTTGTAATAAACGATAAAATTAGCTTTGAAGGAGCATTACCGGAACTCTCGTTTGTTAGACACGTCCTTAAAGCCTAAAATTAGACTTCTAAACCTCATTTTTCTTCATATTTTAAACTATGTGGCCAAAATAAATTCGAACTTAACCTTAATTTGCTTCAAAGTTTTAAACTTATATACTTCAACAATTTTGTTCATCGTCATGGAAGATCTCGTCAATCTTCTATCCAAATTTATTAGGCTTGTCGCAATAAGATTACCTGATGACGTATACAATGCCCTAAAAGAGCTTTCCTCCAAAGAAAATTCTTGTTGGGGAAAGGAGGTATATTCGATCATGTTCGATAACATTAGGCTTGCATTAGAAAAGAATGTGCCAGTATGCCAGGATACTGGTGTACTAATGTTTTTTGTTGACGCTGGAGCAGATTTTCCATACCTAAACGTTTTGCCAGACGCTATTCATGCTGCAACTGTTAGGGCTACAGAAGAGGTTCCATTGCGCCCTAATGTGGTTGAACCTTTTATAGAAAAGAATACTGGAAACAATGTTGGTACAAGATTGCCTTGGATAGAATGGAACATTCTACCTGATACCAGTTATGCTGACATAACATTATACCTTGCAGGTGGTGGCACGTCTTTGACGGGACAGGCTAAAGTTCTTCCACCTGCGTCAGGTTTTAAGGGTGTTATAGAATTTGTTCTAGAAGTGGTTTCAAGCTACGGTTTAAACGCATGTCCTCCATTCCTTGTTGGTGTAGGCCTTGGAACAACAGTTGAAACAGCCGCAATCCTGTCTAAAAGGGCTCTTCTTAGACCAATTGGTTCAAGAAATGCTGACCCGAAGGCTGCCTTTCTAGAAAAAATTCTTTATGATAAGATAAATGGTCTTGAAATCGGTCCCCAAGGTTTAGGTGGTTCCACCACAGCCTTTGCTGTTCACGTAGAATATTCAGCAAGGCATCCTGCCACTTTAGCTGTTGGCGTCTCAACAGGCTGCTGGGCTCATAGGAGAGGTACTATAAGATTAAAATCTGATTTAAGCTATGAACTACCATCATATGAGGGTGTTGAACTATGAATTTTGTTTTAAACACTCCATTAAAAGATGAGGATTTAGAGAAGGTTAACGTTGGAGACATAGTTTACTTAAATGGTACCATTGTAACCGCAAGAGACGCTGCACACGAGAGATTTTTGAAGCATGGTCAAATGCTGCCCATAAGTTTAGGAGGTCTCCCAATATTTCATGCTGGCCCAATAGTTAAAAGGGTTGACGGAACCTGGCATATTGTATCGATTGGGCCTACAACTAGTATGAGAATGGAGTCCCTAGAATATGATTTTATGGAAAGGTCTGGTGTTAAGATGATTATAGGGAAAGGTGGAATGGGCCATAGAACAGCTGAAGCCTGTAAAAGGTTTAAGGCTGTTCACGCAGTCTTTCCAGGAGGATGTGCTGTCGTTGCAGCTGAAAGGATTAAGAGGGTTTTAGGTGTAGAATGGCTTGACCTAGGCGTGCCTGAAGCTCTATGGATTATGGAGGTTGAAAACTTTGGTCCACTTATAATATCAATTGACACTAAGGGAAATAATTTGTTTGAGGAAAGATTAAAGGTGATAAACAGTAAAAAGCTCGATTTACTGAAAAATTTGGATAAAATTTTTTAATCAAGAATTAATATATAATCGTATAATATGAGGTGTATGTGATGTCCCTGGGATTTGATGCTAAAAAGGTTGTTGACAGAATTTTATCTAAAAGAGACTACATTGTTGAAGAAGTTAGAAAGCTTCTAAGAATGCCAAGCATTTCTGGTACAGGTGAGGGCATAGAGGATGTTGCAGGATACTTGAGAGACTGGATAAGAGATAGGTTGGGTGCAAATACTACACTATTAAGGTACGGTGGCCACCCTATCGTATACGGTAAACTTGATCATAGAAAAGAGAAAACAATAATATTCTATAACATGTATGATGTTCAACCAACAGGTCCACTGGAGCTCTGGTCATCTCCACCATTCGAGGCAAGGATTGTTGAAGACAAGATTATTGCTAGAGGTGCCACGAACACGAAGGGTGCTCTCATGTCAACACTATTAGGTTTTGAAGCAATGGTTGAAGTTTTAGGTGAATCGCCTGTAAACATAATATTTGCACTTGAAGGTGAAGAGGAGCTTGGTTCACCAAGCATGCCAAAGTTTGTTGAAGATAAGAAGGTTGAGCTTCAAGAAGCTGACACCGGCCTTTTCACCATACCTTCGGAGGTTGAATTGGGTAAGCCTAGGATCCAGCTTGGAAACAAGGGTATAGTATTTATTGAATTGAAGTGTAGTACAAGCAAGTATGAGGTTCATGGAAGTTACAGTAGAGGATTCTATAACCCAGCGGTCATACTAAGTAAGATTGTCTCTGAACTAATTGACCCACATTTTGGTCCAAAAATCCCATGGCTTGAAGAAAAGACTGTGCTTCCGACTCCAGAAGATCTGATGTTGCTTGACCAGCTTATCGAATGCACTCCACTTGAAAAGATGATGGGATCGCATGGAATAAAATCTTCTAGACTAAAGGGTCGTGAATGGTATCAGGCTGTATTCTTTAAACCAAATGTTAATGTCGACGGTTTCACGGCCGGATACACTGGTCCAGGAACTAAAACAGTATTGCCGAATGAGGCGACCTTAAGAATAGATTTCAGAATTGTGCCAAATATTGAGCCAGAAGATGTCATTGAAGGCTTAAAGGCTCTCATTGAAAGGCTCGGCTTCTCTAATATGGTTGAAGTTAATGTGCTGGACGGTTACACTTGGAGTAAGATAAGTCCTAATGCTCCAGTTGTAGAAGTTGCAAAGGAAGCATACTCTGACATGGGTGTTAAACCATACATTATTCCATTGATTACTGGTTCAGCTCCAATGTACCTTTTCACTAGAGTGTTAAAGATTCCTGTTATTGTAACAGGCCCAGGCCACGGTGAACGAGCTCACGCTCCAAACGAGTTCATAACAGTCGACACCACTTGGAAGACTGCATCATATGTAGTATATTTAACGAACAGACTCATTTCATGTGAAAAGAATTTGAGGCTTCTTTAAATCTTAAGCAAAGTTTAATATTGTAGATGTAACAAGTTAGATATAATGGTAAGCAACATTCTAGACTACCTTAGACGCTTTATCCCTAAAGAAGTTTCTGGAGAAGATATGTTTGCTATAGAGGAGAATGCTGTCAGTCTAGGTCTTCCTAGACTTCTATTGATGGAAAATGCGGGTGCATGTGTAGCTGATTTTATAATAAGAAATTATGGCGTAAACTTTAGAAATGTGTTATTTGTTTGCGGGACTGGAAATAATGGTGGAGATGGTTTTGTTGCAGCCAGACACTTAAGAAACAGTTTCTTCAATGTTAAGGTTATACTTTTAGGTAAACCTTCTGAAATCAAAAGTGAGGAGGCTAAAGTAAACTGGCTTCTCATAGAAAAGATGGATGATGTGGAAAAATTTTTTCTCACAGACACTTCCCTAACAAACATCCTGAATAGTCTTTTAGAAGAATGTGATATAATTGTTGATGCAATACTTGGAACAGGTGTTAAGGGAACTTTAAGGGATCCAATAAAATCTGTTGTTGAAGCAATAAATTTGTCTGGAAAACCTGTTATAGCAGTTGACATTCCAACAGGCTTAAACCCTTCCACAGGAGAAGTTCAAGGTGAAGCTATTAAAGCATCGCATACGATAACATTTCATAAAATGAAGGTTGGCTTGGTTGGGCGAAAAGATTATACTGGAGAAGTTGTTGTAAAAGATATAGGCATACCTTTTGAAGCAGAATTTTTCACGGGACCAGGTGATCTTAGAAGGGTTATAAAGCCTAGAAAGTCTTACAGCCACAAAGGTGATTACGGTACAGTACTAGTTGTAGGCGGATGCGAATTCTATTCCGGCGCTCCCACACTTGCTGCCCTATCCTCTTATAGGACTGGAGCTGGGCTAGTGTACATAGTCGCCCCATCCTCTATTGCTTTATCAATTAGGCCGATTTCCCCAGACCTGATCGTTTATCCAACCAATTCTCAACATCTAAAGTTAGATGATGTTGAACTAATAAAAGGTCTTCTTCCAAAGGCTGACGTTGTTGTAATCGGCCCAGGTCTCGGCCTCCATCCTGAAACAATTGAGCTTGTTCATGAAGTTTTAAGAACCTGTAAGGGTGTATCCAAAGTCGTCTTAGACGCTGACGGGTTTAAAGCTGTAAAGGATGCTCCACACCTTCTTAATGGGACAGTAGCCACCCCCCATGCTGGAGAATTCAAGCATGTTTTCAACATTCTTGTTGGGGAAAGGTGGTGGGAACGCATTGATTCTGCTATCGAGGTCGCGAAAAAATATAATTTTACCCTTCTCCTTAAGGGCCACGATACCCTTATAACTGACGGCTACCGGGTTAAGGTTAATCGTTGGTCTACATCTGGTTTGGCAGTTGGAGGAAGTGGTGACGTGCTTTCAGGTATCTTGGGAACTTTTATATCATGGGGAAACGACTACTTTTCTTCAGCCGCTGCCGCCGCCTACGTGCACGGTGAAGCTGGTATAAAGGCTGTCTCAAAAAAGGGTTTTCATATTCTTGCATCAGACCTATTAGATATGTTGCCTGACGTTTTGAAACCATTTGACAGGGAAGTTGAAGGTTCATAAACCATTTTTTAAAAAATTATTAACATAATGTTCTTACTCTTATGCTGTATAGATTAGAATGCTGTATATAAAGAAGGTTGAGGCTGAAGGTTTCAAGACATTTAACAGAAAGGTTACTTTAAACTTTCAGCCTGGCCTTATAGCTATAACAGGCTTAAACGGTTCTGGAAAATCAAATATATTTGATGCCATACTCTTTGCCTTAGGAGAAAGTAGTCCAAAAACTTTGAGGGTTACGAGTTTAAAGAATCTTTTATTCGATGGAGGTGCTGGTGGAGAAAAGGCTTCTAAGGCTATCGTTTCCGTACAGTTCGATAATACTGGTAGAGAAATTCCAGTAGACGCTGACACCGTGACATTTACTAGAGAGCTTAGGGAAGACGGTGAATCCATTTTCAAAATAAATGGTAAGCATGTTTCTAAGCAGATGGTTATAAACTTGACACAGCTTTGCCTAATATCTCCAGAAGCATTTAATGTAATATTACAGGGGATGATCAATCGTATAGCAGAGCTTAGGCCTGACGAGCGTCGTCGTCTACTAGAAAGTCTTGTCGGTGTAGCACAGTTTGATGAAAAAAAGGCTGAAGCTTTAAAGAATCTGGAGGAGGCAACACATAAGCTTGAAATAGCCTTTGCAAGGATTGGGGAAATTAGAAACGTTTTAAGAAAAAATGAGGAAGCGAGAAACATTCTCTTAAGATACAGGCACATTGAGGAAGAGATAAGGCGCCTAAACGCTATGAAGGTTTCAAGGAACATAAGCCTCCTAAACCAGCAGATTTCATCTCTAAACTCTAGTCTAGAAGAGGAAAAGGGTTTTTTGAAGAAGAGAATACATGATAAGACTGTTCTTGAAGCGGAAATTGAAGCGTTAAAGGGTCAGAGGGAACAGTTTCTTTCATCCATATCTGATCCATCAAAGACTTTCGTAAACTATGAAATGGAGCTTGCTTCAACATATTCAAAGATAGAGGAAATATCCTCTCAAATAAAATCTCTTGAAGAAAGAAATTTAGAAATAGAGCAAGATCTTTCCACCCTCACTACAATGTTATCCGGCCTTGAAGTTGAAAAAGGAAATCTTTCTCAAACTCTTGAAAGGTTAAAGAATGAGGTTAAGTTAAAGGAGACAGAGAGACAGTCAATTTTACAAAAGATCAAAACCGTTACAGCTGAAGTGAATGAAGTAAATAAAAGGCTTTCTAGAATAAAGTCCAAAAAGTTGAAGGCTGATTCTAAAGTCAAGAAAATAGATATCTTACTTGAAAAAGGTAAGGCTAAAAAGGAAAGGATAGTGTCAATACATACAAAACTCTCTTACAGGTTTAAACTTCTTGAAAGCAAACAGAACTCTTTCTCTACAGTTTTAAATGAGCTTAAACAGTCCCTCTCCAACCTAGATAATCTACTGCAAACCGAATCCACTGAAGTAGTCTCTCTTTCAAAATCGTATGAGGAGATTGAGAGAAGGCGTAGGGCTATGCTTGATGCGATAAAATCTTCTATCGAAACCTTGGAAAAGGTTGAATCAAGTATAGTTAAGGCTGAAGCAGTTCAAAGGATAGCTGAAGAACTTCTTGACGTAGAGGGTTTAGAGCGGCTTGTCTCGTTCGCGAAAACAGGTGCTGTTGAAGGCTGTGTAGGTCTAGTGAAGGAGCTAATAAGTTTCGAAGAAAAATATGCAAAACCTGTTAAATCTGTCTGCGGATTATGGCTTAACGCGATCGTTGTAAAGGACAGGAATTCATTGAATAAGCTTATTGATGCAGCGCAAAAGGTTGGCGCTAAACATTTTAACATGATAACCTTGTCTGAAATAAAGCCACTGCAACTGTCTCCCCCTCCACAGGAGCCTGGTATAATAGGCTATCTATCAAGTTTTGTTAACGTTAGCGGCGAATATGATGTTTTGAAAAGTTTTCTTTTCCAGAACACTCTCTTGGTTGAAGATGATTCTATTGCACTGAAATGTTCTAGTAAAGGTTTCAGATGTGTGACATTGGATGGTGCACTTTATGAAGCCTATGGTTCAGGCTATGCTTCAGGATTTCCAGAAATTCTTGAAGCTGTATCCTCATATGGTGTGGACGAATACTATAGTGAGCTTAAGACTGTAATCTCAAATCTAAAGAAGATTGTTGAAAGGAGGCAGGCTGACCTAGAGAAGTTGAATGAGAAAAGTAAAACACTTTTGGAGAAGAAGGCTGAAGTTTCAAAGAATCTCGGTCAAGTTCATGGCGAAATTGAATCACTTATAAAGTTTGTTAAAAAATATTCTGAAACCTATTCATCTAATCAGTTGAAGCTGAACAGTTTAAGGGACAAGCTTTCTAAGATAGAAGTGTATCTTAGAAGGGTTGATGAGCGGATTAATCTCCTTAATTTAAAGAGAGATGCTCTGATGAAGGTTATACAAAGTGAGGAAGAGAATGTTGAAGCACAAAAGCTTATAGAATTAAATAATACACTTAATAGCCTAAACAGCCAGCTCCAGTCCCTAACCAACATTATTAATGAAATAAACATTAGCCTTATGCAGACTAAAGGTAGGCTTGAAAACGATGTCCTAGTCTCATACAATAATACTAGAAAGAGTGTTGAGAAACTTAAGGCTGAATATGAATCAAATAAGGGCAAGATCGAGGAAGGCCGTAGAACTTTAGTGGAGCTTAAAGAAAAGTATGAAACATTGAAGGCTAAGGAAGAAGAATTTCATCAAGCATCAATAAATATGCAGAAGACGCTTTCAGACTATGACACAAAAGTTAACGAGAAGATTGCTCAACTGAATTCCTTGAATGATATGATAGGTAGGTCAACTTTAAGAATAAATCAGCTCACTAGCAGGATAGAAAATTTGAGGGAGAAGCTTGAATCAGAATATAATGCGCTAAGACTATACGGCCACACTTCTCCAATAGAATATGTTGAAGGCTCAGACGAACTTCTTCTCATGCTTCAGCAGGAGCTGGAGGAGGTTAAGCCTATGCTGAACTTTCTAGCGGAAAAAGACTATGAAAGTGTCCTAGAAGGCTACAAGAATCTTTCGCTCAGAAGCAATCAGCTTGAGGAGGAGAGGGAAAGTATTATCGCATTGATTGAGGAAATCGATAACCAGAAGAAGAAGGTTTTCATGGAAGCTTTTGAGAAGATTGACCGTAGCCTAAGAAGTATATTTAAGGACCTTACTGACGGTGAAGCTTGGCTTGAGCTAGAAAATCCTGAGGAAATATTTTCTGGAGGAATATATCTTATGGCAAGCTTTCCAGGAAAAAGGCCTAAAGAGTCTCTTATGCTAAGCGGTGGAGAAAAGACGATAACTACTGTAGCCTTCATCTTGGCAATGCAAAGCGCATACAAGTCACCATTTTACCTATTTGATGAAGTTGACGCCCACCTTGACCAGTTGAATTTGGAACGTCTAACCAACATTTTGAGGGAACGTTCTAAGGAAGCTCAAATAATTCTCATCACCTTAAAAGATTTAACATTATCTAAAGCCGATAAAATATTTGGAGTGTACCAGCGTGGTGGTAGTGCGAGCATTGTCGAATATTCTCCGAGTGTAGCGGTTAGGGAGGTTAAAGCATGAGCATAAAGGTTCCTCTCACAAAGTTTCCACTAAAGCTTCTGGTTGACGTGGAAAGCATTTCAAAGAAGAGGGTTTGGGATGTTAACATTTCAGAACTATTAAACCAGTTTACTTCCCTCTACTCAGACTATAAAAGGGATTTGAGACTTTATGGAACCGTAGCACTGTCATCATCCATAATTTATAAGCTTCAGGTTGAATCCTTCTTCCTCTTCGAAAAACAGTCTCTTAGACCATTCGAGGGTGGAGAAATTTCTCTTCCAACAATAATAGATGTACCATACAGGCACGAAGTCTATTCAACTTCAGTAGAAGACTTAATAATTGCGCTAGAAAGGATAATATCCTCCTCCCCACTTAAAAGGATGAAGAAGGAGGAAACTCTAGTTCCCGTCTCAAGCTTAGAGCTTCCAACTGACCCATTTCTGATGAACATTAATGAGCTGATAAAAGAATTTAAGAAGCAACTTCTTTCTCTAATGGACGAAAATCATATTATAAGTTTTAGGAAGCTTGTCGAAGGCTTACCCCTAATCGAGGTTGTAAGAAATTTTCTTTTAACCCTTTTCGTTGCTCAAGAAGAGTTTGTTGACCTGATTCAGGAGGAAAATGATATAATAATAAGGGTGCTCGTTTAATAATGTGCTTTCAACTTGAAGCTAAAACTATTTTGTTTTCACACAATCTTTTCATATTAATACAGTTTAACTGTTTTAGGAAAAAATTTTTCTCTATATCGCATAAGCTTATAACATTTAATATTGGCTGTCAGAGTATTTTAAAAAAATATTTAAAATTTGAGCATTTACTCTATTTAAGCAAAAATAAACTAAATATTGTGTCTGAGGTGGTCTAATGAGTGAAGAGCAAGATATAAGCTTTCTTAAGGGTAAGATTGAAGCAGCACTATATGTTGCGGGAAGGCCTCTTTCTTTAGAGGAAATTTCTAAGGCTACTGGAATACGCTCTAAAAGAAAGAATCTTCTGCTAGCTAGAGAAGTTCTTTCAACATACAACTCTTTTTCTAACGCTCTAGAAATCTTGGAGCTTCCAGGCAACCTTTTTGTTCTACAGCTTAAACAAAAGTATAGGGATGTTGTCAAAAAGTTTTCGACAAAACCTCTTCTACCAGAATCTGCTTTGAGGACACTGTCTTACATCGCCTTCTACCAGCCTGTTACAGTAAAGGATGTGGTCAACAGGATTGGTGTTAAAGCTTACCGTCACATTTCTATGCTTGAAGCATTAGACTTTGTTATGGCAAAGCCTGGTGTTAAGCCAAAAACATATGTTACCACACCGAACTTTTCAAGATATTTTGGGTTAAGTGAAGATATTAGTGTGTTAAAGGAGCAGTTGAAGAATAGGGTTGGCAGGGGCTTAAAGCTTTAAAGAAAAGTATATTATGTCTCCAGTATACTACCCTTTCGCATAGGTGTTTCCAGTATGCCAAGATATGTTGAAAACTTGAGGAAGAGGAAGCCGACTGGTGGTGTGCGTGTTCCTAACAGGGGTAGGAGGGCGTATGAGCAGCACGGTTATCCTGTGGACACTAAGGTTGGTCAAGAGGAGCGTTTTCTTAAAAGGTGTAAGGGTGGATGCTACAAGGTTAAATGTGTTGCAACCTCATACGCTAATGTTGTTGACCCTGTCTCAAAGCAGGCTAGAAAGGTTAAAATTCTAAAGCTTCTATTAAATCCTGCAAGCAAGGATCTTACTAGAAGGGGTGTTATAACTAAGGGTGCTCTTCTGGAAACGGAGCTTGGTCAGGCAAAGGTTACTTCTAGGCCTGGACAGGATGGTATCGTTAACGCTGTTCTGGTTAAGCGGTAGGAGAAGTTGAAGGACTACGATCACATAATATTGTGGCTTGACTACTTTAACTCAAAATTTTCTAGAAGCTGTGGAAGGCGTGTTCCCACAAACCTTGCAGTCTCTTCACCAACACTTGACGAGCTTGTTGAAGCCGCTAAAATGCTGGGCTATGAAGTTGAAGCGTTTAAGGCAAAGTATCCTAAAAGAAATTATTTGGAAAGCGGGTACATTTCTATACCTAAAACTAAGAGCAAGAATGCTGTGATAAAGGAAATTTCAAAAATGTTAGCCCAGGTTCGTGGTATGAAACGTCAAAAGAGTTGATCGGGGTTAAAGTTTAAATTATATCCCTTTGCTTAACCTGTTGTGAAAAAGCTGGGTATAGTATTACATAAGGCTAAAAGTGGCAATATTGTTGTAAAGGGTACAGAATTTTTTAAACCCTCACTTCAAGTTTATGATGAAAAGGGTAAGAGGGTGGGTTTTGTTATAGAAACTTTTGGCCCAGTGGCTTCACCCTATATCCTT
Organism: Nitrososphaeria archaeon; assembly: GCA_049969935.1. Taxonomy (GTDB): domain Archaea; phylum Thermoproteota; class Nitrososphaeria; order JACIWG01; family JACIWG01; genus JACIWG01. The sequence goes on from JBMFNX010000008.1 coordinate 24,164, forward strand.
GTCAAGCCTACAACTGACAGGGTTCGCAAGCTAATCGGTAAAACCCTGTATGTAAAGGAGGTTGCTGATTCAGTTGAAGGAAAAGGAAACTGATTCCAGAACATGTCCATCATGTGGAAGCAAGCTTATTGTCGACCTAGAGTCAGGTGAACTTATATGTTCCAAATGTGGTGTTGTTATAAAGGATCATGTTGTTGACGAGCGTCCCGAATGGAAGGCTATAGATTTAGAAGATAAGCAGAAGCGTGTTAGAGTTGGTGCTCCAATGACATATCTTCTACACGATGAAGGCTTAACCACATTTATAGGAGATAAGCCGTATGGTGTTTCAGGTAAAGGCGGCGACTTCAAGAACATCAAAAACGCGCACTCTAGAGTGAGAGTGAATTCTGAAGAGCGTTCGCTTATGCAGATTCTTGGAAAAATAGAGGACATAAGTAAGAGGCTTTCTCTTCCAAACAATGTTGCAGAAACCGCTGCATACTTTATTCACTCTAAAGATGTTAGAGCTTTTCTAAAGAATAAGGGTCAGAGGGAGACGGCTGCAGCACTAGTTTATCTTAGCTGTAGAATATGTAATCTTAATAGGACTTTAAAGGAGGTTTCTGAGGCGGCTGGACTAAAAAAGAAGGATGTTGCAAAATACTATCGTATTCTAGCTCAAAAGTTTTCCACAGCCCCCATTAGGAGGCCTACTGTTTCCAGTTACGTGACAAAGGCGGCTAACCTTCTAAGTCTTTCAACAAAAACTGAACGTTTAGCACTCTCACTATCCTCTAAGGTTGAGTCTTCAAAATTTTCTCATGGAAAAAATCCTGCTGGCTTAGCTGCCGCATGCGTCTACATTTCATCAACACTATTTGATGAGCCAGTATCATCCGAAGATTTAGCCTCCAGCCTAAATGTCACCCCCCTAACTATAAGAAATAGGGTTAAGGAAATTCTACAAAACTTTGACATAATAGTGGAAGTTGACTCTATAAAATAGTAAACATTATAGGGAAGTATTATCAAATATTTTAATAAATATCTTTTGGAGGTGTATGCTGTCCATGGAATCAGAAGACGATGTTGTCGAAGAAGAGGCTTTGGAAGAAGGGGGAGAGTCTCAACCGTCAGCATCCTCTGCTATAAAAAGTGAGGAGGAAGAGCTTGACCTCACCTCAAGAACCTACAAGGCTATTGTAGAACATGGAATGCAGGGTATACTTCAGAGCCAGCTTTGGAAGGAGCTGAATCTTACTAGCAGAGACGGTAGCAGGCTTGCTATAAGGCTTGAAAAGCGTGGTATGATTAGACGTGAAAAGGTTCTTGAAAACGGTAGGTGGACTTATAGGCTTTACCCAATACGTATGCCGATAAAGACTGCCTCAATAAGAAACGCTCCCTGCCTGACATGTAAGCTTGTTGAACAGTGTTCTGAAGACGGTAAGATATCTCCAAAAACTTGTAGGATGCTCGAAGACTGGGTTAGAAAAGAATATTCTGCAAACAAGGTTATGATGAAAGTTGAAGCTAAGTCAAGCTAGGAGGGACTTTTACAGGAGAAAGGCTAAACTGGAAGGCTACAAAAGTAGGGCAGCATACAAGCTTATCGAGTTAGTGAAAAAGTATGGTCTAATCAAGGCCGGAGACCATGTTATAGACTTCGGATGCGCTCCAGGCGGTTGGCTTCAGGTTGCAAGCAAGTATGTTGGAGCCGATGGGAAAGTATTCGGTTTCGACCTAAAGTCTGTTAGCGTAAGCTTGTCCAACGTTTTAACATATGTTTTAGACATCACATCACCTGATGCACTCAATTTTGTAAAAGAGTGTCTGTTGAGGGAAGCCGATGTAGTCCTCTCAGACCTTTCACCCAACATCAGTGGCATATGGGAGGTTGACCATGCAAAACAAATAGACTTGACACTAAAGGTTGTTGAAATGATACCACACATTCTTAAGCCTGGAGGCAACTGTCTTCTCAAAGTTTTCCAGGGCCCAAACTTGGACAGGGTTAGAAAAACTTTGAACACAATGTTCGAGAAAGTGTATCTTACAAAGCCTTCTGCAAGTCGAAAGGAAAGCAGTGAACTGTACCTTGTATGCCTATCATATTTTGGCTAACTTTAATAAAATATCTTCAATAGTCTCGGATGGAGCATTTGTTCTAATTCCCTTACTGTTCAAAACTGTTCTAGATGCAAAGTACCCTTTCTCCCTAATCTTTTCAATAACCTTTTCTGTCGCCGGCATACTAACCTGAAGCCTGTCACATAATTCGCTGACCAAATAATAGGATACTGGCCCATCTGCTTCACCATATGCCAAGTTTATCATCTTAAGATATCTTCTATAACCAAGTTTTTTTGCAGTATCCTCCATCTCTTTAACAAAATTTTTTTCAAAAATCTTTCCAATCCAAAGTGGTCCTGCTACATCAAGCTTTCGCCCGCATCTTCTACACAGTCCAAAATTCTGTTTCAAAACTGTCCTCTCATGGCATGTGCTACAGTGTCCTATGTACCCTATTTCCTCTAAACTCTTGTCCCCTTCTTCTGCACCATCTTCTATTATAGCGTACACTCTAAGATAGTGTCTTGTAGAATGTGAGAAGACAGGTTTTATGCCTCTATCGTATCTTGCGGCTGCAAAGGCTAGGGCACTATACAATAATCTTAAGCCAATCTCATGACAGTATTCTGTTCTCAGCGACCTCCCATAATATTTTCTTAAGGCCGTGTTAGGGTGTATACCGCATAAGACTGGAGTGTCTGTAGCCGTCAGAGAGATCATGCCATTTTTTTTCACAGCCTTCACCGTATCCTCCAAATATGGTGCTGGTGTACCGAATGGGTCAACATCTATTATATCAATATGTTTACCATCTCTTCTAATTGAAGCTAGAAAATGTTCTGCATAATCGTTTGAAAAAACACATTTTTCTTTAACATCATTTACTTCAGCATTCTTTTTAGCGATTTCAATTGCGTTAGAGTTTACGTCATTTAAATAAACTCTTTCTATGCTAGTTTCTTTAGCCACCCTAACCCCTCTGGCTCCAATGCCACATAATATGTCAAGAAACTGTAGACTTTTACCTGCCATGCTACAGAATGTTTCGTAGACTATTATTGATATGTCCCTGTTCTCGATTCCTCTTGGGTTAAAGAAGGCTGGCTCCATAGGTGGAACGTTTGATGTCAGACTTTTTTCTGGGACAAGCAGTTTTGTACGTCCTTCAGTATACTCTACCAGTTTATACTCCATACTGGCTATGCTATTGAACGGGGGATAAAAATTGTTTACTTGAAGGGCATCCTTCCCTGACGGGGCATATACTACATTTTGGCCTTTTTGCTGTACAGATTTTTCTTCCAAAGGCTATTAGGGAAAAGTGTGCTTTTAACCTATCTCCTTCTGAAACTAGCTCTTCAAGCTTTTTTCTTATCTCAAAATATCCGTCCCCATTGTCCGCTATCCCAAGTCTTTTAGAAACCCTACTTACATGAGTGTCAACTGGAATTATATCCCTTTTTCTTCTGAAAGCAAGGAATATGTCTATGGTCTTTGGCCCTATACCCTTAACCTTTGAAAGAAAGTCTCTTAATTCTTCATCATCCATTGAATCTAGTTTACTTTCATCACCTAGCTCGCGGTCAATCTTTTTCGCCAACTCTATGATTCTCGGCCCCTTAACATTATATAATCCAGCAGGCTTTAGGCATTCAATCAATTTTTCCCTGTCAACTGAAAGAATCGATTTAACATTTAACCCGATCTCGCTTTTCAGCCTACTAACAGCCTTTTCAGTATTTTTATCATTAGTGTTCTGAGAAATTATTGTGGTAACAAGTGTTTCGAAGGCGCCTGTCCCCTCAATCTCTCTCTCCATCTTCATTTCCTCCATGATCTTCCTTAATAGCTCCCGCTTCTCCAAGACCCTCTTTCTACTTTAAAATGTAAAACTACATAAATATATTTAATCTGTAACCATATACGGTGGCTTTGGCTAAAAAGATATTTGTTACAGGCGATCCCGGTGTAGGCAAGACTACTTTGGTTAGTAAAGTTGTTTTTGAACTTAAGTCTCTAGGATACGTTGTCGGAGGTGTTCTCACTAGAGACGTGAGAGAGAAGGGTGTTCGTGTTGGCTTCGAAATTCTTAGCCTACACGATAACGTGAGGGGTGTGCTTGCCTCTATTAAGTTTAGGGGTGGGCCGAAGATTGGAAAATATTATGTGAACTTGAATGACCTAAAAAATATTTTTGCATCATCAATATTGCATGCTGTCAATTTTTCTGACATTATCGTTTGCGATGAAGTTGGTCCAATGGAGCTGATGTCTCCAGAAGTTAGGAGGGCTATTGAAGTAATGCTTTCATGCCCTAAGCCTGTTTTAGGATCAGTCCACAAGAGGATGAGAGATCCTATTATTGAAAGAATATCCAATTCTCCTGAAATCAAAGTGTATGAGATAACTTTCGAAAACAGGAATGTTTTGCCAAAGACTATTGTTGAGGAGCTTGTGTCATCATTTAAAAGTGTGTGAGCCTCTTGAATGAAACTTTTGTTGGCGGCGTGGATGAGGCAGGCAGAGGTTCTCTTGTAGGCCCACTGGTTGTAGCAGGTGTCTCGCTTCCATTTTCCAAGCTTAACCTGCTGACAAGTGCGGGTGTAAAGGATTCTAAGCTTCTTTCACCCTCTTCTAGAGCTGAACTTTATGACTTGATAGTTGATGTTGCCGAAAGGGTCTATACAGTTGAAATTGTTCCAAAGGAGATAGACGAGTATGTTTTGCATGGTAAAAGGCTTCGAAAACTAAACTATCTTGAAGCTGAGGCTATGGCTAAAGTTATACAAGAAATTTGTGCGGAAATAGTTTATGTTGACTCTCCAGACGTAAAGCCTGAACGTTTTGCAGAAGACATCAGATGTCTTCTTGGTTCAAATGTTAAGATTGTTGCAGAACATTATGCTGACAGAAAATATCCTATTGTTTCAGCCGCAAGTATAGTTGCTAAGGTTACAAGAGATAGGAGGATTAAAGAGCTTGAGCAAGTTTATGGAGAGATTGGAAGCGGGTATCCTTCAGACCCGAGGACAGTGGCCTTTGTCAGAGGCTGGCTTGAAAGAAAGGGTTGTCTACCAGAATTTGTTAGAGTTTCATGGAAATGTATTAAGAGAATATGTTCAAGGACTTTGGACGAGTTTAGATGAATTTTTCTAGAGATTAAATAATACGCAAATATTCTAGCCACTTCATAGTAAAAATTTTTTTCTAGAAAAGTTTTTTTGAAACTATTAGCGCATGATCTTTATCGAATGGTGCAAGTTCAATCTTTTGAAGTATTTCAAAACTGTTTGCCCTAAGTTTCTCCTCCTCCTCTTCAAAAACCTTTGTAGGCTCCTTCACAACATCTATGCTCCTAGACTTTACAACGAGCATTAGAACACCATCCTTTCTCAAAAACATTCTACAGTTTTTTATAGCAATTTCAGTCTGGTCTGGCTGTGCAATGTCACAGTATACGACATCAACTTTTCCAAAGACTCCAACATAATTTTCAGGCTTTCTAGCGTCCTCGACTATTGCAACAATATTTTTTCTGAACTTAACACACCTGTCTATAAACTCGTTTGCAACTCTAGGTGAGAACTCGACTGCAAAAACTATACCCTTTGCTCCAACAATGTCTGAAACATGGCTTACTGTTGTCCCAGTTGACGCACCAAGATATAAAACTCTAGAACCTTCCTTGAATGGAAAAAATTTTAGTCCATTCAATATTGCAGCTGCAAGCTTACTTCTAAAGGGATCCCAAATCCTATACTCTATCCCATTTAAGAAGACTGTCCTCTCACCATAAACCTTCTTACCTGGCGCTAAATTTGCTGTAGCAACCTTCTCCTGGCCATCTTCAATAACCCAATATACTCCATTAAAACTGTTATCGGCTCTTACTTGAGCCAACCTTACTCACCCTACCCCCATCTTTTCTAACGCTTTTCCTAATTTCTTTAACCCTTTCCATCAAATCCTTTTCTATCGACGGGTCAAGTTCTCCCCTATAAAAGTCGACTCTTGCAGCTATAGCTATCTTTGATGCTAGAGCACGCGCTATCCTACCCCTCTGCCACTTCGGTGACCCGTGGACTAGAGAATGCTGGAATATTATCCCATGCTTTGGAGGCTTTGCTCCAGTCTTTAAAGCCCTGAATATCGCCTTTTCAGCTCCAAGAATCTGTATTGTACTTGATGGAAGTTTAGCCAGCTCCTCCAAGCCTCCTGCTTTGGCTACAAGTCTAGCTCCAATTGTTGGGCCAACTATCTTTGTCAGATTTGGTGCAATCTTCTCCATAATATTTTCTAGAAAAGCCATCATCTTCCTCTTAACTTCACTTGTCTCTATTACAAGGTTCGCTAAAGATTGTACTCTCTCTATATCCGCTTCCCTAAAGCTTCCCCCCCTAGAATTTTTTGCAGCATCTAGAATAGCCCTCCTTCTGCCTTCAGAAAACTTTGATATTATCGGACTTTCTTTCAAAAGATTTCCCCTATCTCCTACCTCGCTTACAAACTTGCATAGTTCTAGTGGGTCGTCATAAAATTGCAGTATTTCCGGAAAGTGTATTGAATACCATTCCTTAACCCTTGTCCCGACAACGTTTATCATCTTATCAAGTTCGTCTATTGCTTGTATTGCCTGCATTGCTTGAACGTCAAGTTTAGTAGACTCTTCAGCAATCTTTGACTCTGAAAGTTTTAGGCTGAACTCTCTAATCTTCTGGTAAGCTTCATCCTCGCTTTTTGCGAAACCTGATTCGAGGACGATCTGCACCTTTTTTGAAACTATTCTAGTAGCCTCCTCTTCTGTTAAAAGTTCAACGTTGTTGAACTTTTCTAGGAAAATTTTTCTAAGCTCATTAGATTGTACTTTAACAGCATTAACAGGAAACCTTTCCATCTTCTTCTTTAAAGCATTAAGTAGCCTTTCTTCCTCTCCCTTCAAAAACTTTTGATATTCTTTAACAGGCTCTCTCGAATAGTTGACCTTATCGAGCACCTTTAAATTTTCATCAAGCAAACTTATGCCACATTCGTGAGCATATACTATGGTCTTCAAAATCCCCACTCTTTAGCACATCCATTTGACAAGCTTGTTTATAAATTAAGCGAAAAACTTTTTTCTCGACAATCTGTTATCAATAATGTTGGAAATGGGCTTCAGTTTAGAAATAGAGTTAGCTGGCTTGAAAATGGATAATCCTCTTATGCTCGCCTCAGGAGTTTTAGGTGTATGCCCTTCACTGCTTAAAAAGGCTGCCTCAGCTGGAGCCGGGGCTGTTGTAACAAAATCAGTTGGTTTGACGGAGAGGGAAGGTTTTCCAAACCCAACAGTTCATGTCATAGACTCGTATGCTTTATTGAATGCAATGGGCCTCCCAAACCCAGGTGTCGAAGAATTTTTGAAGGAGTTTGATGGAGAAAAATTTAGGATTCCAATAGTGTATAGCGTATACGGTTCTTCTCCAGAAGAATATTCTCAGGTTGCAAGGACGCTTCTTAGTCTTAACCCAGCAGCCTTCGAATTAAACCTTTCATGCCCTCATGTAAGAGAAGTTGGTTCACTTATAGGACAGGATCCTAGAATGGTTTACAATGTTGTAAACTCTGTTAAATCTTCTGTAAACGTCCCAGTTTTTGCTAAACTTTCTCCAAATGTTACAGATGTTTTAGAAGTGGCTGAAGCTGCTGTCAAGGCTGGCGCTGACGCTATAGTTGCAATAAACACTGTGAAGGCGATGGCAATAGACGTTGATATAATGAAACCTGTTCTTGGAAACGTTTACGGTGGCCTTTCAGGTCCAGCTATAAAACCTATTGCGATAAAAATAGTTTACGACCTCTTCGAAAACATTAGTGTTCCAATTATAGGTGTTGGTGGAATATGCTGTTGGAGGGATGCTGTAGAATTTTTTCTAGCTGGAGCTAGTGCTGTACAAATAGGTTCAGGAATACTATGGAGGGGCCTAAACATTTTCGGTGAAGTGCTAGAAGGTTTAAGAAAATATATGCTAGAACACAAATTTAAGTGTGTCAAAGAAATTGTAGGTGCAGCCCATAAATGAGTCCAGAAATTCAGAAGCTAGACAATTTTAGAATGCGTGCCATAAAAGTTTTAGATGTTAAAAGATATGGTGAACGTTTTTCAACAATATACTTTAGAGACAAGATTGTCTATAAATCGGTTCCAGGACAATATGTTATGCTATGGATTCCAGGATGCGATGAAATACCACTTTCCGTCTCACATGCTGAAGACGGCTTATGTGGTGTGACTGTAAAAAATGTTGGTGAAGCAACATCTAAACTATGTAATGTTAGTGTTGGCGAAAAGCTTGGTTTAAGAGGACCATTCGGTAACGGCTTCAAATGTATAGGCAAGCGTCCTCTGATTGTTGCAGGAGGTGTTGGTGTTGCAGGAGTACGTCTACTTCTATACAAATTTATTAGAAGGTCTATAACTCCAACACTGGTTTTCGGTACAAGGACTTCTGAAGAGAACATATTTCATGAAGAGTTTTCGAAAATTTCTCTAAAGGGGCTTATCAACTACTATCCTGTAACTGAAGACGGCTCCCTTGGAGAAAGAGGCTTAGCAACTGATGCTGCAGGAAAACTTCTTTCTTCAAACAGATTCGACTACGTTTACGGCTGTGGTACTGAAAAGATGCTGTACGAGCTTTTCAATCTCGTTTCAGGTAAAAGGTTGGGTGCACAATTTTCTCTTGAACGTTACATAAAATGCGCTGTAGGAGTCTGTGGACAGTGTGTGATAGGTGACGGGCTTCTGGTATGCAAGGATGGTCCTGTGTTCACAAAAAGTGTCCTTAAAAATGTAAAGGATTTTGGAAAGTTTTCTAGGAAAGCTTCGGGGAAGAGGTTTCAAATTTAAAAAAAGATTTATTTACATACTTGACATAAGTTTGTGGTGAAAGGAATATGCCGACACATGGAAGTTTAACAAAGGCTGGTAAGGTTAGGTCAAAGAGCCCCCCTCAGAAGAAGGAGCGTAAGCCAGCGCCGACTCCTAAAGAAAGAAATAGAGGCAACTATGTTAAAAGGTTTATTTTGAAGAGAAGGAGTGGACAAAACTGGATTCTCACATAATATAGCCAAGGTTCCTAGCTAAAGTAGACAAATCTTTCTTAGGCGATCCTAGTGAGCCAGATGAATGCACGATATAGACAAGCATGTGAAAGAATATTAGAAGAGATCATAGGGAAACCTGTTAGTGATAGGAGAGAAGTTTACGCTATAAAATCAAAATTTTCTAAAGAATTCGGCCTATCAAGGGTTCCAAAAAACTCGGAAATACTTTCAATTGCATCAGAGGAGAAGAGGAAAATTTTACAGTCTATTCTCAAAATCAAACCTGTACGTTCTGCTTCAGGAATTGTTGTTGTAGCTGTAATGAGTAGACCCTACCCTTGTCCACAGAAGGTTCCATGCCTATACTGTCCAGGTGGTGTAGCATATGATTCTCCACAAAGCTATACTGGCATGGAACCTGCTGCCTTAAGAGGTAAAGAACACAACTATGACCCATACTTGCAGGTTAGAAGCAGGCTTGAGCAGCTTAAGGCTATAGGCCACAATGTTCAGAAGGCTGAACTCATAATTATGGGTGGCACGTTCCTGAACCAGCCAATAGAATATCAAGAATATTTTGTTAAGGGCTGCTTTGACGGGCTTAATGGAAAAATTTCAAGCTCTCTTGAAGAAGCTATGGCCCTAAATGAGGTTGCTGAAATAAGAAATGTTGGCTTGACTGTGGAAACTAGGCCTGACTTCTGTAAGGAAGTGCATGTTGACCTAATGCTAAAGTATGGTGTAACACGGGTTGAAATAGGTGTTCAAACAATTTCTGACAGAATATATAAGATTGTAGAACGTGGTCACACAGTAAAGGATGTTGTAGAAGCGTTTAGAATAGCAAAGGATAGTGGCCTAAAGATTGTTGCCCACATGATGCCTGGACTACCGGGTTCTTCTCCAGAAGAGGATCTAGAATCCTTTAGAATCTTGTTCGAGGATGATAGATTTAAGCCTGACATGCTAAAAATATATCCTACACTTGTAGTAAAAAACTCTAGACTATACGACCTATACTTAAGGAAAGAGTACATTCCCTACCCGGATGAAGTTTTTGTAGACATTGTTGCAAAGGCTATGGCCTTGGCTCCACCTTGGCTGAGGATAATGCGTGTTCAAAGAGATATTCCAGCAAACTTGATTGTTGCTGGAGTAAAAAAGGGTAATTTAAGAGAATTGGCTCACGCTCGCCTAAAAGAGCTTGGCCTATCATGCAAGTGTATAAGATGTAGGGAAGTAGGGTTGGTTGAGCTTAAGCATGGGAAAAGGTTAGAAAAGGATATAATGCTTTTTAAGACAGCCTATAAGGCTTCTGAAGGTGTTGAAGTCTTCCTATCATTTGAAACCTCAGATAAAACTGCCCTTATAGGCTTTCTGAGGCTAAGGAAACCCTCTGAAAAAGCGCATAGGATTGAAGTAAAAAATTCAGCCCTTGTTAGGGAACTGCATGTTTATGGTCAAGCAGTTCCAATAGGAGAGAAGGCTGAAGATGGATGGCAGCACAAAGGTTATGGCAGAAGGCTTCTTGAAGAAGCTGAGAGGACAGTGAGAGAAGAGTTTGGGCTAGAAAAGATACTTGTAACAAGCGCGGTTGGCGTAAGAAAATATTATGAAAGGCTAGGATATTCTAGAATGGGCCCATACATGGGTAAATTTCTTAAAATGTTATAGGGGATTAATTGAAGCCTTTTCCATAAACTCTCTAACTATCCGTTCTGTCCGAGCGTTAACTTGTGTAACGCCTTCATCCTTCCCTCCTCTTTAAAATCTCCTGCCTACTATCGTAAAGCTTCCTCTTAACTAAACTTTCGTCAACAGCTAAAATGGCAGAAGTTTCTTCAACAGCACCATGTCCTGAACTTACACCATAATATTTTCTCACTATCTCATCGCATAGAATCCACCAGTCAATACATAATACTCTTATCCTACTACTAGCGTAAGCTCTTTCAGCAGCATCCTTTACACATTCAGTGCTACCAGCATGCCCGTTTATCACAATAATATTCAAAAATCCTGATTTTGCGAAACCTACAAAAATATCATATAGGTAGCTTGTAAAAGAAGCTTTTGTAACAGGTATGGAGCCTGGATAGCAGCTTAGAGTCTGCGTGACACCATAGTATATTGGTGGCGCAACAAGAGCCTTAACACCCTCACTTAACCTTCTAGCTATCTCTGCCGGAACTATAGTGTCTGTTGAAAGAGGCAAATGTGTTCCATGTGCTTCACAGTTCCAACAGGTAATATTACGGTAGTGTATCCTTGGCTAAGCTTTTCCGCGACCTCAATCCAGCTTTTAAGATGATATTCTTCAACCATAAACTTGGTCTACTATCATATGTTATAAAATTTTTTTGTGAACATAATATTATAAAATTATAGAATCAAGTATACAGTCTTCCATAGCATATGAAATTATATTCTTTTTAAAGTAAAAGTCTTCGATGAACATGTGTGTAGACGATGGAATAGTTTTAGGTTTTTCAGGAGACTATATGCTAAAATGTAGTTTGGAAGATGTTAGAAGATTGCTTATAGTATGCGCTAATCCTGAAAGGTACACATTCTATCTTCTTGAAAGGCTTGCTCAAAAGATTCCAGTAAAATTCTATAGCCTAGACAATGTTTTCTCAGAATACGTTTCTAAAGAATTTGAAATGGTTGACGCTATACAACTGCTGCCAAAAATTCTAGTGTTCGAGGAACTAAACTATAGTGTTTCATCAAGAATTATTGCTGAAGCGTTCAAACATTCTTTAACATTATCTGAAGAAGAATTTCTCCTACTTCATACAATATTGATTTCCCTTTTAAAGCAGGATAGTAAGATTAACCTACTGCAAATCGTCAGCAGTGTAAAGTCATTTTATGGAAGCGAGTCAACTATTCTAGAGAAAAATTCTTCACTAAAACTTGATTGGCGTCTACATTTGATAGAAGAACTTTTTCCACACATTATTAAAGAGGATAAAGGTTTTGTAAAAGAAAACATATTCTATAACATTTCCACACTTAACTCGCTCGAATCAAAGCTTTTAACACTATTACTACTTTTATCAAAGAATCTATTGGACAATAGAGAATGTTTTCATGTAATACTTTTAGGTAACATTCCAGAAAATTTTGAAGTAGGATTCATAAAATTTCTTCAATTCATGCAGCCCCTTACAGGGTTGAAACCGACTATTGTGGTATGCGAAAATTTTCCAATAAAATACTTGGGCTTTTTTAAAACATTTGTTGTCGACAAAAGTTTTCTAGAAAAATGTAGAACATTGTCCAATATTCCCTCACAGGAAGCATGGTTAGAAGGTGAACTCTTCTACATAAAGGATGGTAACATTATACAATTTTTCTACAATGAACCACAACTGGTCTATAGCATCAATGTTAGTAAAGGTGTTTTGCCTGATTCGAGAGAAAATTTTATGGAAGATCATGCACTAGTTCAAAGGATTCTGGATATTGTAGTAAAATATCCTAACGTGACAAAACAGGGTCTAATACAGTCTCTTTCAATAGACTATCCCAGTGAACTTGTAGAATACATTTTAAACGAGTTAATTGAAAAGGGGTACATTATGGTTGAGATAGAGAAGACTAGGGCGGGTGCCTTCGCTAAACTTTCAATTTCAATGAACGGTAGAACTCTCTTGTCCAAGAAGGAGGTTGGAGGCAATTGAATTATATAGAGACTGGGCTTGAAGCATTTGACAAAATTTTGGGAGGCGGCCTGCCTAAAGGTGTTCTCGTCCAAGTTTTCGGTGAGAAGGCTGTTGGAAAAAGCATCCTTTCCTCCCAGATAGCTTACAAGAATCTTGGGCAAGAATTTGGCAGCCTAATTGTGGACACTGAACAGGGTTTCAAGAACACGATAGGCTCGTACTGGCATGAAAGGTTCAAGAAAAGGTTTAATCTCGAATGCGAATTGCAGTATGTCAAAGTTAGGAGGTTTGCTTTAAAGGGTAGAGAGAAGAGGGTGTTTGAGTCAGAGCTAAAGTCCCTGTTTGAATCAGCTCTCTCGTCAATGAAGATAAACTATACTAGGGCTCAGCTTGAGCAGGCGTGCTGGCCCTTTCTTGAAGGAATAGAACTCGAGTACACTTTAAATGATAAGCCAACCCTGTACGTTATAGAAGCTCCAGCCCTTCAGGACATACTATCCCTAAATGGTGTAAGATGCGACCTTATAATCAGCGATTCAGGGCGTGTTGAAATAAGGCTTCTTCCTGGTACAACCTTTAAGGCTTCAGAAAGTGTTCTCGGAAAATTTGTTAGGGACGCGAAAATATCTCTACTGGTTTACGATAGCATTTCTATGCCTCTTAAATCAACATTTATTGGTACACAGGATTTTCCGGGACGCTCTTCAGCCACGGCATTGATTTTAGGCCAAACTCAGAAGCTCTGTTCAGAACTAAACCTTTCTGTTATAGCCTTAAACCATGTAACCGTGAACCCTATAACTGGACAGAATAAGCCATATGGTGGACAGATTGTAGGATATGATTTCAAATTCAGCTTTCTTCTCGAAAGAGCATACTCTAGTGTTGTAAGCGATAGGTCTGTTGTTAATGAAAAAATCTTGGGTGAAGCTAACAGGCTTCTTAGATTGCATAGGCATCCAACATTTCCAGAATACTCGCTTTCGGTAGCGTTAAAACTTTGTGATGAAGGATTTTTCTGCTGAAAGTGTTCTCGTCTTGGCTGCAAAATTTTTTAAAATAATTTCAACTTTCACAATAACATTTTTTACTTTACCATTCTTCCTACATGTTCTCAATATTCTATTAAATGTTATAGGTGATAGTTTAGCAAGAATATATCTTGTTTTCACATCAATTTTAGCCTACACCCTTATATTATCTCACTGCATTCTATCTAAGCTAAAGGTTTTCAATAAAATTAGAAGTTTTCTTCAAAAGACAATAACATATGTTCTCCCATACGCCTTCTCATACATTATCCTCTATATTCTTTTACATGATAGGATGTCAGCAATAATAGTACATGTTACCCTAATATCCTTATCAACCATTTTTTCGAAGATAACACGATCATTTCATCAAATTATTTTTTCAAAAAAAAGTTTCTGTGACGGTTTTATTGTTAAAGGTTTTATTGTGAAAAGAGTTATCCTTTTGCTTCAACTTTACCCTTCAACATCATTAGTTGATACAGTAAACGAGCTTACAAAATATGGTGAAATATTCTTTGTAAAGAATCCTTTCGGATACATAATACTGTTTAAGCGTACTACCTCATGCATTTTCTATAGGCTTTGGAAAAGATTTTTTCTGAAACGCTTTCTAAGCTTCTCTCAAGACCTTGTCCCAGCCTTCTGTCACTTAAAGGCACTATCATATGAGGAAATTGGTGAAATAGTCAATAGACTTTACACTCGTGTTGAACCAATGTTCTCTAAAAATATGTTTTATTTTGATCTAATATATTTTCCAAAAAATGGTAGTATCCAATCCTGCATTTTCTTTAAACGTGATTCAAGCGGCCTAAATGTTCTTTCAATAAAGAAAGATTTTTCTTCTAAAGGTATTAAATTTTGTGAGCAAGCTAATTTTCGAATCTTATATGATGGCCCATACATCCTATTAAAGTCACTTTATATTCTCAAGCGTGTGGTTGAAGATTATGGTGAAGATTGTCCTGTAAAAGCTTGTCTTGTTGAAGACGGTTGCGGCTATAGGGTTAAGATTCTCTCTTCACCCCAAATCTTTTTTGAAAGAGATCAGCTTAACCTTCAGCTTACACTATACTCTATCGACTTTAAATTTCTGCAAAAAGGTTAAATTGAGTTACATTCTATGCAGGTTCGAGAAGCTTGGAAAAGTTGGACGGCTACTCTGGGGATATTAAAAGGCTTTTGGAGGAAAATAATGTTAGGGCAGGAGATGTTATAAGGGTTATAACATTAGACAGAGAATATGTTGGAACACTTATACCAAGATACGAGTATGCGTCACAGGACTTTCTAACTTTAAAGCTTTTGAACGGATACAATATTGGAATAAAATTTGACAGAATCCTGTCCATTACTCTTGTTGAAAAGCATTCTCCTCCATCATTTAAGCCTACTCCTCCAAAATTTAAGGGTGAAAACCTGCCTCAAGCTGTCATAGTAAGTACTGGTGGAACTATAGCGAGTAGGGTTGATTATAGAACTGGTGGTGTAAGGCCTGCTTTAACCGCATCCGACCTACTTTCTGTTGTACCAGAGCTTGCTGAAATCGCTAAAGTAGATGCTGAAGTACTATTCAGCATATACAGTGAAAACATGACACAGTCTCACTGGACAACTCTATCTAAGAAGCTTCACGATTACATAAGTAGAGGTTATGAGGGTGTTGTTGTAACACATGGCACAGACACGATGGGCTACACTGCCGCCGCATTAAGTTTTGCATTAAAAAACACTCCAATACCAATAATTTTGGTTGGATCACAGAGGTCTTCTGATAGGCCTTCATCTGATGCGTCATCAAATCTTATTTCAGCCATGCACACTTCCATAAAAGCTCAATTTTCAGGTGTATATGTGCTGATGCACAGCTGGGTTTCAGACGAAAGGATGGCCATACATTTGGGTACAAAGGTTAGAAAGCTGCATACTAGCAGAAGGGATGCTTTCAAGTCCGTTAACACTAAACCAGCAGCCTTCTATGAAAATGGTGAAATTCATGTACTATTAGATAACCTTCCTAAAAGGAGGCCTCCGTCAAGCTTTGAAATATTTCCAAACTTTGATGATAGGGTTGCGTTGATAAAATTTTATCCGAACATGAGTCCAGAAATTTTCACTTACTTGCATGAAAGGGGCTGTAGGGGTTTTGTTATAGAAGGTTTTGGCCTTGGACATGTGAACAGTGCAGTTATTCCTGTATTGAAGAAGCTTGTTAAAGACGGTGTATTTGTCTTTATGACGTCCCAGTGTGTTTTTGGCAGGGTTCGCTTGACCGTATACGATACTGGAAGAGACCTTCTTGAGGCAGGTGTTATCCCGTTAGAGGATATGCTTCCGGAAACTGCTTTCGTTAAACTATCGTGGTGTCTTGGAAACTTTGAAGAGGCTAAGGTTCCGGATATCATGAAGGCTAACATTGCAAACGAATATTCTCCTAGAACAGTTTTGGATAGAGGTGAATGGTTTGGAAGTTAAAAATTTTAGGGCTAAGGTCGGTTTAGAAATTCATCAGCAGCTTAATGTTGGAAGGAAACTTTTCTGCGAGTGTCCTATAACAGAATCTGATGAAGTCGAGTACAAGATTTTAAGATATCTTAGGCCGACACAGAGTGAGCTTGGAGAAGTTGACCCTGCTGTAATGTTCGAGTTTAGAAAGAAGAAGGCGAACATTTACATCTACAATAGTAAAAGCGCTTGTCTAGTAGAATGTGATGAAGAGCCTCCTCATCCAATAAATATGGACGCTGTAAGGGCGGCCATTACTGTAGCACTCTCCCTAAACTCTAAAATTGTTGAAGAACTTCATGTTATGAGAAAAATTGTGATAGACGGCTCAAACACTACAGGCTTCCAGAGGACTGTTCTTGTAGCATTAGATGGTGTCTTGAAGGCTGAAGGCTTAGATGTTCCTGTACAGACAATATCAGTTGAAGAAGATGCTGCAAGGCTCATCGAGGAAAGGGAGGATGCTAAAGTTTTCTCACTAGACCGCCTAGGTATACCCTTGATAGAAATTTCTCTAGCTCCAATTGAAACAGACGCCAAGACTGTTGAAAAGGTTGCTTTGGCTTTGGGGAGGCTTTTGCGTTTAACAGGTTTTGCTGCAAGAGGTCTTGGAACAATAAGGCAGGACATCAATATTTCAATTGAAGGCTTTCCACCGTGTGAGGTTAAGGGTGTGCAGAAGCTTGACCTTATACCTAAGGTGATAGAGTACGAGATAATGAGACAGTATCATCTTTATAATGTTGCCAAGCTTTTGAAGGAAAGGGGGCTGGATCCTGTCTCCTCTGTAGGAGAGTACATGGATATTACAGAAGTGTTTGAAAAAACTGGTTCAAAGGTTATAAAGAAGGCGTTAGATGATGGAAAGAAAGTTTATGGGATAAAGGTTAAAGGGTTTAAAGGACTTTTTAAAATGGAACCATATCCTAACGTTAGACTCGGCCTAGAATTAGCTGACATGGCGCGAGCATACGGTTTAGGAGGGATAATCCATTCCGATGAACTGCCAGGCTATGGGATAAGCTTAGAGGATGTTGAAAGGATTAAGGTTCGCCTTTCTGTGGGAGAATCAGATGCTTTTGTCCTCATATTGGCTGGAGAAAGGGACCATGATGTCCTACCCGCCTTAAGGCAGAGGCTGCTGCAATTTTTTGAAGGTCCTGTGCCTGAAACTAGGGGTCCTACAGGTGATGGTAGGACAAGATATTCTAGGCCTAGGCCTGGTGCTGCCAGAATGTATCCTGAAACAGATATACCGCTAATAAGGGTTACAAGAGAGCTTATTGAAGAATGTAGAAAGTTTGTTCCAAAGCCATGGAATGAACTGTTAAAAGATTACATGCGAAAGTATGGTTTAAATGAGAAGCTTGCTAACCAGGTTCTTGACTCACCATACTTGAACCTTTTTGAGAAGGTCTGTTCTACAACAAAGCTTTCTCCCACGCTGGTCGCTGTCGTGTTAACGGAGCATATTGTGAACATAAGCAGAGAAGGTTTCGATACATCATTATTGGATGAAGAAAGGCTTATGGAGCTTTTTAGGCTGCTTGACTCTGGACAGGTTTCAAAGGAAAGTGTTGTTGAAATATTAAAGTGCATGTGCAGTGAAAAGGTTGACGTAAGCGAATGTGTTAAAAGGCTTGGGCTTAAACCACTTTCAGAGGAAGAGCTTAATAAGGTAGTGCATGAAATTGTAGAATCAAATAAGGTTCTCGTAAACTCTATGGGTGAAAGAAGTTTTGGTCCTCTCATGGGTATGGTGATGGGGAAGGTTAGAGGTAAAGCTGATGGTGGAAAGGTTTCTAAAATTTTGAAGAAAGAAATAGAGAGAATGTTGCAGGAGATTCAGCGGAACAAATAAATTTATATCATATATTCTGTAAGCAAGTTTTAGAGAAGAATGCGTTTAAAGATAAAGATAGGTTCATCAGAGATAGAGTTTGAAGGAGACTTAAATGAAATATCTTCGATACTGGATATTATTCCAAAGATAATTGATGCTACAAAGGGTACACCACAATATACTTTACCAGCTTCAATTTCTCAGGACATTCAAAAGTCTGAGGCTGTTGGACAGGAGCAGGTGTCCGAAGAAGTGCCGACAATACAGGTTTCAAAAGACGATTCTATAGCAGACATTATAATGAAGATAATGGGTTCACAATGGGGTAGAAAACCAAGGCGTCTTGAAGACATAAAGAAGGCTCTTGAAACATTAGGTTTTCCACTTTCACGTTCAACTGTAGCCGTAACCCTATTACGTTTAACACAGTCAGGTAAACTGAGAAGGTTTAAGGATGATAAGGGTGAATTCTGCTACTCTACACTTGCATCAAACATTGAAGCCCAAATTCAAGCATAAAATTTTTTAAACGAAATTCATAAATCTTGGCACTTACAAGGTAAAGTATAATGTCGGAACAAAATAAGATTAATGTTACAATAACATATGGGCTTCTTAGAGCAGAGTTTTCAGGCTCTCCAGAGGAAATTGTACGATTCTTCAACCAATTTGTTACACAGCAGCTTCCACAATATGATTTGGCGCAAAAGATTTCCTTAAACTTTAGCCTAAACGACCTAATGCTATTGTTCTCAAATTTTATAAGAATAACTCCAGAGGGTGCAAAGGTTTGGGCGACAGACTTAAGTGATAAAGAAATTATCGCATTACAGCTTGTAGCTGCAAAGATAGAGTACCTGCTTAATAGGAGACCTACTGAAACAATGCTGTTGCAGGAAATACAGTCTTCTACAGGAATAAACGCAAAAAGTGTGAGCTCAAGAATAAGTGAACTCGTTAAAGCAAACAATGTTGAAAGAATACCAATGGAAAAGGGTAACGCTTACAAGATAACAACCATGGGCATAGAATGGCTAAGACAGCAGCTGCAAAAGAAAGTAAAAGTCTAAAGAAAGTCAAAACTATACTGGAGGCTTCTTCTGGACATAATGGTAGTTTCTAGGCTCACCCTCCCTAGTCAAAACACCCTCCCTCACAAGATCTGTTAAAGCATGTGATATAGCTGACCTATCATAATGATATCCCCTTCTAGCAAGCTCCTCATCGACTTCAGAAAGCCTTCTTGAAACCATAAACCAGCCCTCCCTCCACATTCTTTCAAGAAGCCCCCTGCATGTTACTCCACCAAAATCCTTTCCCTCGTGAACAGATGAGCCTTGAACAGTGCCTTCAAAGCTTCCCAAAACCTTTGAAACAACCTCCGCAACCTTTTCCTCATCACATTCTACTTCAACTTCCCAGCTTCCTCTCTTTAACCTTATTTTAACTATATTGTTCAAAACACACCACCATATTGTTGTTGTTCAAGTTGCGCAACATTTAAATCCTCCTTCTGCCCACCCATATTGTTCAACATGAACAACAAAATAAATGTTCCTGTCAACCAGACGCCGATAACAGGATTAAGCCTTTCAAGCAATATAATTAGCCATCTAACAGACTACAGAAGAGTCTTCGGCAAAAAGGTTGTCTTTCACGAAAGAAGTGGTGGTGAACTTAAGCCAATATTTTCTATAAACCATTCTCCACTTCAGCTTCAAATTGAGCCTTTTGAGCCAGTAAAGGTGGACTGTAACATTGTTGGAATAGACTCTTCTTGTATAGCAATCGGTGAAACTGAGGAAGGTTGCCTGTACTCGGTTAAGTCGGGTGTCTTCGTTTACTCAAGTTCTAGGCCAAAAAACTACTATTCCTTTGGACCCTATGTTGTTTACATTGATGATGATGTTATCAGGCAAATTTATCGTGGAAACTCTGTTAGGGAAAAGGTTGTTAGACTTGTAGCATTAGATTCAGAGTATGCTAAAAAGCTTATCAGACTATTTTTTGAAAGAGAAATTTTGAGACAATTTTCTTCAATGTTAAGAGATAGTATTATATTGGTTGACGGCTCACTTAAGTCAACTTCTCTTGAATTGGATGATATTTCTTTGAAGAAGATTCTTGAAATTTCTTTAGAAAATGGTAATGTTGTCGTAGGCTTATCTAAAAGTAGTAGGCTTAAAGTTGTTAAAAGGGTTGCAAACTATATAGAGCTTCTAAACTATGCTCCTGTAAAGGTTGACGTCCACCATATACTAGAAGATGTTGTCGAAAGGCTTGAAGGCCACGCCTTCATTGTCAAGTTCAAAAGACACGGGTACGCCTTCAGAGTCGACATACCATTTGATCTAATATTTGAAGTTGACACAATATTAGGTAAAATTTTATGGAATGACAGCTTCAGATACGGTTACCCTGAATCGCTTGTTATGGCGCACAACCTTTCAGTCTTCGACAAGGTTGAAGAGGTTTCAGTAAAAAGTGCTATAACGAAATCTCTTAACATTATCCAGGTTCCTGCACAGAATCTTAGAAAAATGCTTTTGAATAGCCTAAATTTTGAAGGAGGCTGAAAAATTTTGAGGATTGTCTCAAAAAATGATGATGAAATAATAATACTTGCTCTTCCAAGTGAAGAGGTTAAGAAGGGAGACTACCTTTTAATAGATGACCCGAACGTTAAAAAAGAGATGATTGTACAAGTCTATGATGAAACATACCTTGACTCCAACAATTTTCTAGAGGATATTGTAAGAGATGAGGTAATAAAATCTTCTACACCATCTATAGAAAATGATCCACTAGAAATTGGAACATTATCTTACATGCTCATGGATCTACGTTTTCTAAAATGCAAGATTAGAGGCGGATTCGAAAACGGAGCTTTTGTGCCATCAATAAACTGGCTGCCTTCTAGAGCTTCATCCAAAATTAAAACGATTACAGTAAACGAACTATATTCTAAGGTTTTGGGTAAAATGGACTTGAATATTGTTATAGGCCAAACCTTAGACGACCAACCATACAGTATAAGCTTACACAATCTTGACGGCCAACTAAACATTATCACGGGAAGAAAGGAGTCTGGAAAATCTCATCTTTCAAAACTTCTTGTGTCAAAGCTTGCTGAAAATGGTGCATACATTATAGTATTTGACATAAACAACGAGTACAGTGGAATCGGCAAAAGAAGAGATGGTGGTGAAAACGAGGTTTCTAAAAAAATTTTAACTCTCAGGCCTGGAGAAAACTTTACCTTTTCTATAAAATATGTTGGTAGAAGAACACTAGTAAACATATTAGAGAATGTGCTTGACACTCCAGGTGTAACATTGAGAGAATTTATTAGAATATTAGATGATCTAGAGTCAAAGGGTTGTCTAACATTAAAGGCTTTAGGTGAAACAATACAATCGTGGAAATGTAACGAGTTTGTTAGGGACGCGATGTTGACAAGATACTATTCACTACTCGCCTCAAAACTCTTCACTGACTCTATAGAAGATTCGTTCAAGTTCGAGGAAGCATTCAACCACTTCAAGGATGGCCTTGTAATGATAATACAGCTTGGAAACAAGCCTCCAATAGCCAGAAGGATTGTGGTTGAAGCTGTGCTCAACAAAATCTGCGACCTTCTAGAATCAAATAAAATTCCACCCACCTTCCTTTTCGCAGAAGAAGCTCACCTCTATCTTAGAGAAACATACTGGGACGACCTTATAACTAGAATGAGACACTATGGTGTCTTTACAACATTTATCACAAACCAGCCTGACGCTATACCCGTTGGAATATATAGGCAGGCTGACAACATCTTCTTATTCAATTTCATAAACTCAAACGACCTTGAAATGGTTTCAAAGGCTTCTATGGTGGATGTTGAAACCGTAAAATCTTTGGTGAGAACTCTTCCTCCAAGACACTGTCTTGTTATAGGCAAGGCTGCAGGAAACTTACCATGTCTAATAAAAGTTGCTTCACCAAACTTTCAAGCTTTGGGTGAAACAAAACGTTTTTTCAAATCGCGTGTCCATTATATTGAAACTTTAGCTAACAGGTTCGAGCATTAAATTTTTTAACCCTAAAATGTACACTAACAAATATGTCATTACAGTACGATGAAATCTTGAAGAGGATCGTAGGCGATATTGTTCTCAGCGACAATGTAGGCTTGTCGATGAAAATGTGGAGGGAAAAGTTGAACATTAAGCAGGTTGATCTGGCAAAAAAACTTCATATTTCACCAGCAGTTTTAAGCGACTACGAGAGTGGTAGAAGAAGTTCTCCTGGAACCTCGTTTGTTAAAAAATATGTTAAGGCTCTTGTTGAACTCGATCAGCAAAAGAATAGGCTTCTAGGAAAACTTGATGCTCCAACAAGTGAGTCGGCAATATTGGCTATTGGAGAATATGATACTCCAGTTAAAGCAAAGGCTGTTGTTGAAACCTTAAAAGTGAATATCTTGGGTGGAGAAGAGCTTTTAGAAAAACCAATATACGGTTACACAGTACTAGACAGCATTAAGACAATACTTTCAATGTCAGGACTAGACTTCATAAAAATATTCGGATTCAACTCCGAACGCGCTCTCGTTTTCACAAAGGTTGGGTTAGGTCGTTCACCAATTGTTGCAGTAAGAGTTTCACAGATAAAGCCTAGAATGGTTATATTGCATGGTCCAAAGCAGGTTGACCCACTTGCTATAGAAATTTCTAAAAAAGAAAACATAATCTTCGGTGTTTCAACACTTGCAACAGAATCTGAAATAATTTCAAGCCTTTCAAGACTGAACATGAAATAGCTTTCCACATACAATTTTTTTAAAAATGTTTGTCTAAAGTTTCTTCAAAAGGTTCAATTGTTAAAAGCTTAGATATCCTATTAAGGTCAAGTTTTCTGAAAGAGTATCCCTTTCTCTCAAGCAAAGATAGTGCAGGCTTGGTGATTGAAGGTGCACATAGTATGCCTCGAAACCTTGTAGGCTGACTTTTTATATACCTATCAAGCTGCTTAACAGCATCAACACCAGCAGTACGCCTTTTAACCTCCACAAAAACATAATTTCCCCATTCATCAACGCCAGTAAAGTCTACAACACCTGTGGAAAGAGGCTTCTGTCTAGAAGTCAACCTCAAACCTTTCTCAATAAACTCTGGATGCTGAAAAAGTATACTGTAAAATGTTTCCTCAGAAGGGCCCATAAGAAACTTTGCCTCATCAACCAGGCTAGTGGAAAAAATAATGTAAACCTTATCGAAAACAGCCTTAAGAAACTCCTTCGGACGCCTACGCTCAGAAAAAACAATCATCTTACCATCCTCAACCCTACACCTTATTATACAACCACTAGGCTGCCAATTCACAGGCTCATACCCCCTACTTCTGTGAACAAGGACAGAACCATCACTCTTGACAATCAAAATCCTTTCACCAGCACCCAGAGTAGAAGAACTTCTACCAACATATTCGACACTAAAAAGTCCACAGCATACAACAAGATTTTTCACTTTCAAGGCAGAATTAATAAAATCTGAAGCCTCTTCAAGAGAAGGATAAAGTAAAGACTGTATCATCCAAAACTCAAACAATACTATAAGATAAAAATTTTAAAACATCACATTGTAAAAAATAGGATGGGCTCGTGGCCAAGTATGGATAAGGCGTCAGCCTCCGGAGCTGGAGATCGTGGGTTCAAATCCCACCGAGCCCGTATCTCTTTTAGCTTCCAATCAAAAGTTTTCTAACATAGTATATGTCACAATATTAATAATAAATTTGGGCAATCACCAAACTCGATATTAAACCGTTGTCGGATAGTTAACATTTTATTACTATCCGTTCCCCCTCAGCCTTTAAGGCTTCTTCGAGGGCTTTCGCCGCCAACGGTAAAGGACGGCACATCGGAAGTTTCACAGCTATGTTCCAGGCGGCTACTAGATGTCTATCCGCCTGGAATCCGCATTTCTTACATTTAAAGACGTGCCCATTCGGCTTATTCAGTTCGCCACATATCGGGCACGTCCTAGACGTGTTTTTAGCTTTAACGAGTTTTGGTTTAAAACCTTGCTCCATTGCCTTATACGATATGAAGAACTGTATTCTTCTAAACGGCATGGCATGAAGTCTTCTATTCATTCTTCTTCCATAGTTTATCCTTTCCCTCATATGATTCAGTTCCTCCATCACGGGCTTGAGGTTCTCCTCAGATACGATTTTAGCTATAATCTTTGACGCTCTATGGAGCACGTCATCGGTTCTTCTTCTCTCTCTTCCAGAGTATTTGGCTAGCAATCTGGTTTCAACGTTTCCTGAAGTTTTTGTTTGAATGCTTCTCCTCTTCTTAAAGTATCTGTCTCTAATATATTTTATTTCGCTAATATCTATCTTGGTGAACTTAACCTTGTCCGGTTTTATGATGGCTAAATCTATGCTCTTCTCGTTGATATCTATTCCGAGGACACCTGAAGGTTCCTTCTCTGCTATAGCTTTTCTGAAGGTGACGTGGAGGAAGTACTTGTCGCCTCTTCTTGCGAGTCTCGAACCTTTAACACTCCAACAACTAGTGAACTTTCTAGAATGTTCATGTGGTTCAAACGGTATTATGATGTGTCCTTTATGTGTGGCTAGTTTGAGGTTGTCCCAGTTAAACCAGAACAGATGTGTATCGTCCAAGAGTATTGTGTTCAGATTTTCTACGCTCGGAGCTTTTATGTCTTTTCTCTTCCTCGACAATCGTCTAAAAGATTTAAGCATCCCTAAAACATGTGCTATCGCCGTGTAAATGTAATGTGAAGGGTATGAGGGATACTTCACCCTCAACTCCCTGTATATTGCTTCATGTAACCTCTTCCTTGAGGTTATGTTCATCTTGGTGGCTTTATTAAGGCATTCCCTAACAATGCTCCCATATACTGAGAAGAGCTCTTCTAATATTGTTTTCTGTTCTTCATTTGGGTTGAGCTTGAATTTGCATGTTTCATTCAGCAATAAGTTGCTTGACACCCCTAACCACCTTCTCATATTTGTGGCTTCTCAGCCCATAGAGCTTTCCAGCAAAGCTCGAGACCAAAGCGACCAAGTCTTCAACGAGTTCTTGATATGCATCCCTAGGTTCTTCACCATTAACTACTTCGATTCTAACGTTGCGAGATAAAAAGTATCGCTCCAGATACTTGAACCCAAACCTTGTAAGCCTATCAATTATTGTTAGGAAGTGTTATATAAAGTTAACTGTCCAAGAACTGCTGAGTCACCCACAATAAATAATTTCCTGATACAACTTTTATAGGGTAAGAATTTCTGAAGAGAATATTACGTTTATTATGATGGTGCTGAGTGCCAGGCAGAGATTGACTCATACCAGAATATTATGGTCGAAAGTGTGAGAAGTGCTAGAAACCAGTAGACTATTGATGTTGTCGAATAAAATTGGAAAGACACTATAGCAAGATATGCTGTAAAAAATGTGAAGAAGACTGCGTACATCACGAAT
>JBMFNX010000009.1:0-43995 GCA_049969935.1 Nitrososphaeria archaeon
TCTTAATATAATTTAAGCTAAAGTTTGAAAAGATACACTTTGTAATCAGCTTCATGGCAAATTATTCTATTATTTTATAATAACAAGCTTATAAAAGGTTCAAGATTGTTATATAAAAAACAAAAATAAGCATATGGTCCAATAAAGTTAGCAATAGGATGACAATTAGTTTCAAAATAAACTTAATGATAATTTTGAATACTTTTAATATAGAAGACAAATTTATAAAATTAATATACTTTAATCATAATTTCAAATTTGGTGGTTAATGTTGAACTGGTTTGTTCTAGCAGTTTTAGACGCATTTTTCGCAGCACTCGTCGCAATTTTTGCGAAAGTCGGATTACAGGGTGTTGACTCCAACGTTGCAACAGCAATAAGAGCCATCGTCATGGCAGTCTTCATAGTAGGCTTCGTAGTAGCCATGGGCAAAGGTCCTCAATTAACACAGCTAACAAGCAAAGACATGATCTTCATAATACTTTCAGGAGTTGCTGGAGCAATATCTTGGCTACTATACTTTGCCGCCCTAAAAATGGCTGACGCCTCAAAGGTTGCACCAGTAGATAGAGCAAGCCTACTATTCGTACTAATATTATCCGCACTAATTCTTGGCGAAAAAATAACATTCAAGACTGCGGTGGCTGGAACCCTAATATTCATTGGAGTCATACTATTTGCCATCTGATAATCCAAGCACACGAATCCCCTTAAGCATGTGATTGTTGAAATTAATGTAAACGTCTATTCATAAACTGGAATCAGTTTCTTTGACCGTAAAGTCTATCGTGGCGTCAACCAATTTTCCCTAGAATGCCAAGGTACTGGAAAAAGAACGGCAAAAGAGAACTTAAAATCATCATAAGAAACGACTGCTATAAAATCGACGATAAATACCTGCAACTTCCAAAAAAGCTTAAACTAAAACATAAGGGGAAGATGAAATGGGCTGGAAAACAGGGAAGGCTTGAAATAGCTTACGACAAAGTTGATAGAGTGCGGAGGGGCTTTATGAGTGTGAAAGTTGAGAAGCCTCCTAAACGTGAAGGCAGCAAACCTCTCTACATAGACCTAGGCATAATAAACCTTTGCTACCACACCCTTTTCTGAAGCCTTCTCTACTAGAGGCTTGAACATTTTAGAGTCTCCCACACTTTCGTCTGTAACCTCTAGGCTGACAACCTTCTTAGATTTTATGTCCACGGCTACATGCAATTTCACGTAACCTCTCCTCCTCTTCCACCTTTCCCTCATCCAATCACCCCTATTCGAAACCTTATAGCCTGTAGAGTCTATGGATAGCTCATAAAACTTATTTGAAGGATTAAGGTCTACGGGTATCGTAAGCCTTCTAACCCTCCTATTCAAAGTTGAATAATCAGGCACAGTAATATCCAAAACCTTAGAAAGCATCCTAGCCAAACCTTCAGTATGACGATACGGAAGCCTAAAATACGCTCTAATCAAGGCAAGAAAAATGATCAAACTATTAGGGTAAGGAGGCCTACCAACCCTCCCACCTCCAACATCAAACCTCCTAAGAGAGTCAAGAAGCCTCCTACTAAAGAAGAAGCTAACCTCCCAAACCAAAACATCATTATAGCAAACCCAATCCCGAACCATAACACCTAGCTGATGGCAAAGACCAATAATCTGCTATGACAAACATCCTAGACAAACAAGTCAATTTTGCAACAAAGCATATTTTGAAACTGCTGGCAACGGCTTCAGCTTATTTCCCTAAACTCTTTTCACAGCTATTAATCTTGCAGAATTTTCTCTTTTCATGTAATTTGTTCCATCAATGTCTAAAGATGATGTGCCCTCTATCTCATATATTGGAACTATGTATCCTTCGATTGTACGATAATATTTTAGTTTGATGCCGGTAATATTCATTGTAGTGAATGCTATAATGTCTATTCTCCAGTCCCACCTCGGTGCTCCAGTAGAAATCTTCTCCTTTAACTCGCCTACCACTTCTTCCACTGTCTTTGTAGGATATGTTTTTAAAGCCTCTATCTTTGACATGGTGAATCCTTCTACTTCAACAATTTCACCCTCGGCATTAAATATTATACTAAAACCTAATCCTTCAACCTGTAAACCGTTTATATTTATCGCGAACGATACATGCTTTAAAACTGGTTCACCGTCAACAGTTTTAAACGCGCCAACAGTACATTGATAATTTCCTTCTGGTAAAAGGCTCCTCTCATAAAGGAAATTTTTCGCCCTTTCAATAAGTAAATTGTCTGGTGGAAAGCCTTTAACCAACTCATTTCTATCAATTTTCCACAGCCTAAAGTAGCCTCTAGAGTATTCGAAACAGTGTGTAGAATTGTGTACAACATAGGTTTCTGTATCATTGTCATAATAAATTTTATCTGTCATGTATCCAACTTTTGACGCCAAATCTAGCACATCATCAACATCATTAAGCACATTTACCTTAAACACTGTAAGCTCTTTTGGAACATCAAGTTTAATGTCAGATGCAACTTTTATCTCAAACTTTAAAGGATTTTTTGCACCAAAATAAATTTGAGTACCATTAGCGAGCACTATATAATAGTCTACTCTAGGAATTATAACCTTGTCAGGGGGATAAAGTTGAAAATTAAATTCTGATGAAATAGCTGATGTACTGTAACCTGACGTAATCTTCTGCAAAGGAAGACTTTTTAATGTTTCTAGATAAGCTGAATAGCAAACAACCAGACACGCCATACCAGCTATCACAAATAAGAGTATTTTAGAGCAACCCTTCAAAAGTCATCACCCTGTATACCAGCATGTTACAATAATCTTAGTTGCGTCTACTGGAATTTGCTCGTTGAAGCTATCTATAATGTCATTATCTGCAACAGAAGTATTTTCAGCTACTATTCTTGCAATATTGTTTGGATGATCCTTGTCTACAAAAGTGTGAAAGAAAGCGTCCTGAACTTTTTCCTTAGGAAAAGGATATGTTCCTGTTAATCTTTTTGCTAGCTCCGGAATGTCCCCACCTATTACGTCAGGAGAATTTTTAAAACCTAGAAGCATATGTGTGCCTGTTAATGTTTGTGTCCATCCACCAACACCAATTTGGTTACCTTGATCATCATGTAGTAATTCACATTGAATAATAAATGCCCAAATAGCTTCACCTTTATTGTCTGGGCTTTGATATCCTAATCTAACTTGCTGTGGAATAGCAGCCCCCTTTCCAGCTCCAAATCCTATTGCAGTATAGTATATTCCATTCACAGGCACTATTGCCGTGTGACCAAGAATAATAGATATTTCTACTTTATCAGCATATGAGTCATCTAATCCACCATTTGCTTCTTCTACATACATGTAGGGTCCAACATTAGGGTAGTCATATGAAAAAAGTTTGTTCCAATTAGGGTATGAGTCAATAATGTTTAAAAAGCTGTCTACTTGATTATACCAAAAATCATTATAATCGTCTTCAAAGGTCATTGCCCCTCCTATATTATAAGAATAAACTTTTAAGCTGGTTAAGAGAAGAAGTGATAATGTAATAAGGAACATGGTTTTCCTTAAATTAAAACCATATTCTACCATCCCCTATCATTAAAAGTATATAATACCCATATATATACTTTATCCTTAATATATACGATACCGTTCAAATGCCTAGACTGCAGGCTAGAAGCAAATAGAGACGCAATAGGTGTATTAAATATAGGCTACCTTCAAGGTGAAGGTAGCGTTAACGGGGTGGTGGCACACCCCCTGCTTCTAAGGTGGAATGGGATGAAGTGGGAGCCTAAAAGGGCAATGAACAACCAATGACACCCTAGAAGCAAAGTCTCCCGACTTCAGTCGAGGAGAGTGTCAACTCCAAATAATTAAGGACTTCAACATTTTCTATGCCGGAGTAAGGCTTATCCTCTTCGAAATAGCGTTCCTAATAGCTGGACCAATAAGCGGCAGACTATCTGACAAATTTGGGCAAAAGAAGTTCATGATCTCAAGTCTAACATTAACAAGCCTATTCCTACTTTTACTCTTAACCATAGACGTTAACACCCATATAACTGCATCATATTGTACATGATAATTTTGGGCGCAGGAATAGGAATGTTCTCTTCACCTAACATGAGCTTCATCATGAGGTCAGTACCAGAGGAACGCAGAGGTGTCGCATCCGCTGTTAGAGCCGTCTTCTTTAACGTAGGCTTCACTGTCAGCTTAAATTTAGCCATTCTAATCATGTCCACACTCATCCCATACCCTCAAGTATCATCAATAATCTCATCAGCAGGCAACATCGCACCCCCTTTGCAGAAAAAGTTCTCTTCTCTCAAGCCTTAAGCCATACATTTTTATGGATGGGTATACTAAATGCAGTCGCCATAATAGTATCTCTTCTATAAGAAAACTTTAGCCAAAAAATATAACAAAAAATTCTCTTATAATAAACCCAACGTAAATCTATTCAAGTTTAAATTAAAAACTAAATTCTAACATTAATTTTCCTCGCCTTAACAAAAATCCTAGGAAAAGCTAAATTATAGAAAAGAGGAAAAACCGACAAAACCTTATCGATAAAAATACGCAAAAAAGAAAAACGAGAGAAAGCAGGAGCCTCACAAAATCTTGTATCAACAATCTCAAACCCTGCACCCTCCAAAAGATTTCTCAAATGCTCAAAAGTAAATAAAGCATAATGCTTATCCAACAACTTACTCTCATATCCTCCAACATGTACACCGGATTTAACAAACCTATAATTTGACAAATGAAAACGCCAATATCCAGCATTATCCGTAACCAAAACAACAACACCACCAACCCTAAGAATACGAAAAACTTCCTTAACAAAATTAAAGGGATTCTTTAAATGCTCAAGAAGATTCTTGCTATAAACAATATCACAACATCCACCTCTTAAAGGGAGACTAAAATTACAATCAGCAATTACATTCACTGTTTTTGTTCTGTAAATATCAATTCTTATTTCACCAATGTCTTCACTGCCACAACCGAGATTAACCAGCATTTAAGACAGTAGTTAGAGCACAGATTATAAAAAATTTTGCTTTATGACTTTATTGTTCGAGGATTCTTCTCTGTTTTGAGATTATAAGTTTATTTATCATAATTTTATTTTATATGTATGCTTTAACCGTTAGCTCCTTCCCTAAAATTTTCTAAAAAACTTTTTAACCGAAAAGTAAAGGAAAGTAAGATGAACAATAAAGGCTCTAACATAGAACAAAAAACCAGAATACCTTGTAGCATATGTAACATGGGCAAGAGTAAAACCTGATATAAAAAGCTGCTGATAATTTACAATCCTACCAAGTATTTGCAAAATTATATTCCCCTTTAATTGGATTGCGTAATCGTCTACAAAAACATATCTTGCATGCCCATTCTTGATAAAATATTCATAAACATGTATGTCCTCACCATAATTAATATCGGGCCACTTAGTTTTCTTCAAAAAAGTATCCTTGTATGCAATGGTCATTGCAGAGGGTTCCCTCTCAAAAACAGAGACTTTCCTTTTTCCTTGTACAAAAAGTAAAACTTCAGGATCCTTTGAACTTTCTCTTTCAAAAAACTTCAACAGCATACTTTAAAAAATTACCATATACTTGGTCAGCGTCAATCTGTTGAATTAAAACATCGCCAATAGCGTTTTCGGCTGCAATCTGTCTACCCAAACCTCGACTACACCTTCTCCTAATTAAACGAATTTTTCCCTCCCTAGCAAGCGTTTCCAAGTATTTCTCAGAACCATCAGAACTAAAGTTATCTACAACAACTATTTCAAACCTGTCATCAACTTGCGGTAACAAACTATCAAAACATCTTTTAACTGTCTTTTTCGTTTGATAGGTGGTCATACAAATGGAATACCGGGGTTTCCTCATATAGAGATTAAATTAACAAATATTATATTTAAAAATTTTTAAGGTAACCATAATAAGTTAAAAAGATAATGCGAATCCTCTTATGTCCTGAATACTTTATACCACATGTTGGCGGCGGTGAAGTCTGGTTATTTAATGTAAGCAAAATTTTAGCAAGGAAAGGATACAATGTTATGGTTATAAGTTATAAGCATCCAAATCGTTTCCATAATGAAATTATAGATGGTGTACAAATTTTTAGAATTGGCCCTTTTCCAGTAAAAGGCATTCAACCGTATTTAATTAGAGCTATTTTCAGTACCTACGGAATAGTGGTTAAAGGATTGACTTTAGACTATGATATAATAATGGCGAACCAAACCTTTCCTCTCATACCATCTTATATTGTTTCGAAAATTAGAAGAAAAAATGTGGTCGCAGTCTTTCACGACATATATGGACTAGGTTTCTCATTAAATGAAAAAGGTTTCATTAAAGGTTTCGTCCGCGGAATCGCAGAACTCGTAGCAATTAAACTAAACTATAACATAATATTAACTGTAAGCGAGTCTACAAAGAAGAAATTAGTTCATGTTGGAGTTAAAGAGGATAAGATACATGTTGTTGGCGGAGGAGTAAACTTAGAATCAATCGATTCAGTTAAAGCACAAAAATCGTCTAAACCAACAATAATATTCGTAGGAAGACTGGTAAGACTCAAAAAAGTAGAAAACTTACTTCTAGCCTTTAAAAACATTCTCTCAAAAATACCTGAAACAGAACTTTACATAGTAGGATCTGGTCCGCAAGAAAAAATGCTGAAAGATTTGGCTAAAAGACTAGATTTATCATCAAATGTGCACTTTACAGGATTTGTTCCAGAAAAAGAAAAAATAAAGCTAATAAAACATGCTTGGGTTCTAGTGCAACCCAGTATCGCAGAAGGTTTTGGGCTCGTGCTTGCAGAAGCAAACGCTTGTAGAACACCCGTTGTAGCCGTAGACTCTGGCGGCCCAAGAGAAGTTGTGATAGATGGTGTAACAGGTTTTTTGGTTAAACCAAATGATGTAAAGCAGTTGACAGAAAAAATATTAGAAATATTATCTGATAAAACAAAAATGTATAGAATGGGTGAAGATGGAAGGAAGGCTGTTGAAGAAAAATATACATGGGAAAAGGTTGCAGAAAAGGTTGAAAAAATAATATTAACCTGCCTAAACAAGAAACTAAAAACAAACATATAATAATTTTAAAAGTATTACAAATAAGGTGATGAACATTTACATAACAACAGCACTACTCTCAATAACCTCGTTTGCAATAGTATATATTTCAACACCATGTATTTCAAAAAGGTTGAAGGAAAAAAGTATTGTAGGAATAGACATGCACAAGAAAAATAATGAGAAAATACCTGTAGCAGGAGGAATAGCACTACTATTAGGTTTCACAAGCGCCCTAACATTGGCTGGAACACTAGACCTAGACACAAAAGCCCTAATGCTCATATATATTACAGCAACATTAGCCTGTTTACTGGGACTATTAGATGACCTACTAACACTAAGCAAAAAAACACTCGTAACATTCTCACTACTAATAGGAACACCCTTCCTCACATACCATAAAGGCTCAACATTCATAACACTAACACCATTCGGACCACAAGACTTGGGAATAATATTCTGGCCCCTAGCATTACTCGGTGTAGCATTTTTAGCAAACAGTGTAAACATTTACGCAGGATTCAACGGACTAGAAGCAGGACTAGGTTTCATAACATCAGCAAGCCTAGCAATCTCAGCCCTCATATACAATTCCCTAGAATCTACACTAACACTATCCATACTAGCAGCATCACTACTAGCATTCCTAAAATACAACTATTATCCAGCAAAAGCATTCATAGGAAACAGTGGAACATACATGACAGGAGCAATAATCGCATCAGCAATAATCGTGGGAACAATAAAAACAGCGGGAATAATAGCATGCACACCATACATAATAAACTTCATACTAAGAGCAAAAGACAAATTCAAATGGACAGTAGGCACAACAACAGAAGACAACAAAATAGTATCAGAAAAAATATGCGCACTATGGAGTATATTCATGTACAAAAAACCAGCAGACGAAAAAACAATAGTAAAAAAATGTTGGCTAACACAAACAGTATTCGGCACACTAGCAATACTATACTCATATATTGCTGTCTACACTAATCTCTTCTAACAACCTTAAAAACAGTAACCTCGTCATTAGCCCAAACCTGCCTAAACAAACTACTATTCTTATACAAGTCAACATAATAGAAAGAACCATTATATGGATGCAAACGATTCCAAACAACAACATAACCATTACTATAATTCTTCAAAAACTCATAAACGGTATCAGGTGTCTCACCAGGCAATCGGGCTAGAAAAGTTCTGTTAGCAATAAGGGGTAAATACAGCATAGGATGTCCGCCGATGCTAATTACTGTAGCATCAGCCTCAGAACTTTCTCTAAACCAAACAAGAGCATTATAAAATCCAAACTGCTGTGGCCTGCTCCATGTTGCAACATTTAATGGCCATATAAAATTAAATGGATCATGCAAATTTGCAAAAATAAGTATTGCTGTGAAAAAGATCATTCCTTCAAATTTTAAAATTGTTCTCATTTTATTTGTAGGCAAAATCCTTTTTAAATGCATGTATAATGGTTCAAGGATTGTAGTGTAAATTTGTGTTGACAATAAAGATAAGGGTGTAAAGGTAATTAGTGAAAAACGTATTACGTTTGTGCTAAAGAAACTTGTAGCAGTTAAAAATGTGAGCCAGAAAAAAGGAAGGACATTAAATCCCAACTTCTTTCGATAAATAGATATAAAAGCTGCAATAAAACAGAAGAAAAATAAGTGTACTGTTAAAGGATGTAAATTATACATATACTCTAAAATAGGAATGGTTGATAAATATTTAGATATTGGATCTAAGCTTGTACCAAAAACTGCAAGTGGCCCACTTAAAGTAGACGGGAGTCTGGATATTAATTGTAAATTTAAACCTATAACGATTAATATACTTAGAAAAAAAGCAAGCAAATTGGGCCAAAAAATATTTCTCTTTTCCACAGCTACCAGATAATATGTAGAAAATAGTAAAGTGGGAAAAATCAGAGCATTTGATGAATGAGATAACAGTAAAATGCATCCTGAAAGAAACATCAAGATGCATCCTTTAATGGGCATCTTATCCGCATGTTCTATGAACCAGTAAAAGGTAAGTAGACAAAAGAATAATCCTAAAGCATTAGAATATAACCCTGTCTCAATAATAGTATAATAAAAAAAAGGATTAAAAAAAATGTAAGTGACCGAGGATATCACACCTCCTATAATTCCCCTTATAAAAGTTCCTAAAACAAATACAAGAGGTAAAGCTGACCATAATATTAGTATCATAAAAAGGCGTGAGGCAAAAAGAATATTTTCAAATCCTAATGAAAGCCAATTCGCTAATAAAAGCGCTATCCCAGGATTTGCAAAAAGAGGCATGAAATTCACGTATCCTCTTATCAAATTAAGGGTATTAGATAGGTGTACGAAAAAATCGATGCTGGGTACCAATGGAAAAAAGGGAAAGGCGTGCAGAAAAAGGTAAAGAAATAAAAGGTAAACTAATCCGATAGGAACAAATACTATAGTTTTTTTGTCAAAATTAATTTTTAGAGTCCTGTCGAAAAGTAGATAATAAAAAATTAAAGAAAAAAAGCTTGCAACAAATCCAAAAAAATTTACCTTTAAAAAAATAATATACTGTAAGTAAGAAAA
The DNA here is from genome assembly GCA_049969935.1 of Nitrososphaeria archaeon. Taxonomy (GTDB): domain Archaea; phylum Thermoproteota; class Nitrososphaeria; order JACIWG01; family JACIWG01; genus JACIWG01. The sequence goes on from JBMFNX010000009.1 coordinate 9,697, forward strand.
TAGAATTGCGAAAATGTAAAATAATCCTAAGTATGTACAGAAAAAATTAAGTAAACTCATATAATTGTTACTGTTTCTATTCATATAAACACCCTTGTAAAATTTTGCTTAAAACCTTTTCCGTAGTATGTGTAAAACTTTTGAATGATATAAATTCGTTAGGATGCTTTGAAAAATGATCCCGTCCTTCTTGTTGACCGAAGTCATTGTATAGGGATGTATTCGAAAAGATTGAAGCTAGAATATAGGTACGAGATAAGTGCGAAACCTTTAAAATGGGTACATAAAAAAGGTGTTGAGTATGCTTAAAGCAAAGCTGAAAACATTTTTACAACAATTTCTCGGCAAAACTAAAAAATAACGTACTCATAGAAACTTACAAAAATATAAAACAGGATGCCAAAGAACAGCTTATCTTAACATCCTCTCAAAGCTTCCTAAATAGCATTTTAATGACTATTGTCTGAATCTTTTAATCTAATAATTAGAAAGCTTATTTTTAAAAAAAAGGATTAAGGTCCGTTTTTAATACTATTAGTTATGGTACCACAACTGCTTTTGGATACTCAGCTCCTGATGCGGTATGCAATTTAACTTCATATGTTACTCCCGATATAAGTTTTCCAGAAATATCAGTGGCATATATAGTGATGGTTATACTACTACCTGTTGGCAGTGAAACTGAACCACTTGGGGTTGAAGTTAAACCTAATGCACTAATTGGTTTCCCATTAACAAAGATATCTGTTATGGTTGCGTCAGCAGAGCCACTATTCTTGACCGTCATGATAATTGTTGAACCACTTGTTGCGTACGCATTTGTTATCTCTAGCTTTTCGAATCTTGTGAATGCTCCTGTTAGGCCTGCTGCCCAGAATGCTACTGCTATTGCGATTGCTACTGCTATTGCAATTAGTATGACTGTCGCTATTACGGGGCTTATACCCCTCCTTTTATTTACACGCATAGCTTCACTATTGGGTTGAGGGAATATAAACTTTTCTATTAACTTTTTTTAATCTTATACCAAAAAATTTTTTTTGATAAAGGAATAGATAAGTTTAAATTCTATTGATTAATATTTTCTTAGGATGGCTAAGGTTAAGGGTCAAGTTAAGGGTCAGGTTAAAGGTAAAAGGGTTTATAGGCCTAAGTTTACTTTTACAAGCTTATCTTACGCCTACTTTAGCTGGTTTGGGCGTATTATGCTAAAATATTTTAAGAATATTCCAGCAACCTTGGAGGCTGCAAACATTCGAATACATCCTGAAACCTACCTTTCCATTTGTGGTTTTGCAACATTCTTGTGTATTGCAATTTTTGCTCCAATCGCGTTAATAGGATTTTTTCTCCTAAACCCTTTCATGCTCACACTTATCGCTGTGCCACTTCTTGTTCTTGTACTGTTTCTACTCTACCCTAATCTTGCTGCATCGAATCGTGCCTCAATACTTGACACTGAAGTCCCCTTTGCAGCAGCATATGTTAGCGTTCTAGCATCAGGAGGCATTTCACCCTTTAAGGCTTTCGAGAAGCTTAAGGATCTAGAGTTTCTTCCACAGCTTGGTCAGGCTGCTAAACTTGTTTATGTTGACACTAGGGCTAGAGGCATTGATCCTGTAACTGCATTGGAGGAGAGTGCTAAGCATGTTCCAAGCAAAGACTATAAAGAGTTTGTTTTAGGCTATGCTTCAACTTTAAGGGTTGGAGGTGATACTGAACATTATCTTTTGAAGCGTACTGAACTAATGTTCGAGAACAGGAAGACTAAGATTAAGATTATTGGAGAGCGTATGGCTCTTCTAATGGAATCATATATTACTGTAGCAATACTGCTTGCCCTCGCACTATATGTTATGTTTATCGTGACAAAGATTATGCCCGCTAACATGGGTGGAGGCAGTGGACTTTTTAGCATGGAAACTTTCGTACTCTTCTCATACATTTTCCTGCCAGTAATTTCTGGCATATTCCTGTACTTGATCGATATTACTGCACCAAAGTATCCTATTTCAGACTATAGGGCATACAAGTGGTTCTTTGCCACACTACCCTTCACGTTCCTGCTGGCAATACCGATGGTTCTAGCATTCTATGTTCCCATGCCTCTTGTGAATGTTGGAGATTTTCGTCCACTAGAACCCTTATACAATTTTGTCGTAAACTTTAGGCAGATGTTGGGCCTTGACTATGGTTTCGAGCCCGGTGTTGGTATATGTGTTGTCATGATGGTGACATTCTTTCCTGGAATGGTTATGGACATAAAATATTCTAGAGAAAACAGTCTCATAACAATGGGTATAACAAACTTTCTAAGAGACCTGGTTGAAATTAGGAAGACTGGAATAAGTCCTGAAAAATGCATCTTCTACCTTGCAAAAAGAGAGTATGGTGAATTTTCTAAAATTTTAAGACTAATGTCTAATGAAATAAGCTGGGGAATATCGTTTAGGAAGGTTCTTGCAGACCTTAAACAAAGGCTACATGGGTGGCTTAATCTTATGACAATGTTCCTCCTCATAGACTCTATAGACGTTGGCGGTGGAACGCCTGAAACACTTGAAAGCCTTGCATCATTCAGTGAATCAATAATGTCTATAGAGAAGGAGAAGAGGTCCAGCTTAAGACCCCTACTCCTACTACCATACATTGGAGGACTGATCCTTTTAATTTCAACAATAACAATACTTTTCTTTGCAAGAAGCGTATTCCAACAGTTTTCAGCCTCCTTCGGGTTCGGAGACTTTGTAAAAGTCTTTGTACCACCAATAGTATTCAACACAGTCTTCATGGGACTTGTTGCTGGAAAGGTTTCAGGTGAAAGGGTTAGCGCTGGATTCAAGCACTCTTTCGTACTAGCAATAATATCATTAATATCATTGTATCTTGCCCCAATGTTCATGGGCTCATTCCAGATAGTGTCCCCATAAAATGGGAAACTTTAAATTATTCTCTCCCCCTATTAACATATGGTGAAGGTTAAGAGTATGAGTAGGCTTAGAAGTAAGAAGGGTTTATCTGAAGTAGTAACAAGTGTTATATTAACTGGAATAATGTTAAGTATAGCCTTGATTGCCATGGGTTTCGCAAACAACATGTTCTCAATACAAAGTGAGAACACAGAATTTGATCAGGCAAAAAATATTATGGCAAACCTTGCAGAAATAATAGAGCATGTTTCAACAAAACAGTCTTCATCAGGATATGTTAAATTCAATTCTAGAACTGGAGGCCCATCATTCATAAGAGACGCTTACACTTTCAGTGTAGATGTTGAAGCCTACAGTGGCACACTACCATATGATAGTATACAGCTATTAACCACACAATGTAATCTGCTAAAATATCGAGGGGGCTCACTTGTAACAGCAGCTGGAAAATATGTTATAAGAGGAACTGAAGTATTAATATTGTCTAACAATAATGCTTCAATGGGCTGCGTTTATGTAGAGCAAAGTGATGGCGCATGGATAGTAATAGACTATGCAAGAGTAAATGTGCTAAATCTTGGCACGTTCAACTTTAGCAAGGGTATCAGTGCAACAACACGCTTACCAATATTCGAACTAGTGAACATGATACAGATTTCATACATAAACATGGTTCCAGGAACATTTTCTGGAAGCGGAAGCATATATGTTGTAGCAAAATGCAGAAGTATAGAGACATCATATTATAGGATAAGTGCTCCAGCAGACGCTGGACCATCAAACCCCACTTACACGATTAGGGTAGTGGCTCAACTTGATGACCCCTCCTCCCCCACGCCCCGTACTGTATACCATGATGTGATTGTTCCAAGCTACTACTATAATGGTACAAACTATCTTCCAAGGGAAACGATAATAATGTTCGTCCAATCTAATGTTGAAATTTCAGTTTTAGGTGGATAAAGTATGCCTGATATAGCCTTATCTCATATGCTTGGAACAATTTTGCTTGGAATGCTTCTAGCTGCAGCAACATTTTTTGCTCTACAGACAACATTAGATACAAGTTTTAAAACTTCAAAAGTTTATCTTCAAGAGGTTAGTGAAAGGTTTTCTGCGGAAATGGTTGATTTGCTTAACATGTTTTATCTTGAACATAAAAGTCCATACATTTACAAGACTATAGAGGTTCCAGTCCACATTAACAACAAGGGCTACATTATTGGGCTTGAAAACGATTCGATGGGCTGGAAGGTTGTCGCATACTTGGACGGATACTATGTTTTTAAAGTAGAATCAAGACTCTACATTAAAGAGGGAGTGCATGTCGTTAACTCTTCAGGAAGCTTTGATGTCGAAAATGGTAGAATAGTCTACGCTGACAAAATATACAGTGGAACATCTAAACCAGTGATATGGTGCAAACGTGACCCAGTATCAGGCATGACCCAAATTGGTATTGGAAGACTTGAGGTGGGAGGCTGATGAGTCCAACATACGAGTATATTGTTGCAGTTCTGATAACAGTACTAATGCTAGGATACACATACTATTCAATTACATCTATGACTTCAAGCCAATTACAGATTGCTGAAGAAGAGCAACTTGATGTGGTAGCAGAAAGATTGTTCGACAAAATACTATCAACATACGGGTATCCAGAAGATTGGGGTTCAGATGTGAGAGTAAACAGCAGTAGCCTAAAAGACTTTGGACTTGCACTACAGCATGGAAGAATGTATGATCTGGATGTGGATAAAGTGATGAGATTATATCCTGGTGTAGCAGAAATAATTAACCCACTATACATAAACTCTACAGCCTTCGGAGCATTAACCGGACTATATGATGTAAATGGGAAATACTGGAAATACGGTTTCAGACTCTATATAAAAAATGCTTTGAACATAACCTTAGAACGTGCTGACACAAAAAATCCTACGCAAAAGTTCAAGGTTTACGTAAAAAATTACATGGATAAGGCTGCAGCTAATGCGGAAGTGAGGGGAACATACATTGCAATATATATAGTGAAGGTGGGTAACCAAGAATACTTCGACTACAGTTACACTTTCACATACAATATTACGGACTGGAGCGGCCAAACACTGCTAGACTTCAGCAATAACATGCCATCCATACCCAAAGGTTCTGTAGGAGCATACTGTCTAGTTGTTACAGCAAACTACTATGGCCTACAGTCTCAACGTGAGCTTGTTGACAACACAATACCAACTTTAGGTTTAACGGTTCAGGGAAAGTATCTTATAGCAAACTTCACTCAAGTAGAGGATATAGCGAGAGGAGCGCACCATCTAGAGCTAACAGCATTCGAGTTAACTTCAAGCTTAACTATGATATTGGATCCTGCAATAGACGTGACCAACGGTGAAGCTGGCAAGATAGTAAACTATGGTGGAAAAAATTATAGAGTTTACGAGTTAGCTAATGAACCATCACAGGATGTAATATTTGTTGGTCTTCTTGTTAAAAAGCAGGGTCGATGGGGTATAGTTTTCGCCTCCAGGCCAAGAACCCCTGTTGCCGTCGACTACATGTCGATAGGACTAGAAACTGCTGGAATAAAAAGTGTCACACTATCTCGTGTCGTAAAGATAGGGTCAAACTCATACTATGCTGAATTAACTTTGTGGAGGATGAGTGAATGATGTTAAAGGGTATTTCTAGGATAATAGAATCTGTTGTTGCAGCCCTATTGATTCTTGCAGCCTTTTCTATAAGCTCCTACCTGACACTACCACCTAACACACCCCATCAGAGGTCAAGCGAGGACCTTACAAAATTCGGATACAATCTTCTATCCTCTCTAGCGGTAAACGATGGATTCGATAAACTTATTTTCGACTCTAATGGCAATCTTAAGGATGGTTGGGAGCAGCAGTTAAAGGTTGTAATAAACTCTCTAATACCACAAAATATCGTATTCAACATAACCGTATACAATGCTACATTAAACGAACTTGGTTTTGTAGAATTAAAGGAACTTAATACAAAGACAATATCTAATGCTGTAGATGAATTTGGTAAAGCCAATGAAGCAGTGTTCTTGAAGGCTGGAGAAAACGCTCAAGTATCCTACGTTTATACTACCAAATGGATGAAGGTTATTGTGGTTGAAATGAAGTTAGCCCTTCTGGGGAGTGTCTAGTATGAGGAGAGGGAAGAGGGGTCAATTACTAATCTTTTCTGGAATAATATTGGTTGTTCTAATATTCTATATTGCAATAATGGTTCATACAACATCAATATCATACCAGAACATGAGGTACGAGGAGACTAAGGAGATTGTTGACAACTTTAACGAAGACTTCAGACGAGCACTAAAATTTATCCTTGCATCGATGACACAAGAATATAATTTGACCGCTGAAATGGATACTCCAAGATATAATTCTTTTGAAAGGTTCACCCTATGGATGAAGACAGCAATAAGAACATTTTCCTCAAGAGGACTACAGATAAACTTCGCATTCAATAAGGTTCTACTACAGCCTCAAAAACAATTATTTGGAAGATACAATATGCCTGAAAGATACGTTTACGATTTAGCAAAATTATACTGGTATTCACCACAAAGTATTTCAGCAATTTCAGCAAACTTTAGCCTAAACGTTCCAGGAACAGGATTCTATGGATGGAAAGGACAGATTCTTGTACTATTAAACATGACCGTGTACGTGGACTCTATAGAAAATGACAATAAGCTCGGTACAAAGGTTACAGTCACATTAAACAAAGAATATAACGAGCCAGTTGAAGACCTAACCGAAAACAATTTCAAAATAGCATACTTTGACAGTCCAACATCCCAATGGAAGACGGCTAAAATTGTTACAGTACTAAACAATGGAGGCGGAAACTACACAATATACTTTAAATCTTATGATAATAAAGTTATAAGTGAACCATACAATAGGTATATTATTGTTTGGGCCATAGATAATAGAGGCATAATCGTAGAATCCTACACTTACACGGCAATAGAATATGTTATACAAGAAAATGCAATAAACCAATTTTATCCAAATGTTCCAAAACCAGAAGAAGTTTACGCACTAGAAGTGATATTAAATGGAACAATATTATGGTTCAATAGACAACTTAAGTTCACGGGCTCTTACCTACCAATACCCATGCCTCCAGTCAAACAATTTAGAGTATATAGTACAACAAACGGCCCAAATGACCCAAACCTTAAAGAAATTCCAAGCCAAGTTGAGGTTTGGACATCAAACTATCTTGTTCCAACATTACAGTTTGCAGAATGGAGAAGAAGATTTTCTGTAGGAGATAAACTCGTATTCCTAGTAAACTTTTCGAACCCTGGCGTTTACCAGCAGAAGGTTAGGATAGAATGGCTTTGGGACGCTGACGCTCCACCACCAAACTATCTTATTGAAATGAATAGTTCAGGAATGTACGTTGACATAAACAATCGAAGGTATACACTAAGACTTATACCCAACGAGGGTTTCAGTTTTGCAATAGACTGGACGTTTTCCATGTACTATAAAAATTATCATGTAGAATATTCGATGAACGGCATAGGTTTCATAAATATACCGGGTGGATACTGGATTCCTCATATACTTCCAGCTGGAAACTGGACTGTGCTAGTGGGTCCCATAAGGGCTGTAGCCTATCGAGATACGAGTAGAGTCTATCGTGTAGAATATGAAAATGGTTATAGAGAATACTATGATGATCCTGGCCCATTTAAGCATACAGAGATTGCACTAGTACCATATAAAACAAAATATTGGCAGCTGTACAATGACATAGTTTGGTTAGAAGACTATACTGATAGAAGATACTACAGTTATCTGACAATGATTTCTGGAACAAGCGGTGATGTAGGTCAATCTATTAGGGTAAGCCATTGGGCTCACCAGAGAACAGATTTAACAGTACATTCTGGCACATATTCCAGTTCCTATGCAACACATGATAGAGATCAAGACTTCCTATACTGGTACGCCCAATACAATTATGGAGGGTTCGGTGAAGCTGTTCTTCCAAGCAAAGGTTACGTGGACAGTATTAAATCACTTATCCCAGGAAATCGTTATCAGATGTGGATTTGGACTTCAGCAGACTATGCTAGGAGGGTTATTGATTGTCTAGCCCAAACGTTTGATACGAGCTCGACAATGACTATAAAAAGGAACACTGTAATTTCATGGTTTGCTGGCGTTTGGGCTTACGATGGCAACGGATATAGTGAGCCTAACATGTACTATCGCATGTTCGTTGAAACATACTTTCCAACTATAGTTAGTGTTAGAGGTGTACTTTAAAATTTTTCTGGCGAAAATGCTGGCACTAAAAGATGCTAAACATATGATTTTGGAAAGAATCTATCTAAAAGGTTATAATGTAAAGAGACTATTTTACTTAACCCTATTAATTTTAATCATATTTTTTCCAACACAATTTTTTAGCGTTAAAGCAGCTGTTGTACAATTGAGGATTCAGGCTGTTGATGTCCGCGATAGTCCATTATCTGATGCAAGAGTAACATTCTTTGCACCTCCTCCAGGCGCATACCTTATTGCTGAAGCGTCAACAGACAGTAAGGGTGTTGCAACATTCACTTTAACCGACCCCCCCAATGAGATAAACGTTTTTGTTTCATGGAAGGATGTTGTTGTCTCACAGTCTAAGGTCTCCAGCCAAGCTGGCTTCAGCAAGATTGTATGTAATGTTGGATTTGTTAAGGTAAGGGTTATGGGTTCAGCCAATAGAATTGTCTCAGATTTTAAGGTTAGCTTAACATGGAACACTGCCACCGGCCCAAAAAGTGTATACAATTTCACTGACAGGTATGGTTTCGCTGTATTCGCTTTAATGCCGCTGCAAACTTATGTAATGGACGTTTACTGGTATGATACATCATATAAGGTTTATTCGGAAACATTTACTCCCAAACTTGAAACTGTTCACGAAATTAATGTACCATTGTATGAGTTGATTGTTGAAACTAAGGATACCGCTGGAAAGCCTGTGTCCAATGTTGAAGTCGTTTTGGGAAATAGTCTAAAAACCTTCAAATCCACTACAGTTAACGGTATATCATCCTTTAAAAACCTACTTGCTGGCGTCTACACTTTAAAGGTTTATTATGGTGGAACAGTTTACAGGAGTATGGAAATAAATCTAGAATCTGATAAGCAGATTTCAATAGTTTTGCCTCAAATGAAAACATACACTTTAACTGTTCAGGTTGTAGACAATATAGGCTCCCCTCTACCAAATTCAAAGGTTACTGTATTTGATTCTGAAAATAAGGTTAGAGGTGAACAATTTACAAACAGTAGTGGATTAGCAAAGTTTGTTTTACCTGAAGGAGTATATAGAATACAAGTAGCTATTGGCACTCAAACTTCAAAGGTTAATGTACAATTGTCAGATAACAGTTTTCAAAAAATAGTGATATCATCAACTTCTAACACTCAAACTACAACAGGGGCCTCATATGTTCCAAACATAGACCCTATACCTGTAACTATAGTGTTAGCTTCAATACTTTTATCATTCATAATATTCTTTATCATTGTAAAAAGAATATCAAGCCCTTAATCTAAAAAACTTGATCAAAAATTGCATCTGATACAAGGCAATAATAGCTTAAAATATGGCATTAAATTAAGAAATAATGATCGCATATGGGATACGATTGTGGCGGGAAAGGGTCAAGTGACGATTCCAGCAAAACTTAGACGCGAGTACAATATTGTCGAAGTCTCTCGACTTACGGTTAGAGATGCAGGAGAAGGAATACTAATCAAGCCAGCTACTACCGTAGATTTGGATGGAACTGGCTCAAGATGTTTTCTCCTGAGGAAATGAAAATGCTTTTAGATCAACTTAGGAGAGAAGATATCTGAGCCCATATGGTGTATGGATTTCTTATCAAAAACTATTGTCGCAAAGATGAGAACATTCTCTGGAATGAGACAAACATTGTATAATGGATAAATGTAAACCAATTTATATAAGCCTATTAGGGCTAGAAAATGCCTACCTATTCTTTATCGTTGAAAGATATTCTCTAAAGCTGAAGCAGCAGATGATTGCAATTAAGAAAATTTATTGCATAGATAATGGGCTGGCAAATGCGCTATCATTTAAGATTACAGAAAATTACAGTAGTCTGATGGAGAACTTGGTGGCAACAGAATTGTTGAGGCGGAAAAGCTATTGGCAGAATAGCTTGGAAATTTTTATTGGAAAGATCACAGACAGAATAAAGTTGATTTCATCCTAAAATAAGGGGTGTACATAAAACAGCTTTTGCAGGTAACATATGCGTCTAGTAAGAACGATATAAGAGATAGAGAGGTTAACTTGTTGGTTATAGCAGTTGACACTCTCCACGAGTGGAGTCGGGAGATTCTTGCACACAGCCACTTCAACGGAGTACATTCGTTTCAGCATTCGCTCCCTCATTGTTCAGCGGCTGTCTGCAAAGGAGTGTGCCACCACCCCAGTTATCCCTCCAATAGGGACTTGAGATTATGCTCCATCTCTCTATGCTGGAGCCTCACTCACCCAATTCAGTCCAGAGCCTTATTCCAGCATTTGGACATCCGGACCACATTCGAGCGACATGCCCAAAAACATCTTATATCAGAAGAATTTAAACCTTTCAACAATATATCCCACGGTTAAAACCGCAGGCTTTCTTGTCAAGTTTTTGTAAAAAGAATATTGTCAAATATATTATGATGCACAAAAAAATTTTCAGTAGATTTTGGCAGCTTAAAATTATATCATACTATTTTCCCTGTACCATTCAACTGTTTCCTTTAACCCTTTTTTCAAATCATATTTTGGACTGTACCCTAATTCTCTTTTTATCCTTTCTATGGAATATGCCCTGTCACATGTTACTGCGTCAACTGTGCTCACATGCCAGTTAAAGTTTTCTATTCCAAAGATTCTGTTAAAGAATTCTATTGGTGCGATCATAATCTTTGCCAACATTGGTGGAACATGTGTTTTGGGAGGCTTTCTTCCACAAACTTCCGCCAACATCTCATACACTTCATTGTACGTGTATGCTTTGTCTTCGCTAACAAAATATGTTCTATCCTTTGCTATATCATACTTTTCCAATGCTAGAACAAATCCTTGAACAACGTCCTTTACGTGAGCAAACTGTACCAGATTATTTCCACTTCCAACAATAAACTTGCTTGTAAGAGAATTTTTTGCAAATCCTGTTATGAACCAATAGGATACATCATTAACGTTTCTCGGCCCATATATTCCAGAAGGTCTTAAGATTGTGTAATCTATTCCCTTTGAACCATATTCTTTAACAACATTTCCAGCCCTAAGTTTAGACTTACCGTACTCGTAAACTGGATTTGGTTCAACATCCTCGTCAGCATAGGGTTCCTTTACAGGGCCAACGGCTTCTGTTGTACTACAGTATACTATTCTCTTAACACTATTTTTATTCATCGCCTCAAGGAGAAAGCGTGTTCCTTGAACATTTATTTTCTCATACAATTCCTTTTTACCGAAAAATGTGTAGTATGCGGCAAGATGGACTACAACGTCAACGTCTCTTGTTGCATCAACTAAGCTTTCCGGCTCCAATAGGTCTCCAAATCTGAGGCTAACATTTAATTCTTTCAAAAGTTTTCTAGAACTATCTTTTCTAACCATTCCGATAACATTGTAGCCTTTTCTAACAAGTTCCTCTATCAAATGTCCTCCAAGAAATCCTGAAGCGCCTGTAACAAGAACCTTCATAACATCACTTCCAAAGGTTTCTGTTCCTATAATATATTGTGTTCGTGAATGCTGAAGCTAAAATTGTTCCATCATATGGTTCGATAGCGCTTCTCATAAACATGTCCGCTAATGGAACAATTCTGTACACTCCAGCTTTTGCAAGCTTTTCTAAAACTTTTTCCAAATTTTTTTGCGATAAGGCTAAGCCTACTGTCTGAACCTTGTCTACACCCTTAAAAGCTTCCCTTAAAGGCACCCCTTCAATTTCATCAAAAACCTTTTCTACATCATCAACTACCAGAATTTCGATAAACCTCTTTCTATTACATATGTTATATTGTGGAAAATATTTTATGATATTGTCCAGTACACTATTCTCTTTAGAGACTACAATTGTCCAAGGATTTTCTAAACTTTTTGAATAAACTACATTTGCTCCATTTAACTGTAAACTTCTTCTTACACCATGTAAAATTATGTTTTCACCTTCACTTAAAAGCATCCTATATTCTTTCCCAATTTCGTCCAAGTGTACTGTAACCTTCGCCATAAACTCTAAAGCTTTTTCAAAAGATCCGACAAAAATGGCTGAAGTAGGTGAACTGCATAGCTGTTGATCATATAATATTATATTGTAGGCCAGCCCCCACGCAGTTTCATCATCAGCTGACTCTTCATCAATAACAGCTACACCAGTAAGTGGGCCATTTACTAAGAATCTTGGATGATAAGGGTTTCCTGAAACAAGTTTTCCCACTTCTGTTCTAGCTGGTTCCCCACCCCAAAAGTTTACTACACCAATCTCTCCCTTTCCAAGAAGAAATTTTAGGGTGGAACTGTCGTGTGTGAAATAGCTTACCAACAATGCATCTAGCATCTTTTCAGCAACAGAAGACTTTTCCGAAACCTTGCTTAATGTTCCAAGAACCCTTACTACTCCAAAATAGTTTGTTAAAGAAGGTTTTAAGATCGTCATGTTCCCAGTTACAAGAGATAGTATTGTTGGAATAAGTGGTGGTATAAGTGAATTACCTGAGCTTATAATGAATACCGGTCCTGAAGGAACATACCTATAATATTCTCCATCATCGACTTCAACAAATTTATGTAATCCTTCTATGCTCTTGAAAGAGAATTCAAGATTTTTTCTTACATTGTCCATGTCAAGTAAAATTGGTACAAACGAAAACTCTAAGATTCTCACTGTATCCTGTAGATTTCGCCAGTTTTTCCTTAAGATCATCAAGTTCTCCAAGCTTTAGCCGACTATCCCATACTTAACCCATTTCATTTACTACTTCAAGCCTATCAGAAACTGGTGTAGATGAAAGCTCTTCTTGAATTTCCCTAAATTTGAGAAAATTTCTACTAAAATATGATTCGCTTACCTCAAATATCCTGTATCCGTTAACCTTCTTCCCTATAACCTCTAAACCTTCTTTTAATGGAAAGGGTCTAATTTCCTTCTCTAATCAGCTTCTACCCATAAGCTCCTCCAAAGTTCCACCACAAGCTCTCTGAAGCTCCCAACCCTCTTCAACCTTCTAACGTAAACATACTCTTTTCCATAAAATCTATCAGATGAATGTGATATCATCAGATCTCCTGGGTAAAAGACTTCAAGCCACGATGTTGTAAAAGGATTGTATATTCCAACAATACCTTCCACATTATCCTCATTCTTCCACTCAAATGTTTTCGGATCGAGAAGGAAAACTTCTGAAAGTGGATGAGGAACCTTATCCATAACACCAAATCTGTCTATCATGGCTGTCAAAGTTTCTGTCATACCCAAAACATCCATAAAGGGTGTTGAAACCTCTCTCCCACTCTTATCTTTAGCCTTAAAATATTTCCTCGAAACCTCAACTATTTCCTCGTATGGTGGAAGGTTTGTGAAACCCTTTGTCCCTCCTCCAGTTACAATAACACCCCCTCTACCCAATTGAACTGGATAGACTGAAGCAAACTTATACATTAGCCTCTTTACAAAATTCAGTTCCTCAAACTGTTTAGAAAGCAAGTAAATTCCAGCTGGTGCTGTAAAGAAAAGTTTAGGCTCCTCCCTGCTTCTCAAGAACTTTGTAATATTGTCCTTGTTTGGTGCAAGCTTCTGCCAAGCTGGACCACTTCCTGAACCTTCTACCAAACTCATTCCATACAATAATGGTATATTTTTGGCCTCCAAAGCTAAGTGTACGAAGGCTACAAAATTTAATCTATACCTAAGTTCGGGTGCTGCCATAAAAAGGGCTAACCCTTTACCTGGTTCAAGATAGTCTCCGTAAACGTACTCGAATAGGTCTGTGTTGGCTTTTATCATTATAGCCAAATCCAGTGGACTCCTGTATATTTTTACTGGCACATTGTTTGTTGTTCCACTTGACATAAAATATTCTCCATCTCCATCAACGTTTTTTATGAGAAACTGTTTATGGCCGTCTCCTCTTAGTATATCTGATGGTATTGCAAGTTTAGCTAAATCCTCTAATTCAGCATTTTTGGGTTAATGTTGAGTCTTTCAAAAAGGCTTGCATAGTACTCGCTATTCGATGAAAAGAACTTTAGTGCGTCCCTGAAAAGGCTTTTCCTCAAGCTTCTCAAGTAGTCTGGAGATTTCTGGAACAGGCTTCTGTCTCCAATTAGGTTCCAGACTTTCTCAACGTAAGGGTCTTTTAAGAGTCTGCTTTGTGATGCCTTCCCAAAAATTTCTTTTGCATTCATTTTGAACGCCTTTTGACTTTATATTCTAAAATATAAACTTAATTGATTACATGATCATATTATGTTTTTTCCAGAATTTTCATGTACCTGTTAAAGCCTTATAGTATACCACAGTATGAGCTATATTTGTTCTCCTTTAAATACTAATATTATGTTAAGCAAATTTTGCCTAAAATAATATTTTATAAGCAAATTTTGCAAAAAATATTTAACTAATATAAATTTGTTGCCATGAAGTGATGGACGTATATCGTGTTTTAGATAATGCTAAATTAAACAGTTTCCATTACAAAATTCTAGTGCTATCTTCACTAGTTTATGGATTAACTGGCATGGATGTTATGCTCATCGCTTCCCTAGTTACTCCCATCGCGAAAGAATGGTTTCTTGATCCAATAACAGTAGGCTACCTACTAAGTACAGGCTATCTTGGAATGTTTTTTGGAGCACTCTCATTCGGTAGACTTGCTGATATAATTGGTAGGAAAAAGGTTCTAGTAATTGTACTCTCTTTAGAATCCATTTTTACTGCACTCTGTGGCCTATCACAGAGCCTTAGCACCCTTTTTCTGCTACGATTTATTGCTGGAATAGGATTAGGTGGTGCTCTTCCACAACCTGGCGTATATGTGTCAGAATATATTCCAATCAAGTATAGGGGTCTCTTTTTAGGCTTGGTTGAAACAGCATGGGTTTATGGTGCAATACTTTCTCTTCTAATCCCATATCTAATTCTACCAGAATATGGTTGGAGAGTGGCATTCTTTACAGCTATTGTTCCCTTAGCTCTCGTACCCTTTATCCTAACATTTTTTCCTGAAACCATAAGATACTTGCTTAAGAAGGGGAAAGTTGATGAAATAAAAAAGATTTTAGAAAATACAGGAATATCTTCTAATGTAAATGATTTAAAGTTTGAAGAAAATGTGTCCAAGATGAAAAAATATGGTTTAAGAGACCTGCTATATTCAAAATATCTTAAACGTACAATATTACTCTTTATCTTATGGGGTGCACTAGTTTACACATATCATGGAATTTTCTTGTGGCTTCCAAGCATTTACGCAAAACAATTTAATCTCACGGACGTCCAATCAATCTGGTGGACATTATTGGTTACATTATTTCAGGTGCCAGGATACTATTCTGCATCATATTTGCTTGATAAGATAGGGAGAAGGAAGGTTCTAATAGTTTACCTAATTTTGGCAGGTATAGGGTCAGCGCTTTTAAGTCTAAAAATAGACATTTCATGGATATTCTTATGGAGTTCTGTAATCTCATTCTTTAACTTGGGCGCATGGGCTGGATTGTACGCTTACACGCCAGAGCTATATCCTACAGAAATTAGGGGTACAGGATCAGGTGCTGCTGCAAGTTTTGGAAGACTTATGGGCGTATTCGCGCCATCTATAACAGGATACCTTTTCGCTACCACAGGGCTCACTGGCCCTTTCACAGTATTCTCTCTAGTACATGTCTTCGCAGGCCTCTCTATTCTAGCATTCGGGATAGAAACTATGGGAAAATCTTTGGAAGAAATTTCTGAAGCATAGCATCCCTTTGTTCTAACAAAATCTATAGTATAGAGTAGGTGCTCATTCTAGCATCCTTATCAACCTGTTTCCTTACTATAACACCTCTTCTTAATAGAAGGTTTAATGCATAGTCGACAGTTCTGGAAGGTAATCCTGACCTACTTATTAACTCGACCCTATTTAATGGCCCCTCATACTCTAATATCTTGTACACAAGTTTAGCGCTTGGAGGTAAGCCTTCTAGTGAAAGATAAGGTTTTCTAAAACCAATTCTTTTAGAAAGTCTCGCATCTAAGTCCAAAATATTTTCCATATTAATTTTCAAAAATTTAGCCTTATACTTTGACCTGTAAACTGTTATCGTATCAGAATCTATTGTCCGCCTTATTTGCCCATCAACTACAATAACATTCTCATTTTTTATCAGATCCCCAACATATACGACCCTGTCTGATGATGTGACAATCGGCTTATGTGTTGGAACAAGACTGTTAACTGAAACTATAACAAAAGCGTCTACATCCTTAACAATTGGGCCGCCTGCTGAAAGAGCGTAGGCTGTTGAACCTGTAGGTGTGGCAATTATTACACCGTCTGAAACATCTCTCCAAACTATTTCATTGTCAATGTAGAGGGTGTACCTAATAAGACTTCCACTTTCTCTAGAAAATATTGCAAGCTCATTTAATGCAGAAGGCAATTCAACATCGCCTACCTTTGCACATAACCTTATCCTTTCATCTAATACGAAATTGCCTGAAACAATTTCTCTAACTACGTCAGGGAAGCTGTCAACGCCTGTAATAGCAAAAAAGCCCCTGCTTTTCCTACCATACAAGCTTACTATGGGAACCTCCATGCATGAAAGTCCAAGCAATGTTTTCAAAACAATCTTATCGCTGCCAATAACACAGACATAATCAGCTCTAAAATCCTCGAAGAATACGAAACCGTTCCTAGATGAAATATTTGATTCAGGATAAAGTTTGCATCCAATATCCATCCTATTAAGGAATGATATAATATGTTTTAGGTCACTATCACTTACTTCCCCCTTTTCGTAGACTATAGCGAACTCTGTCATTTATATGCCTTCGTATGTATACAAAATATATGTTAAAAAATATGTTGGAGTCCACTCTAAATTTAAGAATAGAATAATATTTATAGTGCATGTACAAGAAACTTGTTTTATAAACGATATGGTGATAGTATCATGGAAACGGTCTTAGAATCTGATGGAAAAATTAGGATACCTGATGAGATTTTAAAAAAATTGGATTTTAAAGTGGGTGACAGAATAAGTATCACAGTAGAAGGTGAAAATATTATATTAAAAAAGGTTCATGTTGGAGAGGAAGTTCCTCCACCATTACACCTACTTTATAGGCCTGAAATAACCCATGACCCTATAACTGGTGAAAAACTTGACAGAAACCTTGAACTTGAAGCACGGCTTATGACAATACCTGTATTCAATAGACTTGCTAAAAGAGGATTCTTTATAATGAGCGAAAGAAACAGACTCCTAGCCTTCGGCTTTAGAACTGTAGATGAGGCAATACAATATTTTCTGAGCAAGGGGACTATAACATTAGAAGACTTAAGGAAGGCGGGAA
Organism: Nitrososphaeria archaeon; assembly: GCA_049969935.1. Lineage (GTDB taxonomy): Archaea > Thermoproteota > Nitrososphaeria > JACIWG01 > JACIWG01 > JACIWG01. Next base: position 27,274 of record JBMFNX010000009.1, read on the forward strand.
TAAAATGGAAATAAAATTGTAAAATTTGTGATATTATTGTTTTATTCTCTTGTATCCGTAAATGTTTGTGTCATAGAATGGTGGATTAACAACTTCAGCATTAGCAAGGCGATCCCGAATTTTAACCTTTAACTTAGTTCCAACTTCAGAAAATTCTTTTAAAACATACCCCATTCCTATACCAATATTAAGTAGTGGAGAAAATGTTCCGCTAGTAAGTTTTCCAACAATCTCATTACCATTATACAGTTCACATCCTTCCCTAGGTACACCTTTATCCAGAAGCTTTATACAAACTCTTTTCCTTGAAACACCCTTATTCCTCTGCTCAATTAGCGCCCTTCTACCAATAAAATCAGGTTTATCGAAATCAACTAACATCTCAAAGCCTGCTTCTAGAGGAGAAGTACTTTCATCAAGGTCATGTCCATAAAGGCACATGCCTGCCTCAAGCCTCAATGTATCTCTAGCGCCAAGCCCACAAGGTTTAATATTATACTCTCTACCAGCATCCAAAATTAGTAAAAGAAACCTTTCCGCCTTCTCGCTCATCTCTAATGGTGTGTTCCAAAGGTATAGTTCGAATCCATCTTCACCAGTATAGCCTGTCCTTGATGCGAGAACATCAAACTCTCCAAGCCTTACCCAATCACACCAGTAGCGTTTTATCTTGGACAAGTCTTTATCAGAAAGCTTTTGTAAAGTCTTTAACGCATTCGGCCCCTGAACAGCCAACATCACAACTTCATCTGAAACATCATAAACTTTAACTTCATAGTTTAAAGCATTAATTTTAATCCAGTTAAAATCTTTTTCACGATTGCCAGCGTTATATACTATGAGAAACTTCTTCTCCTCAAGCCTGAAAAGTGTTAGATCATCGATTATACCACCGTTTTCGTTAAGAAAGAAAGCGTATCTACCCTGTAAACTGTTCATGTTAGAAACCTTTCGGGGAAGCAATTTTTCAAGTAAATTGATAGAATCATTTCCCTCCACAACAGTTCTACCCATATGTGTTACATCGAATACTCCAACAGAATTTCTTACAGCCAAATGTTCTTCAGCAATACCTTGATAGAAGAGCGCATGCTCAAATCCAGCAAACTCTGTAAGCCGCCCAAAAGACTTGTGAAAATTAAACAAATGCGTCCTCTTCAAAGGATTTCCCATACCAAATTGTTACTCATACACATTTATATAAATTTGGTCTATACTAGAATAACATCATATGCTTCAGACTCAAGTTGTTTATAAAAGTATATAATTAAGATCTTAATTATTTTAAACTTCGCTCCATCCTTCCTCAGCAACCTCTTCTATCTCTTCAGAAGAAAGTTTCCGGCTAATATGATTCACAAACTTTTCCCTCAACCTCACTCTTATTATAAAGTGACTCTCTAAGCTTATTAATGAAAAGCTTAGAAGTTTTCCTTGCGGTACCATATCTTTCAAGCATCTCCTTAACCAATTCGTTATATATGTCATCTGTACAATAATAATTTTTACTATATCATAGGTATTAAGACAAAAGGCTATATAAAAAATTTAAAATAGCAGGCATCTAAATTATTTACCCTAATGTTAATCAGGGCTTCAATAGGCTCTCTAGCTGCTATAAGATTATATGATATGAATGTTTATGTTAAACCAACAACATGCTACCTACTACAATATAGTAATCGTGGATGTAGTGCAGGCTGCCTATTCTGTCCACAAAGCTCATCCAATCGATCTAGTAAAGAATTTGTTTCAAGAGTGCCTTGGCCAGCAATAGAATTAGAAACCCTTTTACATAATATAGGTTCAGGTAATTTTTCAAGAATATGCTTGCAGACAATTTTAAAGAAAGATTTTGAAAAGGAAGCGTCAAGCATTATCAGAAGATTAAATGAAGCTCGTATAAATATTCCAGTATCAATTGGAACAACACCAGTTTCTGAAGAAACATTACACGACTTCAGGTCTCTTGGTGTTGATTTTATTGGAGTTGGATTGGATGCTGCCTCAAACAGGATTTTTGATAAAATTAAAGTTCCTTTCAAGATGGAAGATTTTTGGATTTTTATAAAAAGGTGTGTGAACGTTTTCAATGGTCACGTGTATGTGCATCTAATATACGGTTTAGGTGAAAACGATTCAGAATTCGCCTACTGCATGAGAAAAGTTTATGAAATTGGAGCTGAAGTCGCACTCTTTTCATTTACTCCAATAGGTGGAACAAGATTAGAGCATTTACTGCAGCCAGAAATTGAAAGATATAGGTTGATGCAAATTATAAGATATTTTCTAAGAAAAGGTTACAAATTAAACGAGATAATTAGAGAAGATGGTGGCCAAATAAAATTGAAGATTAATATCAACGTTCAGGAGATTAAAAGTGCTTTTCTTACAAGTGGTTGTCCAGCATGTAATAGGCCATTCTATAATGAGAGGCCAACTAAAATATACAATTATCCATCACCTGCACTGCTCGAAAAAGAAATTGAAGTTATCAGCAGTCAGATCAGAAAACTGTTAACGTGAATTTAATGACAGTCACAGCATTTATTCCAGGCAAAAGGTATCCTGCCATAAGCATTACAGGAAACCATTGCATGCTCAACTGCAGATACTGTGAAAAACATTATTTAGAAGGCATGCTATATGCAACCACTCCTAAACAATTATATCATATTGCAAGAAACCTGCGTTCTCAGGGAGCAAGAGGCCTACTTTTGAGTGGAGGCTTTAATAGGGAAGGATTTCTACCAATAAAACCTTTCCTAGATGCTATAAAAATGATAAAAAACGATTTCAAAATGATTATAAGCGTACATTCTGGACTAGTTAACAAAGAGCTTTCATCAAAAATGAGGGAAAGTGGAGTCGATATTGTTGACTACCAGCTAATAATAGACCCTATTGTGATAAAAGAAATCCAGGGCCTAGACAAGAGTCCAGAAGATTATATAAAAAGTCTAGAATATCTTGAAAAATATGGTCCACCACACATTGTACCCCACATACCATTAGGTCTCAGATATGGTTCCTTATGCAAGGAAAAGGAAGCAGTTGAAATATTAAAGGACCACAATATAGGACTCATTGTCTTCTTAATATTTACTCCAACAAAGAACACTTCCATGGCCGCAATTAAACCGCCTAGTAAAGAAAGTCTTCTAAACCTTTTCATTAACTCAAAAAATTTAAAAAAGGAAGTTGTATTAGGCTGTATGAGACCATTTTCTATCAAACAAAACTTTGACGAAATTCTAATAAAAAATGGTTTGATATCAAGAATCGCTGTACCATTAAAGAAAATTATAGAAAAATATAATATGAAGATTGTTAACGCATGCTGTTCTATACCAAAAGAATATTTAACAGTATTTGAAAGCTAAAAATATGATATGTTTAAAAATTTTTTAAGCCATATTTTGGCCCCTCTAACTGTATAAGGGCTGAATAGAATTGAGAATAGGTGTACCAGTCTTCTGGTTCTCAGACCTACTAAACCATTTAGGTCAAAGTGCTGGAGAAAGTTATCCAAAACAGGTCTCTAAAGCTGCAGAACAAGGTTTCCAGCATATCGAGCTAGTGCTGAACACACACTATTTTTTCCCTAACCCAAAACAACTGTTTTCAAAAGAATGTATAAGCGCTCTATTGGAATTAAAGGACCAGTTTAAACTAACTTATTCAGTACACCTACCATTCTGGTCCGTAGACCCATCATCACATATTGATGAAATTAGAAACGCTACAGTTGAAACAATGACTGGTTTGATTGAAAACGTTATAGAACTAGATCCAATCGCATACGTTTTACATGCTACAGGAGAATTTGCAGCAGAAGCTAATAAGATGAAATTTCCACCAGAACAGAAAGAGTTTCTAATAAAATTTTTTGCAAATAATTCTAGAATCTTTGTTAAACAACTGGTCAAAAATCTTTCCAAACTCGGAGTTCCATCAAAAAAGCTTGCACTCGAATCTGTAAAGTTTCCATTCAAGTTCTCTATTGAAATGGCCGAAGAATTTGACACTTCATTATGTATTGATGTCGGTCACATTCATGCAGGCTATACTACTGATGTCGATTTAAAAGAAGCTTTCCAGCTCTCAAAGGATAGGATAAGTGAAATTCACATACATGATGTAGTAAAAAGGGTGGATGATGGAAAATTGTTTATAAAAGATCATATGCCAATAGGCTCAGGTACACTAGACGTAAAAGAGGTTCTCGGTCTCATAAAAGAGGTAAAATTTTGTGGTCCACTTGTGCTCGAACTCAAATTCGAGGACGCTGTAAATTCTAGGAAACTTATAGTCTAAACAAGATTGTAACAATAGCTGTTGTCTTAAAAATCTCATTTAAAAGATTGTTGAGTGTACGTAAATATATTTGTTGAAAGGAAGGAATATTTTTGATATGTTTTGCCCAAAATGTGGTGCTAAAGTTTCTGAAGAAGACTTTTCGGACAATTGTTAAATTGCTATTGTAGACTTTTAAACGATTTTTCCTATTTATGCCCCTTTGTCCTGTTTCCAATATAATGTAGGAAGGTTAATGGATATTATATTTTTAGTGTAAATGGAAACTTTAATAAGAATTGTATAAGAGTATGAAGCGTATGAAATGCGAGTACTGTGGTCAAGAGGAACCTTTACCCTTTAAGTGCCCTTATTGTGGAAAATTTTTTTGTGTAGAGCATAGGCTTCCCGAAGCACATTCTTGTGAAAAAATTTTTCTAGCAACCTCCCCATCTAAGAGGAAGGAAGTTTATAGGCCAAAGTTTGAAATTTATGAGACAAGATTTCCTTATAAAAGGCTAAGTTTTAGTCCACGTGAAAAATTAGAGCTGCTGTTTGCAACTTTAATTGTTAGTCTTGTAGGCATGTCCTTTATAGGATGGTCTCTTAGCATCTTCGAACTGCCTTTTGCCCTACTAGCTTTCGCCCTATCATTTTTGGCACACGAAATTGCCCACAAAATTTCTGCAGTAAAAGAGGGTCTTATAGCCTTCTTTAAACTCGATGTTGTAGGAGTTATACTAACTTTCGTCAGCACCTTCTCTCCCCTCAAGATTATTGCTCCAGGCTCTGTTATGGTTCTAGGCTACCTTGATTCTAAGACTATGGGGAAGGTTTCGTCTGCGGGCCCATTAATAAACATATTTGTTGGCTCACTTTTATACCCTTTTAGATACCTTAATTTGCCTTTTTATAATGCTTTAAACGCGATATGCCTATTAAATCTTTGGATTGCTGTATTCAATCTTATCCCATTTGGTGTATTGGATGGTAGGAAGATTTTTGCATGGGATAAAAGGGTGTGGTTTATAATGTTTATCATCCCATTGCTTCTACTAGCAAGCATGTATTTTCTCTAATAGTATTTTTATTTTGACAATAGTCTCATAAACTCTTTCGCATTTTCTTTCATGTAAACATTATTGAACATGACATAGGCAATATTACAATTGTACTCTTCTATTTTTGTTCTCAACCTTTTTAAATCTTCAACCGTATACTTGTATCTGTAATCGATTCTTCCTCCCAAATAGTTTCCATGAAGTCTATAGTATCCTATTCCCTTTTTAGAAAAATATAGTGGCTCATCTTTTAAGGGATCCACGCAGGATATTAGATCAAATTCCTCGCATACTCTTTTAAATTCATCCTTTCTCCATCCCCTTAATTCTAGCGCAATCATGATATTATCTCTTTCAATTTTAGAAAAAAATTTTCTCATTTTCTCTAAGCTTTTTTCATCCTGCTTGAAGCTTGCTGGCAACTGTATCAGGCATACTGGTGATTTTAGCACCCTACATACTTCAACCGTCTCTTTCCAGTATCCTATAACTTCCTCTGTAGGATTTAGGAAACCAACCTTATCTTTAAGTTTCACAAAATCTTTTATCCCACTCTTTTTCCAGGTTGGAGATGTAATTGGATGTGTTATTGCCTGATGGCATTTTACGGTAAAAATAAAATCTTCTGGAACAGTCTCCCTCCACCTTTGTACGGTCTCAATTTTAGGTATCCTGTAAAATGTTGAATTTATTTCAGCAACCTTAAACTCTCTAGAATAATTTTTTAATCCACCTGGTGTTCCACAGCATCCAACATATATTTCCATTAATATAAAATTGGCTGTTCTGCTGATTTAAAAATTTTTAATCCAAAAATAAGAGGGATGATAGAAAATGGTTGAGGTTACATCTATTCTCTTTCTACAACCTTGTCTAATGCTGTTCCCATTGAAGCGTCAGCATACCTGTCAACTATAATGTCAACTATCGCCGGCCTTCTCCTTGTCTCAGAATATTCTACCGCCCACTTGAACGCCTCTTTTATCTCCTCTATCCTTGTAACTCTCTTTCCAGCTGCACCGAATGCTTCAGCGAACTTTACGAAGTCAGCCATCTGTTCATCGTACCATATGTCTACAGCGAACTCGAAATTGTAGTTGTATTTTTCCTGCTGTCTAATAAGTGAAAGATAGCCATTGTTTATTATGATTACTATGAAGGGTATATTGTACTGGCATGCTACTGCGAACTCTTCACAACAGAATCCGAACCCATAGTCTCCTGTTACAGCTACCACAAGCTTGTCTGGTCTAGCTATTTTTGCACCTATTGCTGCAGGAAGATCCCAGCCAAGTGGTCCAGCTCCACCTGGTACAAGATAGTGTCTTGGATAGAATATGTCTTGCATCTGAGATGACCATATTTGGTTCAATCCTATTGTGGTCACGAATATTGTATCCTTTGGAAAGAACTCGTTTATTTCCTTCATAACCCTCTGCGGTTTTATTGGTATCTGCTCATAATCCATTTTCCTAGCCATCTTAACACGTAGTTCTGGAATACTCTTAACCCACTCTGAAGCCTTTCTCTGTTGAACAAGTGAAAGTAGTATGGAATGGCCTGGATTTGGTGAAATCTCTTGTGCTCTACGTTTTGCTTCCTCAAGCATCATCTGTAAAGTAATTTTTGCGTCACCAACTATGCCTAGGTCCGGTGAAAATATTCTGCCAATTTGGGTTGGCTCAATGTCGACGTGAATGAATTTTCTACCTCTACGGTATACTTCTAGGTCTCCAGTGTGCCTGTCAGAAAATCTGCATCCGACAGCAAAAACTAGGTCTGACTCAAGAAAAACCTTGTTCCCTAATGGTGTATTGCATATGACTCCAACCTGTCCAGCGTAGAGTGGATGGTCAGCTGGAACGCCTCCCTTACCCATCAATGTTGTTACAATTGGAACCTGCAAAAATTCTGCAAGTTCTATAAACTCTTGTGTTGCGTCAGCAGAAATAACTCCTCCACCCATAAGGAATAATGGTTTTTCAGCGGAAAGTATCATGTCAAGAGCTTTCCTAACCTGTTTCCATGTCGGCCTAGGCTTAAATATTTCAAGAGAACGGTCTCCTTCTGGATCATATTCTATCTCAGCCCTTTGAACATCCAAGGGTAGGTCGATAAGGACAGGTCCAGGTCTACCTTCTCTTGCTATTCTAAAGGCTTCACGGAAGATCATTGGAATATGTGATGGTTCCATGACACACCAGCTTTTCTTAGTAATAGGCTTAACTATCTCAGCTATTTCTGTCGCCTGAAAAGCATCTTTTCCAAGCTGTGATCTAACGTTTTGGCCTGTTATTGCAACAATTGGTATCGCATCAACTTTTGCAGCATAAAGCCCTGTTACCATGTTTGTGCCAGCTGGACCGGATGTGCCAACGCAGACTCCAACCTTCCCACTTGCCCTAGCGTAGCCGTCAGCAGCATGAACTCCACCCTCCTCGTGTCTAACAGTATAATGTCTTATCTTTTTCGAGTTCGCAAGAGCCTTATAGAATGGTAGTATTCCAGCACCTGGTATTCCAAAAATTACTTCAACACCCTCGTCCTCTAAAATTTTTACAGCCGCCTCCATTGCAGGCATCTTCATATAAATCTACCTAACCAATGTTATTGGCTTATATATTGTTTTCTTCAAGACATGGTTCTAATAACATTTTCAATTAGAAGGTCTGCTTTCTTTTTATCTTCTTCAGTAAACTTTCCTTTAACCAGTACAGTCGGCTCCACTACTTTCATTCCAATTTCAACTAACTTGCTTTTTAATTGCTCTATAATATTGCTTCCCCAAGTATAGTTTGCGAATATTCCAAAACTTTTTGGTCTAACGTTCTTGATTCTAGCATATTCAATAAAGTTTGTTATGGGTGGATAGACTGCGCCCTCGTATGTTGGTGAGCCTAAAAGTATGGCTTTGGAATCGATAAGCTCAGGTAATATAAAGCTTGGGTGAACCCAACATAAGTCAAAAGATTTAACATTCACGCCCATCCCCCTGAACTGTGTTTCAAAATATTTTGCAACCTCAGCCGTATGCCCATACATGCTCCCATACAAGATCAAAACCTTGTTCTCATCAACTCCACTGCTCCATTTAAGATACAATTTTATGGGATAGTTTGGGTCCTTTCTGTAAATGGGCCCATGTGTTGTGCATAGAAAATTTATTTGAAGACCCTTTATCTTTTCAGCTGCCTTGAGAACAAACTGTGAATAGTGTGAAACAATGTCCGCAAAATATCTTTTCATTTCACCCTCAAAATCTTTTACATTAATTTCTTCGTCAAAGATTTTCTCATCTAATGCTCCGAATGTGCCGAAAGCGTCGCCTGAAAATAGTGTTCCACTATCGATGTCGTATGTGAAGATTGTTTCTGGCCAATGAAGCCAAGGTGCTGTAATAAATTTTAAAGTATGTCCACCCAAATCTATAACGTCTCCGTCCTTTACAGCTAGAGTCTCGAAACCCCCTCCATAGTATGCTTTCGCAAAGTTTATTCCCATTTGAGAACTAACAACCTTCGCTCCTGAAGCCTTCTCAACAACCTCGTTAAGTGCTCCACTGTGGTCGGGTTCAAGATGGTTTAAAATAATATAATCTATTTCAGAACATTTTATAGTTTCTTCAATGTTCGACAAAAATTCTTTTGAATAGAATTCATCAACAGTATCAATTAATGCAACCCTTTCAGAACCCTTGACAATGTAAGAGTTATAGGATACACCATAAGGTATAGGCCATAATCCTTCAAAAAGTATGTTCCTTCTATCGTTAACACCAACCCAAAAAATGTCCTCGCAAACCTTAACTGAAACCAAATTTGATTACACCAAAGTAGAAAGCAGACACTTTTTATATAAAAGTTTCTTAAAAATAAAAATCCTTTTATATTAAGCCAGTAAAATTATAGATTGACAAATTATGCTTTATGAAATAAGATTCCACGGTAGAGGAGGTCAGGGTGCTGTAACAGCTGCAGAGCTACTGGTTAAGGCCGCTGTATCTGAAGGTAAATGGGGCCAATCTTTCCCATTCTTTGGCGCTGAAAGAAGAGGTGCTCCGGTAACAGCCTTTGCCAGGATTTCAGAAGAAAAGTATTTCTTACACTCTCCCATAACCGAACCAAATATTGTTGTTGTCCTCGATAGAAAAATATTGGATATTGTTGATGTAAAATCAGGACTTAAAGAAAATGGTACATTAGTGATAAATTCTTCTAGAAATATTTCAAAAGAATTGTTACAAAATTTTAGAACTTATGTTGTTGATGCTACAAAAATTGCAGTCTCTCTTGGTCTCTCTTTTGCAGGATGGATTATAGTAAATACTGCTATGCTTGGCGCTATTGTAAAATCTGTTCCAATAGTAACACTAGAAGGTATCGTGAATGCTATTAGAAACAATTGGGCTGGAAGAGTTGGGGAACTTAACGCTGAAGCTGCAAAAAGAGCTTATGAGGAGGTGAATATTTTATGAAAAGGGTTGCTGCAATATCCTTTCCATCGAAGGGTGCTGCAGGAGAGACTGGAACATGGAGGATTAAGAAACCAGTCATTGAAAGGCAAAAGTGTGTAAAATGCATGATTTGCTGGCTATTTTGTCCAGAAGGAACCATTTTAAGGAAAGAAGATGATTCTGTTGAAATTGACTACAGATATTGTAAGGGCTGCGGTGTCTGTGCAAACGAGTGTCCTACAAAGGCTATAACGATGGTGGAGGAATGAGATCATGATACAAGTTTTAACAGGCAACCATTCTGCAGCATATGCTGCACTATTATCCGACGTTGAAGTAGTTTCAGCCTATCCTATAACACCTCAAACTCAGATTGTGGAAAAGATTGCAGAATTTGTTGAAACAGGCAAGTTGAAGGCAAAATATGTTCGTGTAGAATCAGAGCATAGTGCTATGGCCGTATGTGTTGGCGCATCATCAGCTGGCGCAAGAACATTTACTGCCACATCATCACATGGCCTACTTTACATGAGTGAAATGGTTTATTGGGCTTCAGCTGCAAGGCTTCCAATAGTTATGCCAGTCGTCTGTAGAGCGCTTGGTCCACCATGGAACATTTGGAATGAGCATACAGACATGCTTCTTTTAAGAGACTTTGGCTGGATCCAGTTTTTTGCAGAATCAAATCAAGAAGTTTTGGATACAATAATCCAGGCGTACAAGATAGCTGAAGACGAACGAGTCCTAATACCCGTAATGGTAGGCCTCGACGCTTTCACACTATCACATACTTCAGAACCTGTTGACGTTCCAGAAATAGAATCGGTTAGAAAATTCTTGCCACCCCGACCTAGTGCACCATATGTCTTTGACCCATCAAATCCATTCACATTCGGCAATCTCACTTACCCATCACATTATATGGAAATAAAATATATGCATCATAAGGCTATAGAGGATGCTGAAAAGGTTATTCTAGAAGTTGATGGTGAATGGAACAAAATTTTTTGTAGAAAATATGGTTTACTCGACAAGTTCATGTGCGATGATGCCAAAGTCATAATTTTAACAATCGGTTCCTCAGCTGGTGACGCTAAAGAGGCTGCAAAAGTGCTTAGAAAAGCTGGCATAGCAGCCGGTGTACTGAGAATAAGAGTAATAAACCCATTTCCATCAAAAGAACTTTCTAACATCCTATCAAATGTTGATGCAGTAGCTGTAGTTGACAGAAATCTTTCACCAGGAAATGGGGGAATATTGTTAGAGAAAATTAAGAGTTCACTCTATAGCTCAAAATATAGGCCGTTCATCAAAGGATACTTAGCCGGATTAGGTGGTAGAGATATAACCGTAAAAGATTACATAAAAATTTTCGAAAAAACTCTAGAATCTCACAAGAAGGGTGAAACAGAAACAGAATGGTTTAACCTAAACCTAGAGGTGACACGCTCATGAATATAAAAGATTTGGATAAAGAAGAATATATTCTCCCCGGCAACTCATCATGTCCAGGTTGCCCAGCAAGCTTGGGCCTAAGGCTCTTAACTAAAGCAGTAGGTGCTAACGCTATCCTAGTTATTCCCGCAAGCTGTATGACAGTAATACAGGGTGCATACCCAAACACTTCCATAAAACTACCCACCCTAAACATAGCGTTCGCTGCATCCGCGGCAGCTGCCACTGGACTTTCAGCCGCTTTCGAAATTAAAGGCAAAAGTCATTCAATAGTCGTGTACGCTGGCGATGGTGGTACAGCTGACATAGGACTACAGGCTCTATCGGGTGCAGCTGAAAGAAACGAGAACATAACATACGTATGCTATGATAATGAAGCCTACCAGAACACAGGCATACAAAGAAGTAGTGCAACACCCTACGGTGCCTGGACCACTACAACAGTAAAGGGGAAACTTGAGCAGAAAAAGGATGTTCCAAAAATAGTTGCATCCCATAATGTACCCTATGTTGCAACAGCCTCCATAGCATATCCAATTGACTTTATAGAAAAGGTTAGAAGGGCTTTAAAAATCAGGGGCTTCAAATATATTCACCTGCACGCTCCATGTCCAACAGGATGGCGTTTTCCATCAGAGAAAACTGTAGAAGTCGCCCGTTTAGCTGTCCTAACTGGAGCATGGATCCTCTATGAAATAGAAAAAGGTGTTCTACAGTTAACGGGTCCAAGCAAAAACCTCTTAGAAAGGAGTGCACGAAAACCCGTTCAAGAATATCTGAAACTTCAAGGACGTTTCCAACATTTGAATGAGGAAATGATAAATAAAATCAATGAAGATGTTGAAGAAAAATGGAATGAAATAAAGTTAACGATAAAATTCAAAGAAGATATATCAAAGGTCTTGAAGTAGGAAAGTGTCAAATAAATTTTTTACCTATAGACTTCCTCTACATCCTTGTACCATTTCTTTTTTTCTCCAACTTTAGCCCTGAGTTTCCAGCTTAACGATTTCTCCTCCCTATCTATGGCTCTTAAAATCTTCTCTAGCCTTTCTAAAACAATCTTTTTATCCTCATCACTTAGCTTTGTACTGTTGATACTATAGTTTTTTACCTTCTCCATGTTTTGGGTGACAGTTTTCCAGAAGCCCCAGTCTCCTGCAAGAATTTTTGCAATATATGGTGCATTTATCTGCTCCTTATCACCTTCTCCAACCTCATGCTCTCTCAAAAGCATTATAGTATCAATCACATCCTTTTCATTAATCATGACTATCTGCATTTTCTCCAAGAAAAGTTCTGCTAAAGGTATTGTTGGCTTATCAACCTCCAATCTTCCCTCAAACTCTATTATATGATTAAATTCTAGTCTATCAAAAAATATGTCAGAATGTATCTTCTTATCCGAACCATAATAGTATAATAGCCTTCTGTAGCCGAAGATTCTTGTAAAGTATTGGTCCTCAATCCATCCATTGTTTGCATAAAGTTTTCTAACATCAACCCTAAACCTACTGTATGAGGCAAAATCTATGTCAGAAAATTTTCTGCCAAGATTATCTTGTATATAACCGTACCTGTTACAGTGTATTCTGTAGGCGAGTGAACCCAAATTTCTTAAAATTATATTATTTTTTTCAGCCTCTTCAACTATTGTATAAGCTTTGTCCGCCAACTCTTCCCATTTAAACCATGCTTGTCCCTCGAACATCCGCATATGCTTTAAAAACTGGATATTTAAAAATTAAAGTCCTTTTCAGTACAGCATCTTTGAAAAAATATAAAAAGTGGTGGGCTACGGTTACCTTCTGTTCAACTTTTGTCAGGAAGTTTTTCTAAAATCTTTAGAACTTCCTCAGTTTTCTTAACCTTTGCGCACACGTCTTTTTGTGCAAGTAGTACTGCGTCATGTAATTGTTTTGACCTTGTTGTGCAACCATCCTCTAATAATAGTACATCATATCCTAAGTCGGCTGCATGAATTGATGTCGCTAGAACACACTGGTCTGTTAGAAAGCCTACAATAATGAGGCTGTCAATGTCCATGTTTCTGAGTATAAAATCTAGGTTTGTACCAGATAACGCGCCCCCATTTGTTTTAGAAATAACAAGCTCTCCAGGTAAAGGCTTAACCTCGTCAATAAATTCTCCATCCTCAAATTCTGGCGGTATTATTAGACCAATCTTCCTATTCACTTTCGCCGTATGTCTTGGATTATCTGTAGGCCCCTGTATTCTAACATGTATTATATCAAACCCCTTCCTACGACATACTTCAAGAAGTTTCTGAACGTTTTTGACAACATTTTTTACACGTTCATCATATTCTCTAACAGCCTCCCACGCCTCCTCTTCACTGTATCCTGCTTTAACCGCTGCCTTGACATAATGTTCTCCAAGCACAAACTTTTGCATATCGATAAGGATTAAGGCTGTTTTTCCAGGTCTTAACTCGAAGTCAGGATATGGTGCCTCAACCAATCTTATTATATCCTCAAATGTTAGCTTGCCCATACTTGTTCGCAAAAATATTGATTAAAAATTATATAAGTTTTAGCCTGTAGTTATAAGGTAATCTCTGATACCATTCTCTGTAATATCTGCTAGAAATCCCTTTAAAATCCCTTCAGTATATTCGCTTCCAGGGTTAACGCACAAGGTTCTTCCTATCTTAAATATTCCACGTGACTCATGTATGTGGCCGTGGAGTCCTAAGAGAGGCTGATATTTTTCAATCGCTTTTCTCACTGAAATGCTTCCAACGTTAACCATGTCCACTCCTCCAGTAGGTAACGCTACAGGCTTTAGATTTTCATCAAGTTTTGGCGCTAAATCTAAAGGTGTTCCATAGGGTGGCACATGAATATTAAATATACAGTTTTTAAGATCTTTAACTTGAGAAACGAGTTTCTCAATCTTCTGCTCTATTACCTCTTCTTCCATGTCCCTTATACAGTGCCAAGGTGTAATATTCGAAACCCCCAAAGTAATCATTTCATGAAACTCATCGATTCTGACGACCTGTTCTTCTGGATAAATTATGTATTTTGAACTTTTTAGGTATTCGTCAACGATTCTGCTATCATCATTTCCAGGAGAAATATAGCATTTTACATTTTTATCTTTAAGTTTACTTTCAGCAATAGAAAGCCACCTTTTTATCATTTCAACAACAAGTGTTTCAAAGAGTTCCTCCTGCCTTTTTTTGTCCGAAGAAAATTCGTTAAACTCTTCCTCACTCATTAAATGAGGATAAAATCCTATAGACCTTATTCTCTTCTCCATTACAGCAACTTCGTTTTCAGAATTTAACACAAAATTTTCTCCCAAAAACTTCAGATACACTTTCCCATCTTTCTTTTTAACAAGGGGCACTATCGTTTTAAATGTAATGTCTCCGCCCAAAATAATGCAGTTCGCTTTATAAAATTGGCCTGCGTTAAGGAATTTTATAAAACATCTTTCAGAACCGTGAACGTCTGTGGTAAAAAAAATGCGGGTTCGGGGCATTTTCCAACCCCTATCTATTCGGGCGGTATCTCTTTAAATGTTAACTCAAGCGGTATACCCTTTACTCTATGGTACACTGAAGATATCAAGTATATAATGAAGCCGACCACGAAAATTCCGAATGTGAAGATGATGTAGGTCTCGTTTAATGTTCCAGCAATTGCTGGAGTCAAGCTAGCGTATGCAATATATATGCTTGCTATAAGACTTAATATTCCAAGCAATGTTATTAGAGGTAGCCCAAGAACCTTTCTTTTAACCATTGCAGGAGCCGTTTCAAAAATGTCCCTTCTAACATACGGTAACACGATTCCGGCAATAGAAACCATAGCTATCTCAAGCGACCAGCCTGTAACAACGTATGCGACATAGCTTAAAATGGGTGTGAACAGCCAAAGTGCCTCAAATATAATTGAAAGTATTGTAATAAATATTAGTGCCACGTATGGAGAATTATAGCGTTCATCAACTTTAGAAAATATCTGTGGTAGTACTCTGTCAAAGGACCATGAAAAGATAAGTCTAACCGCTGTAAACATGTAAGTTAATCCGCATGCTAATGGAACTATTGCCCAAGTCAGAACTATAATAGCTGAAACTAGCTTATTCTCTAAAACGGTCATTGCAAGAAGATGGAATGCTGGTGCAAATGGTAGAGTATAATCAGGACTTCTCATTACTGAAAGATAAGATATTGCTCCAACGAACTGTGCTCCCATAGCATTGTATGTTGCAGCATAAATGAGCCAAGTAATTAACGTGAACACAAGTATTCCTCCAGCAATGGCAATAAACTGTGCCTTCCTAACCTCCTTAACCTCCCCCGCAATGTATACTGAAAGATTGAATCCAGTAAAATTGAGTATAGTATAAATTATTCCAAGCATTGTAGCACTAAACACGAAACCTGAAGGGTGTCCGTTTGCGATTGCCTTAGAAATTATATCCTGATAATTCATTCCAGTACTTTGACTAAATACTGTAGCAAATGTTTCAGGCCGCATCAACAGCAATGTTATAACATATGCGGCGATTCCCACTATAATGAGTATAAATGATGCCCAGACTGCCTTAACAAACGCTCTTGCTCCACGAATCGTGATAACAGCGCAAACTGCATAATATACCACTCCAAGAAGCATCATAACGTAAGGGTCGCTGAGAAGATTCGCAATATTTCCATAACCTAAGTATGATAGGAATGGCGTAAGTCCCCATTGTATGGCCCAAGGAATTTCCATGCCAACGAAAGCCATTAGAACTATGAAGATAAAGAAAACCATCGAAAAACCTATTGCAGGATGTAGAATACGTGTAGCCCAAACATAGTCTCCTCCTGAACGTGGCATTATAACAGAAAAGAGTGCGTAAAATAATCCAATCACCAAGCAGACAGGCGCTGCAACCCATGCAGTAAGTGTTAGATCAACCCCTGGAAATAATCCAGCAGCCCACATTCCATACAAGTAAACAGCGCCAGGTCCCATGACAATAACGTTAAAAATTAGTGCATCCCATGCAGAAATATTTCGAACAAGCCCCGAAGCCTTTCTAACGAAAAGCTCTTGCTTCTCCATGACTTCCACATAACTAAACTATGGTATTTAAATTTATTTTTTATTTAATGAACTCCAAGTTTTTTCCACAAAGTTTAAATAAGAATAAAATTCTAAAATGTTAGAGGCCAATGCCTCTAGCTGAAGAATTTCTTGAAAGACTGGAAAAGGACAGAGAGTTCAGGTTAGCGGTAGCTGGACTTATAGGCTACAGCGAAATATTAGAGCGCCTTGGTGAGCATGATAGGAAGTTTGAAGAGCTTTTGGTTGAGTTGAGAAGGCATGGTGATATATTGCAGGAGCATACTAGGAAGCTTGGTGAGCATGATAGGAAGTTTGAAGAGCTTTTGGTTGAGTTGAGAAGGCATGGTGATATATTGCAGGAGCATAC
>JBMFNX010000009.1:44094-45456 GCA_049969935.1 Nitrososphaeria archaeon
CTAGGAAGCTTGGTGAGCATGATAGGAAGTTTGAAGAGCTTGACAAAAAGTTTTCCTCTCTAGAAAAGAGTGTCACCCTATTGGGAAAAAGAATTGAAGTCACTATAGGAAGCATGGGTCGAAGGTGGGGGACGGAGCTTGAAAGGACAGTTCTCGAAATATTTAGAGAAGTTTTAGAGGAAAAGGGTATAGAGCCTGGGAGAGTATCAAAGTTTAGGCTAAAGGATGAAGATGGAACTTATACTGGAGTAAAAGGTAAAATAATTGAAGTCGATATTTTGGTAAGCAACGATAAACTTTACCTTATAGAAGTAAAGTCTCATGTGGAACTTGACCATATCCAATGGCTTTATGAAAAGATTAAACCTGTAGAAAGGGCTTTGAACAGGAAGGTTGAGAAGACATTTATTGTCGCTGTCAACATTGATGAAGACGCTTACGATAAGGCAAGAGAACTTGGCATAGAAGTTGTGGCTGGAAACATAATTAAGTCTATAGAAGAGCATACATAAAATTTTTAGACTAAGTTAAGGTTACAGCTTTTCCTTGAGGCTTTCATTTGCTTAAAGATTAAGTGACCATTAAATGAAATGCTGTTTCTCTTGTAAGCATTGGGATGATGCCTCCAAAAAGGTTCCAGTCGATGTGAAAAAGGTTCCTAAAGTAGACGAATACATAGAAGTTATTTTCAATAATAAAAAGGTTTATATTCACTCATGGGAATGGGTGACAAAAGAGCGGATAAGCTTAAAAGCACTTTTAAGGAAAAGGTTATGCTTTTACGGAAAAGGTGTCATTGAACCATGGGATGAATGCGAAAATTATATTCCAAAATATTCTATTGGGCTCGTCTATTGTAAAATTAAAGGAGAATGCGAATTTTCTAAAATTTGTCCAAAATACCCGTCTCTTTTTTCATACATTTCATAAACTTTACGCAAAATATTAATAAACTTATATTTAAATCTTCAAATATTGTAGTATAATTTATATTTCAAATTCCTCATCCTTTCTGAAAACTCTTTAAACCCATTCTCATTCTTCAATTCTTCGAAAACCCTCTTTACTTCTGGAACCATATCAAACCCTCTATCTGAAGAAACAATCTCCTTTATATTCAATCTTTTCATTACACCTAAATTAATTAAATCAGATATTCCAAGAGGGTATTTTCCAAAGTTTTCCGCCGCAAACTCTTCATCCTCCAAAGTTGGATTCACTATCTTTAAATTAGCAAATGAAGGGGCTTGGGGAAACAAAGAAACCCCACACTCTTTAGAGGTGGGATGAATTTGTGTCCCCAATGCTTAAATATATGTCAAATGCACATATAAAGAAGTATGTAGAGGAGCAGAAATGCTG
>JBMFNX010000010.1:0-42829 GCA_049969935.1 Nitrososphaeria archaeon
GTTGCTTTTTCCCTTTCTTGTTATTTTATTAACGTGTTTGTTTACCTCTTTAGAATTAATAGTTTCTTTTGCTGAATTTATGGTGCTGTATAGTTCATTGTATTCTTTTATAACTTTTGTTATATTTTTTGCTTGTGCCTTTCGCATGCCCGTTCTATATGTTTTTTGCTATCATAAATTAGGCTTACGATATAGAAAAATAGTGTTTTTGCTTAAAAATTGTTTAGTTTATCTTCTTGTCAGCTTTCTATTGCCTGTGATAGTATTGTTCGTGCCTTTTCTAAACCTATGTCCACTAAGTATGGTCCGAGTCTTGGCCCACTTTCTGTACCGAGTAGGATTTTGTATAATTTTTTAAAGAAGTCTTTCGGTTCTACTTCATATTTTTTTGCTATTTGGAATATTGCTTGCTGTGACTCTTTTGGATCGTTGGTTAAAGAGCTTATCAGCTCTTTTATCATTTGTTTTTCTTTGTCACATAATTCAACCTTCTCTCTTTTTACTTCATGCATGTCCTTTGACCAGTTGAGTGCAAGCTTTATCCTTTGTATAATAGATTCATCGGCTTCCTTGATCATTCCATACTGTTTTAGCTTATTTGAAACATATTCTATCTCTTTCCCTTCTGGGGCTATTGTACAAAGTTGGACAAGTAGCGAATATGGTATGTGTTTTGAAGGCTTTTCTGGAGGCTTTAGTAAATGAATATATTCGTATAAGCCTCTTAACTTTATCTCCCACATACTTAACGATTCCTTCCTATTAAAGTATATTTCCTCAAGTTGGTCTACCTCATCCATATAGTTTGGTATATCTTCTATTGAAATGGTTCTTGTACCAACTATTCTCTTGTATAATAAGAGTAGTAGTGATTGTGGGGTACCATACTTGAGCCATGTTTGTGGTGTGAAAACGTTTCCAGCCGATTTTGAAATCTTTTTCCCACCCTTGTCTAGGAACATCTCATATTTTACATGATATGGATGTGGAAAGTTTAGTATGTTATCAGCAACCCAATCGTTTACTTTAACGGAGTCAGCTATATCTTTACCGTATGCCTCATATCTTATGTCAAGTGATGCCCACCTTGCAGCGAACTCTACTTTCCAAGCAAGTTTGCCTTGGTCTCCGTTAACTTTTGCTTCACCTTCGTGGCCGCATCCTTTTATGAACCTTTTTCTAATCTCCGTCCCCTCACATTTATATAACACCTTTTGGCTTTCCCTATCATATTCAATAGCCTTTGCAAGATATATTCGGTGACAGTTTTCACATATTGGAAAATATGGAAGCTGCATTTTAAATTTCGTTTGGCCTGTTATCTCTTCTATCGCTTGCCCTATCTTTTTCCAGTTTTCAAGTATCTTTGTCGCCTGCTTCGCGTAAACGCCTTTCTTGTATGCTTCTCTTCCACTCATAAACTTGAATTCTATACCACATTTTTCCATTGCGTCGATAAGCATTGAACTCATATGTGAACCGTAGCTTTCATGACATTTGAATGGGTCGGGTATGGAGGAAACTGGGTAAGCTAAGTAACTGTTTAACCAGTCTGGAAGGCCTTGAGGAACCTTTCTAAGGCCATCCATGTCATCAGAGAATGCTATGAATTCTGATTTGTAGCCTAGATTTTCTAATGCAAGTTTTACTGCAGCAGCTCTTGCCGCATCAGCTAAACTTCCTATATGAGGTATTCCTGAAGCACCTAGTCCACTTTCTACTCGAATTAGGTCCAGTGGCCGACCTAAACTTTTTTCCCTTTCTATAACCCTATAGGCTATCAGGTCTATCCATGTTCCTTTACCTATTACTTCCATCAAAAAAGGTGGAAGGGAAGTGTGTAATAAATTTGTTACCTATAATATGGTTTTATCTCCTTTTCCGGCAGCCTACCTTCCTTCGTAGCCTTAACTCTGTTTATCGCTTGGTCCACATGCCTTTGTGTTATAACAGCCTCCTCAAGATGCTTTTTAGCTTCATCTGGAGTTGGATATTTTGATACAAACTCTTGTACCACAAGAGATACTGCTGTGTTCGCTATCGCTGCCAAGTCTGCTCCAGAGAAGCCGTCTGTGACGTCAGCAATCCTGTCTATACTTACCTCCGGAGACAACGGTTTACCTTTGAAGTGTATTTCGAGTATCTGTTTTCTTGCAGCCCTGTCAGGTAATGGTACATATATTAGTTTGTCAAATCTTCCAGCTCTAAGTAGTGCAGGGTCAACCATGTCTATCCTGTTTGTTGCTGCAAGCACGATCACATCTTGAAGCTCCTGTATTCCATCTAATTCGGTCAAGAGTTGGCTTACAACTCTTTCTGTAACCATGCTTTCACCTAGGCCGTATCCTCTTATGGGAGCTAGGGAATCTATTTCGTCAAAGAATATTATACATGGTGCCGCCTGCCTTGCTTTCCTGAAAACTTCACGTATGCCTCTCTCAGATTCTCCAACCCATTTTGATAGCAGTTCAGGCCCTCTTACACTTATGAAGTTCACTTCACTTTCTGTTGCAACGGCTTTAGCTAACAATGTTTTGCCAGTGCCAGGTGGACCATAAAGGAGTATGCCCTTAGGCATCTTGTATCCTACTTTTTTATAGACTTCTGGGAACTTTAGAGGCCACTCTATAGCTTCCTGTAGCTCCTTTTTAACAGCCTCTAGGCCGCCTATGTCTGTCCACCTAACATTTGGAGTTTCTAGAAAGACTTCTCTCAATGCTGAAGGTTGAACGTCCTTTAACGCTTTTTCGAAGTCAGCCATTGTCACCTGAAGCTTATTTAATGTTTCGTAGTCGATTCTGTCTTCGTCAAGCTTAAGTTCTGGAAGAACTCTTCTCAGAGCCTTCATGGCGGCTTCCTTGCACAGGTATTCGAGGTCAGCGCCGACAAAACCGTGTGTTAGTGCTGCAAGCTTTTCTAGGTCAACGTCTGGAGCAAGAGGCATGTTTCTTGTATGTATTTGTAATATTTCTAGTCTACCCTTCTTGTCAGGAACCTTTATTTCGATTTCCCTATCGAATCTTCCGGGCCTTCTTAGCGCAGGGTCTAGTGCGTTTGGCCTGTTTGTTGCAGCTATAACTATAACTTTGCCTCTAGCTTCAAGCCCATCCATTAGAGATAGAAGCTGGCTTACAACTCTACGTTCCACTTCTCCAGTTACTTCCTCACGTTTAGGCGCTATCGAGTCTATTTCGTCTATGAATATTATTGATGGAGCCTTTTCTTTAGCCTCCTTAAATATTTCTCTTAATCTTGCCTCAGATTCACCATAGTATTTGCTCATTATTTCCGGCCCACCTATGCTTATAAAGTATGCGTTACTTTCATTTGCAACGGCTTTAGCTAACAATGTTTTGCCAGTGCCAGGTGGACCATAAAGGAGTACACCCTTTGGAGGTTCTATACCAAGTTTTTCAAATATTTCCGGATGCCTTAGTGGTAGCTCAATCATTTCCCTGACCTTCTGTATCTCCTCCTTTAGGCCACCGATGTCCTCGTATGTTATCTGCGGTATTCCACGTAATGCAGCGCTTTTTTCAGAGATTATGAACTCTGTTCTTTTGGTTATTACCACGGCATCAGCGTTGGGGTATACGGCTGCAACATTAAATATCAGCTTACTTCCAAAGTATGGTACAATAATATTGTCTCCTTTTGTTACCGCAATACTTTCTAGAACTTCAGCAAAATATCTTTTATCCAGTGGAGGATATCCTTCTGGAGGAATCAATGTTATTTTTTCAGCTGGTAGTGCATTAATTTTTCTAACTATGACCGTGTCACCTAAGGGGACGTCTGCATTGCTTCTTGTTATACCATCAATTCTTATAATGTCTTTTCCCTCATCTGATGGATGTACTGGTAAAACCTTTGCCACAGTCCTTTTTCTTCCCCTAATCTCTATAACATCACCTGTGTGGGCTTGAAGTACGTCCATTACGGAATAGTCTACTCTCGCTATACCTCTTCCAACATCTCTTGGATACGCCTCCATTACCTGGAGCCTAACACCTTCACTCAAAGCTTATCGCCTCCATATTATAGTCTAGCTTATACTTAAATTTGTAAATTCGTCACCCTTACTCTTTGTTTTAAAGACTACTGTAAGGATACCGTTTTTGAACGAGCATGAGGCTGTTGAAGGGTCAACTTCAGCTTCCAAGTCTACTTCAGCATGATATTTTCTGTCCTCGCTTTTTGCGTCAAGTATTAGTTTTGTTGATGAAGATTTGAGCTGAATATCATCCTTTTCTACACCAGGCACCTCGAATATTATTGTGAGCTGGCCTCTGCTCTTGTCAATGTACTGGTCATAGAATGGTGTCCTCTCTTCGGAAGGTGAAATGAGGCTGTCGCCAAATTTTGTTATCTTAGGTAAGCCGTTTTCGTCCAACTGTATCGAGAAGCCGTATAGTTTTGGCTTGTAGAATGATTTGGTGTAGTCGCTTTTTAGAAGGCTTCTTATGGACTTCTCTAGGTCTTCTATCGTCTTCTCCATCAGATCCTCTAATTCTTCAAAGAATTCTTCAAATCTTCTTTCATCAACCATATTTTTACCACCGGTTAATTAACCAAAAGTTAAGTTTATAAATCTTTCTCTCCAATACTGAAGCGATAGCAAATGGACATAACAATAGAAGAGCTGCTGGAAATGATTGGAACATTGAATAGGTTCAAGATTCTAGACATGCTTAAGGAGAGACCACTATCAATCGAAGAGATTGCTGAAGAGCTTAAAATTAGCGTTCCAGCCGTTTTAAAACATTTAGATGTACTTGAAAGGGCAAAGATTATTGAAGCAAAGAATGTTAGGGAAAGGAGTGAGGGAAGACCTAAGAAGGTTTACTATTTAAGGTACAAGGTTATACCAAACTTTTTCTTCGATGACGAAATAATGGGCCTAGAATTCTATATCATTAATCCTAAACTTGAACAAGAATTATATGATATAGAGGATATAAGGTTGAAGAAGACCATGTTAAAGGTTAAGTTAAAGAAGCTTGAAAAGAAGAGGATTAAATTGCTTAAGGAGTTAGAAATGCTGGAAAAGCTGGAAAACATGCGCGAACCTTAGAAAAACATTCTCACACAATATTTGAAGTTTCCAGATCTTCTTTTGAGTAATATTCTATGAAAACTATTGCTGAATCATGTGAGGAAGATATTGTAAGCGCCTTCGCGTCAAGAACAACTAATGATGAGTTAGGTGAAAGGTTAAGGTTTGCGACAGCCACACTTTTTCCAGAAACTGTTTCCAACGCAACAGTTAGAAATTGTGTTTCTACTTTAACCCCGGAAGCTATGTCACCGTCCTTAAAGACAATGAAACCTTCTTTTGTTGCAATAAAGTTCAATTTTACAGGCTCAGTGAACACGAATTTCTCTTCCATTTTCTACACCGTTTTCTTTACAAAATTTTAGTTTAAAAAGCATTATCTCCTATAATATAAGGGGATAAAAAATTGGTTTCAACACCATACTATAGGGGTAGAGCTAAAGAGTATAAGGTGATGGAAATTCTGAGAAAAGATGGATGGTTATGTAGTAGGAGTGCAATGTCACATGGGCCTGTTGACATATTTGCTGGAAAGGATGGTAAAACATTTTTGATTCAAGTTAAAAGTGGTAAGGCGAAAATTGATAGGAAGGAAAGGGAAGAGTTGATTGCATGGGCTAAAGCCTTCGGTGCCGAAGCTGAAGTATGGTATGTTAGGAAAAAGAAGGAGATTTTAAGGGAGAAGGTTGCATCCCTTTAAGTTTTAAACTTAAATTTTGTTTCATAAAGTAGTATAAGTAATCCTAGTAGAGCGAATGCTACTGCAAGTGAAGTGAGAGCATATATAAAGTTTGGATCACTTATAGAGGGCAACACCATTCTACCTTAATTGGATTGAAAACAATATTATATATTCTTTATAATGTGATAGGCTGACCCTCCTTTGGTACAATTATATTTACGCCACATAATTTTTCAAAATATGATTTAAAGAAGACTTGATGCTGTGTGTGTACTGGAATCAAATTTCTTGGCTTAACAGTTTTTATTACTTCAATCAATTCTATCACGCTTGCGTGACCTGAAGAATGTGCTCTCACTAATGGGATTCCCACGAGCATCGCCTGGTTTATGAACCTTTCTAGATCATATAGGGCTTCTTCATTTTCATGTTCGGTGGTGCTTACTATAATTAGGCTGTTCTTCGAAAATCTTCTTTGCAGCATTGACGGTAAACTGTGCAAGAGTATCATTGATTTCTGTGGAATTTTAGAAAAATCGTTTTCGTTAACCCAATTCAAGGACTGTTTTTCAGCTAACATTATAAGTTCCCTATCATTTCCTGCAAGAACACCATAAGATTTTACTTCATTTGAACCGGGCCAACATTCTCTTGCCTTTTTGTCTAGAATAGGATCCTTAACTATTGCAGGTAAGGGAGAAATTATCCTCTCCTTAAGTTCTCCTGACAAAATGTAGTAAATTAATAGGAAAATTTCGTCGGAAACGTAGAAGTTTAGGCCCATCTTTCTAGCAATACCATACATTTTACTAATCCGGTCTATATTTGTTTGAGATAAGATTATGATAGCATGTTCACCATCATGTTCAAAAAATTTTTTTAAAACCTGTTCTATTGAAGACTCAACCTCCCTTTCGTCTCTTACCTGATTTAGGCCCAAGTTTGTGCCTTCACAGATAAAATAGTCCACCCTTTCTTTAGAAAGTTTTTCGAAAAATTTTTTGGAAAAAAATTCTGTGACACCATGCATTCTGAAGTCTCCAGTATACGCGATTGAGGAATCTTTTGTTCTAAGAAGGAAGCCGAAGGCACCTGGTATAGAATGGTCAACAGCATAAGGTTCAACCAAAATATCCTGTATCTTAAAAGGTACATTATTTCTAAAAATTTTGTAGTTGTTTCTAAAAAATTCAGGTTCCAATCTTTCTATACTGTATCCCTTTTCCTTAATCTTTGTCGAGAGCGCAAGTTTATCATATATTGTGCTACCCCCTTTTATAAGGTATCTTGTTAGGAACGAAAGCTTCGAGAATGTTGAAAGCCATATTGGAACAGATGATGGGAGGAAGATGGAGTTGGCTACATGATCAAGGTGAGCATGAGATATTATGACAGAAAAGTCTTCATCTGGAGGGGTTTCAATAACATTCCATCCTTTACAACGCTTCTCTTCTCTTTTCTCTACTTCACAGTATTGGAAAAACTGTTTTCCCTCATGTGAACATATTTTTGGCAGTACACCTGTTATTATCAATTCCGACGTTGTCTTCGGAAGATTTAGGGGAAAATCAAAGTATAAGCGATATTTTTCGAAATCAAGTCCAAAATCTAAGAATACTTTTGAGTTAGAATCTTCTATTAGGAAAACGTTTCCGCCAATCCTATTAACTCCACCATAAGGTGTAAAGAACGCTTTAGACAATTCAAATCAAATCTTTTAGCAATAACCATTATTATAGTTTTTGAGAAAAATTAATATAAAATTTCTTCCATTGGGCTGTTGTGAGTAAAGAAAAATTTGATTCAGAAGTACCCTTTTATATCGTTAAAGAACTTGAGGAAAATGGAGCAGAATACGTGGAAGCTAGACTACATTCAAGGGAAGAAGTAGGATGTGTATTAAAGAATGGTCAGCAGGAGCCTGCCATTATAACATCATCTTATGGACTTGGTGTTAGGGCAATTTTTGATGGAACCTTAGTCTTTTCGGCAACAAACATTGTTGATAGAGATAATGCGAAGAAGATTGCTGAAGAAATGATGAGGAAGGCGAGGTCCGCGTCAGACTTGACAAGTAACAGGATTAGGTTTAGCAGGGAGAGGAGAGTTAAGAAGAAGTGGTCGGCTGTAGAAAAGGAGAGACTTTTGGACAAAAGTTTTGATGAAATGATTAAAGTTTTAAAAGAAATGGATGAAATAATTTTGGAGGAAAAAGATTATATTCCGATGAGATTTTTAGAGCTAGAAATTTCTTTGGAAAAGAAGCTGTTCACAAATTCTCAGGGAACATATGTTGAGGGATATGTTCCAAGATTGTACGTTGGAGGATTTCTTACTGGATTAAAGAATGGAAGAAGTGTACAAAAGACTATTGAGTTTGGTGGAAGTGGGGGATGGGAACTGATTTCAAATCTTAGAATATTCGATAGTTTAAAATGTCAAGTTAAGGTTATAAAAGAGGTTTTAGAAAAGGGTAAAAAAGCTGAAGCAGGCCTATATGATATTATAACAGGTCCAGAGGTTACAGGTATTATGGTTCACGAGTCAATTGGGCATCCTTTTGAAGCTGATAGGATATTAGGTAGAGAGGGAGCTCAGGCTGGAGAA
The DNA here is from genome assembly GCA_049969935.1 of Nitrososphaeria archaeon. Lineage (GTDB taxonomy): Archaea > Thermoproteota > Nitrososphaeria > JACIWG01 > JACIWG01 > JACIWG01. Next base: position 8,346 of record JBMFNX010000010.1, read on the forward strand.
TCATATCTTAAGGCCGGTGATCTTGGGAGAAAGATTGGTAGTATGGAAGCAAACATTTCTGATGACCCAACCATTCCCGGCTCATATGGCTTCTACTTATACGATGATGAGGGTGTGGCTGCAAGAAAAAGAAAACTTGTTGTAAACGGTGTCGTAAACGAACTTCTACATAATAGGGCGACAGCTAGAGATTTTAAGACAAAAAGCAATGGTTCTGCAAGAGCAAACAAGTTTGATAGGGAACCCATTATTAGGATGGCGAACACGTATGTTGAGCCCGGCGACTACACTTTTGAGGAGATGATTAAGGATGTTAAGAGAGGAATATTCGTGAACTCTTTCATGGAATGGAATATTGATGACATAAGATGGAATCAGAGATATGTTGGACACGAGGCATATCTTATAGAAAATGGGGAAATAAAGTATCCTTTAATAAATCCTGTAATAGAAGTGACAACAGAAAGGCTGTGGACAAGCCTAGACGCGAGGGGAAAGGAGACACAGTTCTGGGCTGCAACATGTGGTAAAGGTGATCCGATGCAGGGTGTACCGGTTTGGGCGGGTGGACCTCATCTTAGGTTCAGAAACTTGGAGGTGAAGACGAGATGAACGAGATACTAGATAATGTTGTTGACAGGGTTTTCAAAAAAGCTGTAGAGCTTAAGGTTGACGATGCCTCAGTTATAGCAGCATATGGGAGAGAGAATATGGCTAGGTTCAGTAACAATTCTATAACAGTAGTGAACACATTAGATGAGATGGCAGTATTTCTTTACATGATAAAAGATGGGAAGAGAGTTGTTGGAGTAACATATTCTGTAAAAAATGGGGAATTAGATAAGTTTGTTGAAAGACTATTTTCAAGCATGCAGTTTGTAGAAAAAAGTTCAGAGGCAACAGCCATGCCAAAAGGCGTCTTCAAATATTCTGGTGAAAACGATTATGATAAGGAGATAGAGGGATTAAGTGAAGGAATAATCGACTACTGCGAGAATGCAATAAATGCAGCGCTTTCAGAGGGAGCTAAAAGGGTTTCGGGAACAATTTCAGCAAACACTGAATTTTATAAGATAAAGACTTCTGGAGGAGTGGAAGAATATGATAGAGTAAGCTATGTTAGTGCAAATGTTAGAGCCTTTTCTGAAACAAACTCGAGCGGACACGGCCTATCCTGTGCCACATACCTTTCAAAATTTCATCCAGATGAGGCTGGAAAGGCTGCTGGAACCTTTGCTAGAGAATCAAAGAATATAGGATACTGGGGTGAAGGTGAATATGACCTAATATTGGGCCCTACAGTCGCAGCCGACATCTTTCAAATGGTAGGAACTTCAGCTTCAGCCTTCAGAGTCGATAGTGGAACATCATTCTTTAAAGACTGCTTAGGCAAAAAGGTTGCTGTTGAAACCTTAACAGTAGAAGATTATGGGACAGTAGAAGGAGGATTTGGTGGAAGAAAATTTGACGATGAAGGTGTACCAACACAGAAGAATATTATAATAGAAAATGGTGTACTGAAAACCTATCTACATAATACTACGACAGCAAAAAAGTATAATACGGTAACTACCGGGAATGCTGGAATAATTGCACCACATCCATGGAATATAGTTGTAAACGCTGGAGACATGAGTGTTGAGGAAATGATAAAAGAATGCAAGAAGGCCATATATGTTACAAACAATTGGTATACTAGATACCAAAATTATATGAGCGGAGAATATTCTACGATACCAAGGGACGCCACATTTCTGATAGAAAACGGTAGCATAAAGTATGCTATAAATGGTACTAGAATAAGCGATAGTGTTCCTAGACAGCTTTCAAGCATAAAGGCAATCGGTAAAGATAGAAAGTGGATAAAGTGGTGGGAGATAGAAGTGCCAGTTTATACACCAGCAATATTAATTGAAAGGTCTAGGATCACGAAAGCACAGTTCTAGTCTTCAACAATATGTCTTATGTACATGTGAGTCTGGTGTATAGTTATCTTTTTACCCTCGTATGTGCCAGTGTTCAAGAGATAAAATTTTACTCCAGCCTCATAGAGGGACCTAAAAAATTCTTCTTCAACCTTCATATTATGTTCTGGAGGATATGGGTTATAGAATGGTTCAAAACCATATTGGCCCCACTTTTCAGGCGGACCTGAACCAGGTCTTATGATAAACCTTCCCTCCCTAAGAATCTTTATCGCTTCATCTATTTCTAAAAGCCTAACAGGCTTAGATACTTCATCACGTGTTAGCAAGAGAATGTATTTGACTTCACAGCTGTTTATAACATTCTCTTTACCCTTCTCCCTTTCAACCAGCTCACCATTTGAATCCTTAACTAGCATTGGAAACCTTTCTCTTGGAAACATTACCCTAGAATTTGGATAAGACCAATAGCATCTATCGCATCCAAGGTCGAATACACATTTCCTTTCACCATCTAAAACAGCCTTATAGCATTCACCCATTTTCAATGGGTCATCAGACATTTGAGCACACTTACTCTTTTCAGTGACAACATTTTCTAGTGGAAGGTCATGGAAAAGTTTAATGAATGTCGGATGGTTTATCGCTATCTCTGTACGCATGTAAAGCCAATTTTCGGTAGCGTAGGCAATAGGATTAGGTTCAAAGAAAACGAAAACGTAGTCGTCAGAATGAACTTTGGCACCACCAATATTGTATATGAGTTCATGAAACTGTGAAGTCTTACCTGTTCCAGTGGGTGCAACAATAATAACGCCAGCATATCCTGAAGAATTTGGTACAGCAACACATGCACCATGTATAGCATATCCACCCCTACCCTCTAGTATGTGTGTTGCAAGACCTAGGGCGCCAGCAGACTTAGCTGCACCATAATATTCACAATTTACAATAAGTGTCCTGCGTTTATCAAAATTATAGAATATTAGAGGCTCATACCCTTCTACACCATAAACATCATAAATTATGCCATCAACATCGCCTTCATCAGATGCTGGAAACCAGTTCAGGTTCCAGTATTCGTAAACGTGTAGGGAGTTAGTTTTGAGCATAATCTTGGCACCACAAATGTCCGCAACAGCCTCATATGGAAGCTCTTGCACCCGACTGAGAATCCCGTCTATTTCACCTTTATCCCTAACCTTTGGAGGGCGGCGGTCAGGGAAAGTAAAATAGTTATTCTTAACTCTACTATCACGCATTAACAGTACCCCAACAGGATATTGGCTATAAAACTTTCTAATAAAAATTGGATAGCAAACTACTTTATAATGTTATGTTAATTATAATTTTTTTGGCATATTGCGACAATAAAGATGTAAAAGTTTATATAAAAAGGAGGAAAATATTGTTGGGACAAAGTTTTCTTAAAAAATTTAATTTTGTATATTTTTTATATTATTTATTGAAATTTTGTAAAATTTATAAAATTGTTTGCAGGAAAAAGTTTATAAGATATATTATTGGAGGTATTAGCCCATATAGTGGCGAGTAGAATGCGTCACTTTAAAGACGCCGTGTGGAAAGAAAATGTTACAAAAGTTGTGCAAGAAATAAGAGGCAAAAACATCAAATTTATCAAACTACAGTTCACTGACGTAAACGGGATTCTTAAAAGCCTTTCTGTACACTCTAAAAATATAGAAAGCATACTAGAGAATGGGCAGTCTTTCGATGGATCATCTATTACAGGATTTAGACCTATCGAAGAATCTGATATGGTACTCTATCCCGATCCCTCAACATTCGCTGAAATACCATGGAGACCTCATGAGAAGGCTTCAGGTAGAATGATATGTGACGTCTACACTCCTGAAGATAGAAGATTTGAGGGAGACCCAAGATATGTTCTAGAAAGAGCACTAAAAAAGTGCGAGGATGCTGGAATGAAGTTTGTTTGTGCACCAGAATTAGAATTCTTTCTACTAAAAGAAAGTGAGGATGGTAAAGTTCCAAAGCCGATAGACATGGCAGGATATTTCGACTACCATCCAGGAGACCTAACGGACTGGATAAGGAGGGAAATAGCGGACATGGCAGAATGTTTCGGAATAGAGATAGAAATAGCACATCATGAAGTAGCATTGGGACAGAATGAGATAGATTTCAAGTTTGATGAAGCTTTGGAGACAGCTGATAGGACGATAACAATGAAGATGGTTACAAAAATTGTTGCAGCAAAAAATGGTTACCTTGCAACATACATGCCTAAACCATTTTATGGAGTGAACGGTTCAGGAATGCATGTACACCAGAGCATGTGGAACCTAGATAGGACAGAAAACCTCTTCTACTCAGACGATCCTTCATCAAATTTTCTATCCGAGACTGCAAAATATTTTATAGGAGGACAACTTTATTTTGGAAGAGAAATGTGTGCGGTTCTAGCATCATGGCCTAACTCTTACAAGAGGCTTGTTCCAGGATATGAGGCTCCAGTGTACGTTGCATGGGCCTTCAAAAACAGGTCTCCGCTTATAAGGGTGCCAAACTTTGGTGGAAGAAAAAATGCTGCAAGATGTGAGATAAGATGCCCTGACCCAGCTGGAAACCCGTATCTACAGTTTGCAGTATTATGCTTAGCCGGGCTCGAGGGTATAAAGAGGAAGATTGACCCAGGTGAGCCGACGGAACTTAACGTTTACAAGCTAAGCTATGAGGAAAGGAGGGCGAGAAACATTGTGTCTTTGCCTGAATCTCTTAAAGAGGCATTAGATCTTATGCAAGACAGTGAGTTCATGAAAGAGGCTTTGGGTGAAACACTATTCAACAACTACTTGCATATAAAGAGGAAGGAATGGGACATTTACAGGACACAGGTTACAGAATGGGAGATTGAAAGGTATATAAGAAGATTATGAGGTGAAGGTAAAATCTGTGGTATAGCATGCATATTTCTTGAAGAAGAAGGGCCTGTTGGAAAAAATTTGATCATGATGATGGAGAACCTGCAGCATAGGGGCAAAGATTCCGCCGGCGTCGCCGTTTACGGAAGAGAAGGTGTTCAAGAGGACGAGTATATTATCAAAATTTTTACAAAAGATGTTGTAGGAGCGCTGAGCAAGGTTTCAACAGCATTAGCGTCAGCAGGTGCAGACATTAGAAGTATAAAAATAAACACGTTAAGAGGCTTCGGCTTCGACAAGTATATTGTGAGAGTTTATGAGGAAAGGTTAGGTGATGTTGTTGAAAGAATTAATGCGACAGGATTAGCTAAGGTGATAAGTATAGGAAAGAAGATGGAGATAATAAAGGATATAGGGCTTGCTGAGGAATTAGAAAAAAATTTCAAGGTTTCTGAAATGATTGGAACACATGGGCTTGGACATGTAAGGTTTTCAACAGAAAGTGGAGTCGACATCTTTCACGCACACCCCTTCCAGTCACTTAAATATCCTGATATAGCACTAGTACACAATGGGCAGATCACAAACTATTGGAAGATAAGAGAAAAACTTGAACGTGCAGGAGTTTCGTTTGAAACAGAAAACGATTCGGAACTGATTGTACACTATGTTGTAGAAATGATGAACAAGGGATACAGTTTAGAGGAGATATTGAAAAACTCAGTTAAAGAACTAGATGGACCATTCTCTTACATAATTTCGACATCAGATTCTATTGGAATGGTAAGAGACAAACTTGGACTAAGACCACTACTAGTATTTGAGGGTGAAAAAATTAGGGCAGCGGCTTCAGAAGAAAGTGCACTGAGAATATTTGGAGACAGTGGAAGGATAAGAGGGCTTAGGCCAGGTGAAGTCGTATGCTGGAGGAGAAACTGAAGGTAGTTGATGCAGAAAAATATAGTGTGAGAGAACTAAACCTTGAACTCAAGAGGCTATCAAACGTTTTTGAAAAGATTATCTTAGAAAATCCAAACGGAAAACATCATGTTGCAGCAGGATTAACCAAAAGGGTTGAGATAGAAGTTAGGGGGTCAGTCGGATACTTTCTTGGAACAATGATAGACGGGCCAAATATTATAGTTGAAGGCAATAGTGGATGGTTTACTGGAGATAATATGACGGGGGGAAAGGTTATTGTTGAAGGAGATGCTGGAAACGGTGTTGGACAAGGAATCTATGGTGGAAAGATTATAGTGAAAGGAGACTGTGGAGACAGGATAGGTGCGCTAATGAAAAATGGTACAATAATCGTTTTAGGAAACACTGGTATAATGAGTGGACTTTACATGATGGGTGGAGAAATAATAGTGTTTGGAAAAACTGGCGAGTACACAGGAGAGTCTATTATAGGTGGAAAAATATTTTTTACAGGACCGGAGCCGAGCCTTGGAAAAAATGCTACAGTATACGATGCCACGGAAGAGGAAATCATTCACGTAAACAGTATTTTAGAAGAAAATGGACTACCAAAATATGGTGGGCGGGTAAGAAAAATTTTACCGGAGAACAGAAGACCTTTTTATAGTCCAAAAAATGCTATTAAAGAAAATGTTAACAAAACTAGAACAAGGTACCAGATAATCTTAGACCATAAACTTTGCAAAGTTTGCGGCACATGTGTTAGAGTCTGCCCACAGGAGGTTTTTAAAAGGGTTGGAGAAGACTACATTACACCATTAAATGAGCTAGACTGTGTAGGATGTGAAACATGCATCGAATATTGTCCATCGAAGGCGATAAAAATTTACCCGATAACAGAAGATACAGGCCTTTCATGGAAAAATAATATTATAAGAGAGATACAGGCTAAAGCTTTAATTGGGAAGCCTATAGTTAGAGGCACAAGCGCCTGGAGAAACTTTCCAAGCTTCGACGACCTCATAATATTGTGTGCACAGACTTCAAGACCGCCGATAGACCACTATAGGGAACCTTGTGAAACAGAAGTTATTCTAGGAAAAAGGTATGCTGAAAACCCTTTAAGGCTTAAGGCGCCAATTATAGTTGGAGCAATGTCCTTCGGTGCAATAAGTAGGGAGGCGAAGATTGCAATAGCAAAAGCTGCAACAAAGGTTGGGATAGCAGTAAATACTGGTGAAGGAGGAATAATTCCAGAAGAAAGAGAAAACGCTTCAATTTTAATAGCACAATATGCTTCAGGAAGATTTGGAATAAATGCGAAAAATTTGCAGAATGCTGACGCTATTGAGATAAAAATTGGGCAGGGAGCTAAGGCTGGACAAGGTGGGCTGCTAATGGGCGAAAAGGTTACGGCAGAAATAGCGGCTGTGAGAGGAATACCTGTCGGCACTGACGCTGTGAGCCCAGCAAGACACTTGGACATTGTTGGACCAGAAGATTTGAAAATGAAGATAGAACAGTTGAGAGAAATCACGGACTGGAGAATCCCTATTATTGTAAAATATTCTGCTGGAAGAGTCTATGATGATGTTAAGATTGCAGCAAAGGCTGGTGCAGACATAATCGTTGTAGACGGAAAACAGGGTGGTACTGGAGCTGCACCGGATATAATACTTGAGCATGCAGGCTTACCTACTTTACCTGCACTAGTGGAGGCTGATAGGGCATTAAAGGAGATAGGATTAAGGGATGAAGTTAACCTTGTAATATCAGGGGGTATAAGAAGTGGAGCTGACATCGCTAAAGCACTTGCACTTGGAGCAGATGCTGTAGCGATGGCTACACCGATACTTGTGGCCATGGGATGCAAGGTTTGCGGCCTCTGTAGTACTGGAAAATGTCCTAAGGGTATAGCGACACAGGATCCGGTTCTTAGAAGAAGGTTGAAGGTTGAAGAGGCTGTGGAAAGGGTTGAAAACTATTTAACAACTGTTATCGAAGAGCTTAAAATGCTTACACAGTTGTCTGGTAAAACACATGTTAAAAACTTGGAGAAAGATGATTTGAGAGCAATAACATTGGAGGTTTCAACAATAGCTGGAGTAAAGCTTGTTGGAACGGGATAAAATGTCTCCCAAAAATTTTAGAACATTCTATTCTATAAGTTAATCTTTTTATATCTTTTCAACGAGTCTTGCACGTTTTACCTTGAAAACTCCAGAATATTGACTATATTCTATTTCATAGTCAACTATTTCAATCTTTTTAGAAAAGAAGGGTGCATTCAATACTGTTGTCTCAATTTCACCGCCTTCTCCAGCAGGATTCAGGCCATACCTTTTTCCATAGCTAACCAGAAGATTTACAAGCTCTTCATCTATAACCTTTCCCAAAATATTTTCACCAAGAGGATATGCGAAAACACCTGAAACTATAACAGTATACTTGTTAAAGAGGACCTCTTTTAAAATTTCTACTTCATCTTTTAACCAAAGTGGGTTTATAGAATATAAACCAAGTTCGTCACAAACTTTTTTGATTCGTTGAACCTGATAGTTTGAACGTATAGCTCCTGAAACAACACCCTCTATACCATACTCTATTTTACAGGCTTTCAAAGCCTCCTTAAGATCTTCAACTTCCTTCTCCTTTACACCCATAGTATAGCATTTTATTTGTGGAAGATTTAATGCTTCAGCCTGCAAGGATGTCAACTCAATATTCGGTACATGAAACATGTAGCTTTCCCTATTTTCTGAGAAAACGGTAACCAAACATGAAACCTCGTTTGATAACATACTCTTCTGTAGTGCTAGACATGAATCTTTGCCTCCAGAAAATAGGACAGCAACCTTCATAAGCTATCATTTGAGGAGAAGGCTAAATAAAAGTTCCCTCATCGAATTTGATAATTATGGAACCTTAACAATGGGTTCATTCATTTCTGAAGAAAAGTAGCCTCTAGCCATTCCATGAGTATTATATGATATTCCTATTGAACCATTCTTGTCTAGAGCGATAAGTCCACCACTATTTTCTCCAAAATTTAAAGTTAAAAGTTGGACAAGCCTTTCAGCAACCTCTTTAGCTGTAAACCCGTTTTCAGCATAAACTGAAGCACGTGCACCCAAACCTAAAAGTATAATGTATTCGCCGACACCGGTTGAGGATATAGCAATATTTTTGTCAGCGTAGGTTCCAGCCCCAATCAAGGGAGAGTCGCCGACTCTACCAGGAAGTTTTAAAGCAAGGCCTCCAGTTGAAGTGGCTGATGCAAGATTCCCTCTACTGTCTAAGGCGACAGCGCCGACAGTTTCATGAAATAGATGAGGATACTGTTTGTATAAGGCTAGATTAGATCTATATCTAGTATCCCCCTTACTGAACTTTTCAATCAACTCATTATATAAAAGAGTTTTGGCACTTCTATCAAAATTTAGTTTCTGTAAACCAGATAAGAGGGCATATTTTGAAGCCCATTCGCCTACCAATAGCACATGGTCTGTCTTTTCCATAACAAGTTTTGCTGCAAGAACAGGGTTTTTAACATTCCTAATGCATCCAACAGCTCCAGCCCTCAAACTTTTACCATCCATTACAGCAGCATCCATTTCAACTTCACCAGCAAGATTTGGATAAGATCCTATTCCTGCATTTAAGACACCGCTGTCCTCAAGAACCATAACAGATTCTACAACCGCATCCAATGCTGAACCTCCAGCATTCAAAATTGATGAACCAGTATTCAAACTTTCTAATATCACGTCCTTTACAGCCTCAAACTTACCCACATCAGTCCATGAGCCAGCTCCGCCATGAACTATAATACACCACATGAGGTTAAGGTAAATAATTTTAGGTTATAAACTTAGAATCAAAATTTTTGTTTAAAAAATTGTAAACCTTTCAAGCTGGATAAAGTTTAGATGATTAAATTAAGCCACTATTATGAGCCTAATGATACTATACAATAGCATTATCTGCCCAAGAACTTTAAAGAAAATTTGACTCTTAGAGTTGATACTTACAATATTTGTTGGACAGTCTTAGAGAATTTTCTGCTTCTATAACAATCATAGCTTACATACAGTATATTTAGCTATCGTCAATTAATCCCAGAACAAAGTTCAAGGCTTTCTTGTCGAAATTTCATGTAATGAAAGAATGCCACTGTAACGTGAATAAGCGGGGAATTTTAAACTTAATAAGAAAGCCTTAATAGGCTATGGTTAGACGCTGATGCTATTCAAGCAACATACAAGAATTTTAAGGTGAAATTATGGAGGCTCAAAATGTTTTAGGCTTGACTATCCCAAACACGGCTGAAATTCTAACCTTATCCCAAGATGAACTTTTATCACGTTTAAGAACATCATTATCCGGCCTCTCTTCCGATGAAGTCGAGAGGCGCCTGAACGTTTTCGGCTATAATGAGATTGCTAGAAAAAAGAAGAGAACCGCTATACTTGATTTCCTTTACCATTTCAAAAACCCTCTCGTGATAATACTTTTAGTCGCAGGCCTAATCTCAGGCTTCTATGGTGAGCTATCAAATGCACTTATAATATTTTCTATAATACTTTTCAGCACAATCCTAGACTTCTATCAAGAACATAAGGCTGAAAATGCTGCTGAAATGTTGAAGAAGAGGGTTGCATCAACAGCCACTGTACTCAGGGATGGTGTTAAACGAGAGATAGCGTTTTCGGAAATAGTTCCAGGTGACATAATATTTCTTTCAGCAGGCGATATTGTTCCAGCTGATGCTAGAGTCATAAATGCAAAAGACCTGTTTGTAGACCAGTCAGCGTTAACAGGAGAATCTGTCCCAGTTGAAAAAACTCCTGAGCCATTAAAGTCAGCTGACGCTCCAATCATGGAGTGGACAAATTACCTTTTCATGGGCACCTCTGTTGTAAGCGGAACTGCAACGGCATTAGTGGTTAAAACAGGAAGTTATACAGAATATGGGAAGATTGCAAAAAGTCTTGTTACAAGAGAAGTGGAAACAGAATTTCAGAGGGGAATACAGCGTTTCGGATACCTTATAATGCAGGTAACATTCTTACTTGTAATATTTGTGTTCTTCGTGAACGCCCTCTATATGCGTAATATCTTGGACTCGCTTCTTTTTGCTGTAGCTTTAGCTGTTGGATTAACTCCTGAACTTTTGCCCATGATCGTTTCCATTAACCTTTCTAAGGGTGCTGTCTCAATGTCAAAGAAAGGCGTTATTGTGAAACGTTTAGCGTCTATACAGAATTTCGGTAACATGGACATATTGTGCACTGACAAAACAGGTACTTTAACCGAAAACAGGATAAAGCTTTTGCTTCACGTGGACGGATACGGTAACGAGGACGAGAAGGTACTATTATTTTCTTATTTAAACAGCTATCATCAAACTGGATTAAGAAGCCCATTAGATGACGCGATACTCAGATATCGAGAAATTGACGTCAAAGATTATAGGAAGGTTGATGAGGTGCCATTCGATTTTGTTCGAAAACGTCTTTCAGTAGTGGTTGAAAAGGGAGAGCAAAGGCTTATGATCACCAAAGGAGCCCCTGAAGAAATCTTTAAAATCTGCTCCAAAATTGAAGTTAAGGGTTCAGTCTCTGAGTTAAGTGAGGAACTTTTACTTAAAATTCAGCAAAAGTATATTGAATTAAGTTCAGAAGGTTTCAGGATTCTAGGTGTATCATATAAGCTTCTAGAATATAAGCCAGCGTATACAGTTAGCGACGAAAACGGTATGGTGTTCTTGGGTTTTGTAGCATTTCTTGACCCTCCAAAAGAAACTGCAAGCACTTCACTTAAACTCTTAAGTGATGCAGGTGTTGAAGTAAAAATTCTTACAGGAGACAATGAACTGGTAACAAGAAAAGTTTGCGAGCGTATAGGTTTCGAAATCAAAGGAATAGTCCTTGGAAACGAGATCGCGCAATTGAACGATGACGCCCTAGCAAGAGTTGTTGAAGAAGCAAACGTCTTCTGCAGATTAACACCAGCCCAAAAAAATAGAATAATTAATGCACTAAAAAATAATGGGCATGTTGTAGGCTTTCTAGGCGACGGTATTAATGATGCGCCATCAATAAGAAGCGCTGATGTCGGTCTTTCAGTAGATAATGCAGTTGATGTTGCAAAAGAGGCTGCGGACATAATACTCTTAAAAAATGACCTCACAATACTCCATGATGGTGTTTTAGAAGGTAGAAAGGCGTTCGGTAACACAATGAAGTATATTATGATGGGGACAAGCTCCAATTTTGGAAACATGTTCAGTGTGGCGGGCGCATCACTCTTCTTACCATTTCTACCAATGCTGCCCATTCAAATACTATTGAACAACTTATTATATGATCTTGCACAGTCAGTTATACCAGCTGATAATGTAGACCAAGAGTATATAGAAAAGCCGAAGAGGCTTAACATTTCATTCATTAGAAAATTTATGATAATATTTGGGCCGATAAGCTCAATTTTCGACTTTCTAACATTCTTTATAATGCTATTCGTGTTTAAGGCGAATGAAAGCCTGTTCCAGACTGCATGGTTTATTGAATCATTGTCTACTCAAACATTAGTAGTGTTTTCGATTAGGACAAGTAAGTCCCCCTTCTATAAGAGTAGGCCAAGCAAGATTCTAATATTAAGTAGTATAGCAATAGTTTTGTTTGCACTATTCTTACCAATAACACCATTGGGTGCTGTCTTCAATTTCACTGAAGTCCCGATAGTCTTCTACATAGTACTTCTAACCCTTATAGGCACATACATTACACTGGTTGAAGTTGTAAAAAGATGGTTTTATAAAAGATATTCGTACATACTAGAACAGGCACTTATTCCACCAAAGAGGATAGGCATTTATTTAAGCAAATCAATAAGACTCGTGCAGAATATTATAGCAACAATATGCCTAAGATATGAAGACGAGATTACAATAGACTCTCTTATCGAGGACCTAGAAACTGTAATGAACCATCATGTCGAACTAGAACAACTTTATCAGAAACTACAGCATCTACGTAGAGCAGGGCTTATTACAATAAACTGGCCTGAAAAAAGGATTAAACGTGAGAAGCCATTAAAAGAATACGTAATAAAAAATATGAATAGCGAGTTTTGGCCTAAAATATTAGATGATTGGCAGAGACTCAGAACCCTAATTCAGGCAAAGTATGGCAAAATTAATCCAGAATACGAGAAATTATTGGCACAAATTTATGAAACAAGAGGCCATGAAATTATATAGTTTACTCTAAATAAAAAATTTAAGGGGTTGCTTTTAAAATTGTCCTATTTTTAAAATAGAGTTTTTAGAACAGGAATAGTCTTTTCTTCCTTTTCTTTTCATCTATACGAGGCACTAGTCCAAGCTCTTCCTCAATCCTATCAATGTCACTCCAAGGCATCTTTGAGTCACCTCCATTAACACCCCCTAAAAAAACCTTTATATAAATTTTAATTTTTATATTCAAAAAATTAAATAATTTCATCCATTATATTACACTGTTATAATTGCTTGAAGGCATCATCTACTAGAAAATCTTATATAATTTCATTAAATCTCAACATATTAATAGTAGGTGTCTAAATGGACGAGGCTCATGCATCTGAGAACATTACTGCTTTAAAGCTTGCTTTTATCATAACTTTAGCCTACTTTTTTGTAGAACTTATTGGAGGCCTTTTATCTAATAGTCTTGCGTTAATAAGTGACGCAGGGCATATGCTAAATGATGTTCTCGCCCTCCTTTTTGCTCTATTTGCTTCTTGGATTGCCAGACGGCCGCTTAATGATAGGAAGACCTTCGGCTACTATCGTTCTGAAGTTATAGCAGCTTTTTTGAACGGCATATTTTTATGTATCATCGTAATCTTCATATTTTATGGAGCCTTTTTGAGATTTGAGAATCCTGTTCATGTTGAAGGCTTAGGTATGCTTGCAGTAGCCTCCTTCGGACTTCTGGTGAACCTTTTCTCAGCCCATATACTTTACAGGTCTGGGGGGAGGGGCTTGAATGTTAGGGGTGCTTTTCTCCATGTTGTCGCGGACATTTTTGGTTCTATTGGAGCTATAGCTGCTGCCTTAATAATATATTTTACGGGCTGGTTTTTAGTTGACTCAATAATTAGTATTGTTATTGGCCTACTTATATTATACAGTTCTGGTAAACTTATAATGGATTCATTGAATGTTCTACTTGAGGGTGTACCCTCACACATTGATTTGAAGGCTGTTGAAGAAAAGATTTTGAGCGAAAAGGGTGTAGAAGGTGTTCACGACCTTCATGTTTGGTGTGTTACGCCTGACAGAATGTGTATTCTTAGTGCCCATGTTGTTGTAGGCGATGATGTTGATCAAAAAAGTTTACTTTCTAGGCTCATAGATGTTATGCGAAAAGATTTTGGAATCGATCACGTGACCATCCAGTTTGAGACAAAGGGGTTTCCTAAAGCTGTTTATGAGCACTAATATACTTGATTTTTCTTTACATTAAAGAAAGGGAACATGTTAGTAACAAAATTTTCATCTTCCTTTCTCTAAGAAGCTTTTCACACTGTTTAGCTCATTTAAGAAAGCTCTTCTCAAGTTCGAGAAATCGTGTGCTAGGGCTATGAACTTAAAACCTTCTTCAAGTCTCTTTTTAGCGTCTTCTGAGCCTGATGTCATTATTCCAGCAACTTTCCCAGTCTCTTCGCAGGCTTTTACAACCTTCTTTAATGCTTCAGTAAACTTTGGATGGTTGAATTGCCTAAATATTCCTAGTGATGCTGAAAGGTCATTTGGTCCAATAAATGCTACATCTATTCCTTCAACTGAAAGTATCTCTGTTAGGTTGTCTAAAGCCTTCTGTGTCTCAACCTGTATTGCTATCACAAGCCTTTCTTTCTCAAACTTGTTATAATATTCAAGTATGTCTTTTGCACCATACCTTATACATCTTCTGGGCCCTGTTCCCCTAATTCCTACTGGAGGATACTGGCATGCTTCCACAACCCTTTTCGCCTCCTCCTTACTGTTCACCCAGGGAACAAGTATTCCATCAAATCCCAAGTCCAGAACCCTTTTTATTGTAACAAAATCGTTCCACGGCACCCTCGCTAGCGGTGCTATTTCTGACCCATTTAGTCCAGGAAGCATTATTTCTAGGGTCTGTATGTCTAGTGGAGAATGTTCCATGTCAAACATTAGCCAATCGAATTGCACTGTTGAAGCAATCTCAACAACTTCAGGATGAGCTATTGTTATCCATGTTCCAAAATTCGGCTTTTTCTCTCTCAACTTACTTTTTAAACTCATATACCCTCAACAGGGTAACAAATTTGCTTTTCTTAACCTTTTCTCCAGCAATTTATATATTTAAATAGAACTTTACCCTTTGTCTTAGGAGGAGTTTTACATGGCCGAAGGTATTAGATATAAACCAATTTCTGTCAGAGAAATTTTGAAGGAGATGCATGATACAACAACATTAATGGTTGACCTAGCATACTCTTCTATAATCTTTAATGATAAGGATTTAGCTGAAGAGGTTATTGAACTCAATGAGAAAATTAAGGAGCTTAGGTTGGCTCTTCTAATGCACACAGCCATAGTTATCAAGGACGCCGATGACGCTGAAGCCCTCTCAGGCGTGCTTCAGATGGGTGCAATATCAGATTTTATATCACATGCTGCTAAAAACATTTCGAACATAATATTACTTGGTTTAGCTGTCCCCCCAGAAATATTAAGCGCATTCGCTAAAACGCAGGAAAGGTTTATCAGGGTTAAGGCTGCCTCGAACTCGATTCTCTTAAAGAAAACTATTGACGAACTTTCTCTTGAAACAAATATTGGCGTTAAGATTATTGCTGTTAGGAGAGGCCATGATATTATAACCAACCCTAGTGGAAACTTTAGGATAGTTGAGGGAGACATTTTGATTGCTAAGGGAAGCGATGTAAGTGTATCTGAACTCGATAAGCTTGCTAAGGGTGAACTGAAATCCATTCCTGAACCAAATTTTTCTTTGGAGGAATGGTAGATTATGCAGGAAACTAATCTTGCAAGCATATTAGCTCAATTAAAGGACCTTTCTGAAATGATGGTTGATTTAGCCTATTCTGCATTCATATGTGGCAGTGAAGAGATTGCGAAGCAGGTTTTAATGATGGAGGATGTTGTTGATACATTACATATTGAATTTGAACTTGAAGTGCTCCACTCTAAAGACAAGTTTAGTCCTGAAGAAGTTTTGGGCTCCATTAGGCTTGCTATGGCGGCTGAAGAGTTGGCTGACGCTGCAACAAGAATGGCTATGCTCGTCAAGAAGGGTGTTAGAGCCCACCCCGTTGTCAAAATGGCGTTCCAAGAAGCTGATGAAATGATAGCCCAAGTTTGTTTAAGTGAAGATTCAGCCCTTTGTAATAAGTCTATTGGTGAACTGGGTCTCGAAGACGACCTTGGTATAAGAGTTGTTGCTGTAAAAAGAGGTGAAAAATGGTTCTATAATCCATCCGACTCCTTCCAGTTCCTATGCAATGACATTATCATCTTCAGAGGATATGCTGAGGGTGCATCAAAATTTTTGAAGATCGCCTCCCATAAGCATGAAGAAGAGTAGTTATTTCATGGGCTGGTATATTTGCCAAAATTTTTTAAACCAAACATCTTTAGACAATCAATTGCAACACTATTTTTTGACCTTGGAGGCCTATTATCCGGTAGTATTGCAGCAACATGTTATCCCATGTTCGGGAACCCTGTGTGGATTCTGATACTTTTTACACCAATTTTAACCGTGAGAGGTAATATTGGTGGAATACTTTCTGGGAAGCTTGGAACAATGCTTCATCTTGGTCTAGCTAAGCCAAGCCTATTCAATAACACTCGAGAATTTTATTTACTAATTAAAGCTGTACTTTCATTAACTTTCTTTGACACTCTAGCTATTGGAATAGTATCCTTTTCTCTAAATTTTATGTTTGGCATAATCTCTTTAGAATATTTACCCTATTTTATATTGGTTCCACCACTCGCATGCTTGGCTGCAATGTTAATTTCAACACCTATCACATCTCTTGTTGGAATAAAAGTATTCAAAAGAGGCCTTGACCCAGATATCTTCATATACCCTGTTATGTCAACTCTTGATGACATACTTATAACATTCTGCTATTTCACGATAGCTGGCTCAATGATATACTTTGGTAACCTATCCATAATATTTCTTATTCTCATAATAACGTTACTCTACTTTGTTTACCTAGTTTTAAGGAATAGGCGTGAAAGGGTTTTTAGGAGAACTCTTATTGAGGGCGTCCCCAGTATACTGTTGTCAAGTTTCTTTGGAATATTAGGTGGAATGGGGCTTGCTAGTATAAAGAAGGAGATCGAAAACATGCCTTCTATATTAGTTATTTATCCGGCGATAATTGATGCCTTAGGTGACATAGGGTCGATTATAGGCTCAATGGAGACTACAAAACTTGCTCTAGGCTATATTTCATCGTTAACTAGGACATTTAAAGAAACATTCGCTGACCTTTTTTCAGTTGAATTCGCAGCATTAATAATTCATATAATCTTTTCGATATTCGGTTTCATTTTAGGTGGGTCATGGAATATTTCATCACTCTTTTACCTCATGTCCTTAGCTGTAACCTCCAACCTTGTAAGTTTTATTTTCATTTCAGCTTTTTCACTAACTATTGCAACGCAAACCTTTAGACACGGCCTAGACCCAGACAATCTTGTTATCCCAATGGTTGCCTCTGTATCAGATGTTACGGCAACCCTGTCACTCGTATTCTCTATAAGAGTCTTCTAAAAATTATTTTCATATTCTCAATTTTCTTTAATAATATTATGAAAAATGGTTGACATTCACCTTAGCTAAGAAAATGGAGAGTGTCAACTTTCTCTTACATTAACTTGGGATTCATTAGGGTGCTAGAACAAACGCTACCCTTATAATTTTAGGTTATAAAAAATATATAAGCATTGCAGGAACATTATTGTTGGCGAAAGAGGTTGATTAAAAAAGTTTTGGTGGCAGTAGACGGGTCTGAGCACGCTGAAAAGGCACTCATGTATGCACTTGATCTTGCAGAAAAATATTCTGCATCTGTCACAATATTAAATGTTTTCCAGATGCCCGTGTACATGTACTTAGGTGAACCTCCAACATATCCTGTCATGTTAAATGATTTCTATAAAGAATTAAAGAGCGGCCACGAAAAAATGCTAACTAAAGCTCTTGAAAGAGCTAAAGAGATTAAGCCGAACCTAGAGATTTCCATAATCCTTAAGGAGGGTAGACCAGCTGACAAAATAGTTGAGACCGCTGAAGAGGGGGACTTTGATTTAATAGTTTTAGGTCACAGGGGACTGGGGAAAGTTAAAGAGTTTTTCCTAGGAAGTGTCAGCGATAGAGTTGCAGACGAAGCAAAATGCCCGGTACTGATAGTAAAATAGGATTTCAGCAATTTAAGGCCATAAACATGTAAGCTTAATGCTCCAACAGAAGGTTCACTAGACACTTAGACAAATTTTTGCAACAAAAAATATGGAAGAAAAATTATAGACATTATTCATTTACAATTTCTAGAATTTAATTACTATTTTATTTTCCTGCGAATATTATTAGGCAGCCTTCTTTATCTCTTCCCTCAACTGCTCGTCAGTCTTTCCTGCCGGGTCTATTCCAAGAGCCTTTGCAGCCTCTTCAAGCTTAAGCCTTTCAGGTGATTTGTTCATTTCAGCTTTAGCCTTCTCTATCTCCCTTTCTATCTCCATTTTCCCCCTCTGAAATTCACCCATAGCTTTACCTATGGCTCTAGCGATTTCTGGAATCTTGTTGGCACCAAACAGCAGCGCTACAATTACGATGAGAACCCAGAACCATTCTATGCCAGCGATTTGAAGAATCTTATCCTCTAACATTGTGTCACCTTATTTGCTACCAAAAATCAGCTTTTATATAAACCTTTAAAATGCTATTGAAGATATGAGGCGCAAAAATTTTAGACTATTATAATTTGTGAGAAAATAAATTAATTTTAGCTTCCAGTCCATTAACTTGCACACCATCTTTCCTGCAACTCGAACGTCTTTTCTTTAGAGCCTGTAGCACCAACCATGATAAGAAGCCTATTTGTGTAAAAGATTATGTAGTGGAAGTCATTTAATTGGCCATGAAAGTATGCGGCTTTCTCCCCGAAACCTTGTAAGGATGATTATTGTATAATGCTATGATAAAATGGTTAATTATATCTTCCACATTATCCCATTTGTGCACCCAAACGTATGAGAAAGAGTCGTAGGTTCTTCTATAGCTTAGAAAAGAGATAATTTCATTGTATGCTGTTTTTGCACCAGAACTGTTTTTGAATAGTAGTGCGATAGATGCTACCCTTATATTATCGGTTAAAAATTTCATTCTTAAGAAAAGAAAAGGATAAGGTCATCAAAACTATTATCAGAATGGATATAATCTTTTTCCAGCACAATTTTTTATCTTCCATTATAGAACACTAACCTACTAGAGAACATATATTAGTACTTTTTGGGAAGAAAATTATGATTTAAAAAATATCTGGTAACATTCAGCAGGAAATTTTGTTCTATAATGAAAATAGTTTCAATTTTAGTTGAAGCGCCGGGAGTGGGATTTGAACCCACGCCACCCGCTGAGGAGTGACAGGCTCTCAAGGCCTGCGCATTGGTCCACTCTGCCATCCCGGCATTTCTTCCATTCATAGCCTTAGCTTTAAATATAAATATGGTTTTCTTTTTTATTATTTTGTATGAGCCCATTCTATAGGATTTTGGAGCATGTGTCTGATGCATATGTTGAGGTTGAGGGAAGGAGTTTGGAGGAATGTTTTTCTAAGGCTGGACTGGCTGTTGTAGATATTATGGTTGATTTGGATAGCATTTCTCCTGTAAATAGTATGGATGTTAGGGTTGAAGGTTTTGACCTTTACTCTTTGCTTTATAATTTTCTTGAGGATGTTCTTGTAAGGGTTACTTCTGGAGATTTTCTACCATGTTCTATAGACGTTAAAATTAGTGGACATGGTGAAGGTTTTGTACTTGATGCAAGATACTCTGGCGAGAGTTTTGTTTTAGGCAAGCATAGGGCTAAGGTTGAAGTTAAGGCTGTAACATACCATCTTATGGAAATTGTTGAGAAAGATGATGGATTTGTTATAAGGTTTTTGCTAGACCTATAATATTTTAGGCAGATTCATGAACTTTTGTAGAATTTTGCTATATGCTGAATTCCTCCTCATCCTCTTCTGTGATGAAAACTTTTATCATGCTTTCTAATCTTCTTTCAGCCACCGCTCCTACTAAAACTTCTAGTATCTTACCTTCTTTGAATAGTATGAATGTTGGGACTGCTGCGATAAAATATTTTGACGCAATTTCAGGATTCGAACTTACATCCACTTTTCCAACACTGATCCACCCCCTATATTTTTGTGAAATTTTCTCTACAATAGGTGTCATGTGCCTGCATGGATTACACCATGGAGCCCAAAAGTATATGAGCGAATGTTCCCTTCTATTCACAAATTTTGTGAAGCTTGATTCATCCAGTTCTATTATATCTGTCATCCCGTTCAAGATAGATTTGTCTTTAGAATATTTTAATTTTTAATTGCTATCATGAAGTGGCCAGAAAAATTTTTTGTCAAGAAAGAAAGAGTTTCTAGTTCAAATGGAGGGCTTTCCAACAATAGGTATCTTTAGCCCACAGTTTGGACACTCATTTTTACTAGTAAGGTTTACGCTTGAAATGTTAAAATTGTATCTTGATATCAACTGTATGTGACAACGTGGACAGTGTGTATCCTCTAAGCCTTCAAAGTAAACATTTTTCACGTAAACATATTCTAGGCCATGTTCGTAGGCAAGATTTGCGGCAGCCATAAGAGTGTCCGCTGGAGTGGGCGGCCTATCTTGGAATTTGTAGGCTGGAAAGAATCTTGCAAAATGTATTGGAACACTTGAGTTCAGTTGGTCTCTTACCCAGTCAACAAACTTTCCTATCTCTTCAAGTGAATCGTTTATTAATGGAACTATTAGATATGTTAGTTCTAAGTGAACCTTGTTTTCTATGAAATATTTTGCAGCATCAAGGACTGGTGCGAGTGTACCATTACAGTATTTTTGGTATAGTTCTTCTGAAAAACCTTTTATGTCCAAGTTTACTGCATCAACATATTTTACCAGATCTTTTAACGCATCCAATGTAATATATCCGTTGGTAAAGAGTATGTTTTTTATGCCACTTTCTTTACCTATTTTTGAAACATCTTTTACAAACTCGTACCATACTATTGGTTCATTATTTACAAATGAAATTGTGTTTACACCATACCTTTTTGCAGAGTCAACTACATCTTGTGCCGTCATTTCATATGTTATTGTTGAAGCCTGTTTAGCCTGTGATATTCCAAAGTTTTGGCACCATAGGCAATTGAATGTGCAGCCTACTGATGATATAGCGAAAGTTTTGGTTCCAGGATAAAAATGGTATAGTACCTTTTCTATTGGCTGAATAGATTGAGTGGACAGTATACCATAGGACATGCTGTAGAGTGTCCCATTATAGTTTACTCTAACCCTACAGGCTCCTTCTTCACCATCCTTTAGCACACACATTTTTGGACAGAGCTTACATTTCACAAACCCATTCTCTAGGCTCTCGAAGTTTTCCGCCCTTTTTATCATACCTTAACGCTTATTTAGTGTACTGGATGCTTATAATAGTATCTATGAGCGGGAGAAATTTTGCATTAATAGCTGGACCAAGTTCAATAAACTTTGCAAGGTCCATGGCTAGACAGATGGAGTGTGAAATGGTTGACGTAGAGTTTAAAGAGTTTCCTGACGGAGAAAACTATTTTAGGATCGTTTCCGATGTTAGGGGAAAAAATGTTTTAATCGTACAATCCCTCTATCCTCCAGTAGACCATCATCTTATACAACTTCTTTTTCTATCAAAAAAGGTTACTGAATTAGGTGGATTCGTTTACGCAATATGCCCCTATCTAGGCTACTCGAGACAGCATAGGGAATATCTTTCAGGAGAGGTTGTAAGCTTAAAGGTTGTAGGCCATCTTATGGCAAGCGCTGGAGTGAGAAGGCTACTTACAGTTGATATACATAATGTTGAAGGCTTGGGACTTTTCACCTTTCCAGCATTTAGTGTTTCAGCGATACCGGTTATAGCAGAATATGTTCAAATGAACGAGGACTTAAGTGATGCGATAATAGTTTCCCCAGACTTTGGAAGCTCTACTAGAGTTGAAAACTTTTCTAAACTTGTTAACAGACCATACCATGTTTTTGAAAAGGAAAGGGATAAGGTTACTGGAGAGGTAAAGGTTAAGTCACTACAGCTTGATCTAGAGGGAAAAGACGCTTATATTGTTGATGACATGATTTCTTCTGGTGGAACAGTTGTTAAGGCGGCTAGAGCGTTAAAGAGTTTTGGTGTAAAAAGGATTGTTGCAGTATGCGTACATCCGGTTCTTGCAGCCGGTGCAGTTGAGAAAATGTTTGAGGCCGGTGTTAATAAGATTATAGCATCAAATACTATAGAAAACGAGTATGGTATAGTTGACGTCTCTAGTGTGGTAGTAAATTATCTTAGGCTTCTTGGATGAATACTATGAACTTGAAGGTCATATTTCTTGGAACATCTTCAGCAATACCAGTATCGCATAGAAGCTTTCCAGCGATAGCAGTTTTAAGAAAGGATGAGGTTATTCTAGTAGACTGTGGTGAGGGAACACAGCGTCAAATGGCTGTCGCAAAAATAGGATTTTGTAAAAAGATGAAGATTCTGATAACACATCTTCACGGAGACCATGTTGGTGGGCTGCCAGGACTTTTGCAGACAATGAGCATGCTTAAGAGAAGTAGAAGGCTTCAAATTTATGGCCCAAGAGGTATTGTTGGTTTTGTCAAGAACTTTCTAAAGTATTTGAAGGTCGAGCTTGGATATGAGCTTGAATTAAACGAGGTTAGGGAAGGTGTTTTTGTTAGAGAAAAGGAGTATGAGATTTTAGCAAAAAGGACTGTACATTCTATGAGAGGATACAGTTTCCTATTAAGAGAATATTCTAGACCTGGAAGGTTTAATGTTGAAAGAGCAAGAGAACTTGGAATACCTGAGGGACCCCTGTGGCATATGCTTCAGGAGGGGAAAAAGATTACTGTAAATGGAAGGGTTATAGAGCCTAGCATGGTTCTAGGGCCGCCGAGGCCTGGTAGAATAATAGGATTTTCAGGTGACACAATACCCTATAGGTCTCTCTCAAAGTTCTTTAAGAATTCAGACCTACTGGTTTTTGAGGCAACATACTCTGAAAGGGATAATGTTAAGGCTAGAGAGAACATGCATTCAACTTCTGTGGACGCTGCAAAAATTGCTTCAGAGGCAAAAGCTAAAATGCTTGCACTAGTACACTTGAGTGCAAGATACAATGATCCAACCGTAATATACTTGGAGGCGAAAAAGTATCATGATAATGTTATTGTCCCAGCAGACCTTGATGTTATAGAGGTACCGTATCCTGATTCAGGTGAAAGTTTTAGGGTTTACAGCTTAAAAGATTCCTTAAAATCTGCAGAGACGTAAGGGGCTGTTGAACACATTCTATAATATATGGGCCTCTAAAGTTTGATGTTCTAAGCTTTAATATAACATACTTCCAGTTCACTGTACCAGAACCTATCATCTTATGACTGTCTGAAGCGCCATCATTATCGTGCACGTGAACAGCACCAATTCTGTCAACTAGAAGGTCGAGGAAACGTTTTACATTAGATCCTATATTCGCGTGTCCAACATCGAACGCTAAACCCAGACTCGACCCAGTTCTTTCATAAAATTCGATAAATTCTTCCGGGTCAGTGAACATGTGCCCCATACCGGGAACATGATTTTCTAGGTAAACGGTCAACCCTAGAGATCTAGAGAAGTCCATAATTTCTTCTAGGAAATGATAGTGTTCAACCTTAAGAGTGTCCCTAGAATAGCCTTTAGGAATAGTTGTGGGATGGAAAACGTAGGCTAATGGAGAAAGTTGTGCAGCATTTTCGATAGAAGACTTAAGTCGATTAATAGATTTCCTTCTAGTTGTATAGTTTGGATTAAGATAGTCTGTTACAAGAAATGGAGCGTGAACTGTAAACTTTACACCAGACTCTTTTAACATCCTATATTGTATAAGATTATATCTTTTTGCAAGAGAATATGCACCCTCATCCAGTATATCCCAAGCGTCTGGAGCGTTCTCACAATCTATTTTATTAGAAATTTCTTTTAAAACATAATTGAATGGTTTAGGCCAAAGATAGAGTATGGAAAGCGAGATAATGTTCATCCAATCTTACCTTTTACAATTTTAGAAGACTTCACCAGCAAGCCATTCTATAACATTATCAATGTTTGGACTTTCTATTTCAACAAAAATTGGGCCAAGTGGAGATTCACCCTCCTCCTCGCAGACGACGACATTGCCAACGTATGCAACCTGCCTATTCAGCATAAGTTTTGTGGACGAGCCAACCTTATTTGATAGAAGAAGCCTCTTTACTGCGGAAACAACCTGCCTATCCCTAATCTTGCTATAGATAAAGTACAAGGCCTTCTCATCATCGAACTCGTATAGTATGAAATCTTCTTCAACCATAATATTCTTTGGCTCAACATGGCCTACAACATTCTTTATAGCAAGCTCAACCTTTTTAGGGTCCTCAGAAGGTTCAACAGTAGCATAAACTTTAACCCTAACACTTGTATCAAGAGAAGGTATTCGCCTCATTTCAAACATCCTCTTTAAGCCAAATTCTAACCTGAACCTTAACCTTCTTAATTAGCGCATTCAATGTTGAATTGTTTGAAATTATTTCATCAGATAATGCTATAGCATCACCTAAACCTACTTCAAGCTCCCTCCTATCTCTTAAATCAAAATCTTCTCTAGAAACGGGAGCGTCTTTTCTCCCCCTTGATACAAGAAAATGGTAACGCCTTTCAGGAGAAGCGTGTATGGCAAGAAGCCTAGTTTTTCCAATACTCCGGTAAACTTGAACCTCGTGAACACTCCTTATACCGTCAACGACAATTAGGCGCTTGTCTCTTGGAAAATTTTTTAGGGAAAGCTGTGCCACAGCCTGTGGACCAAACTTTTCACGTAAATCCTTCATCACGATACCACAATTTCCATCGTTTACCTCAAGACCCCTTGATAATGTCTCCTCTCGAACAACATCGCCTAAACTTATGTAATAGAAACCCATCCGCTCAATAGCCTTTGCAACAGTAGTTTTACCTGAACCAGGCATTCCTGTCAAACATAGTATAAGTTGAGGATTCAAAGTTCGAGCACATTAACCTTTAACAAAAAGCATATTATATTTTTTAAAAGAATTTCTGTAATCTTTATCAACAGGCAAATCCTTTACATAAACGATATGAGCATGATAAGAACCTTCATTGCACTGGACCTAGAAGATGGGCCTACAAAAGAAAGGATTCTAGAGGTTCAAAAGGAGATCTTAAGGTTAGGGGTTGAAGCTAAGCCAGTGGAGCCTGAAAACCTA
This sequence comes from Nitrososphaeria archaeon, assembly GCA_049969935.1. Lineage (GTDB taxonomy): Archaea > Thermoproteota > Nitrososphaeria > JACIWG01 > JACIWG01 > JACIWG01. The sequence continues at coordinate 33,725 of JBMFNX010000010.1, forward strand.
CATTTTACAATAAAATTTTTGGGAGAAATTGATGAGTCAAGAGTGCAGAAGGTTATTGAAGGCATTTCTAGGGTAAAATTTGAGCCTATAAAGGTCAAGTTTATCGGATTAGGCGCCTTCCCATCTCTCACACACATAAACGTTGTATGGGTTGGAGTAGACGAAAAAGCGGGCAAGGCTATGATAAGACTTTGGGAAGATATTGAAAGGGAGCTAGAAAAAAACGGTTTCCCAAGAGAAAGAAAGTTTGAGCCACATATGACGATTATGAGAATAAAAAGTGGACTACATAAGCAGGAGCTTGCCTCAGCAATAAAAAAGTATGAAGGGACAGAGTTTGGTGAGGAAACATTTTCAAAGATAAAGGTTAAGAAGAGTGTTCTAACAAAGGATGGACCAATATATTATGACCTATATGCCCACAGCAAATTATAGCATGGATACAATTGATAGAGTGTTAGGGGAGGTAGTTGAGCTAGTAACACCCTCACCTAGTGAGATAGAGAAGGTTGATGTTATAGCTAAACGTGTTTTAGAAAAGATTAGGAATGCGCTAGAATTCAGTAAGTTTGAGCCGGAAATAATTTTAGGAGGATCCTATGCTAGAAACACTTGGCTACCTCTTGAGGCAGACATAGACATATTCCTAAGATATCCAACCTATGTTACAAGAAAGGAGTTGGAAGAAGACAGCTATAGGATCTCATGCCAAGCTTTTGGTAGAGAAAATCTGATTATAAGATATGCTGAACACCCTTACACAGAAACGTATGTTGACGATGTTAGAGTAAACGTTGTACCATGCTATAGGGTTGAAATTGGAAACTGGATGACGGCAGCAGACCGTTCACCATACCATCTAAAGTTTGTAAAAGAAAAGATTACAAGAGAACAGACATTGGATGTAAGATTGCTTAAAAAGTTTCTAAAGAGCCAAGGAATATATGGTGCCGAAATCAAGGTCGGAGGATTCAGCGGATACATGTGTGAAACACTAATCTACAGATATGGTAGCTTCAAAAATCTGGTATTAAACGCTTCAAAATGGAAACTTCCCCTAATAATAACAGACAGGGATAGAGTTAATGAGGTTAGAGAAAAATTTAAAGGAGATAAGATTATAATAACGGACCCAGTTGACTATAACAGGAACCTTGGAAAAGCACTAACAATAAAAAGTCTTGCAAAATTCGTGCTAGCATGCAGAAGCTTCACGAGAAAACCTTCAAAAGAATATTTTACGTTAGCCAGTAAAACTATTGAAACAAAAGATTTAGAAGACAAAATTTTACTAGAAAATGTAATAATTTTATTGTTCGAGCATGAAAAGATGAGTGCAGACATACTTTGGGGAATGCTATATAAAACATTAAATCATTTCACAAAACAGTTTAACGAAAACAATTTTAGGATAGCTAGAACAGTTGCAGTAAGCGATGAAAAAAGCTACAGTGCATACCTATTCCTGTTTGAGACAAAACATGTTTCAGAATATGAGTGCAGAATAGGGCCAAGCGTCTTTGATGAAGAAAACTTCGAAAAATTTGTTGCAAAAAATGTGGACAGTTCATACATTCTGTGGGTTAACGATGATGGAAAAATATGTGCACTCAAAAGAAGAGGTATCAGCACAGCAAGAAGACTGCTTGAAGAAATGTTAAAAGATCCAATAAAATATGGAGCTTCAAGAAAGATTGTGGAAGCTTTAAAGAAAGGGAAAGTTTATGCTGGAAAAGAAATATTAGAGGTAAGAAGAGATGAAGTATGGAGTGGAGTGATGGAGCTACTTGAACCAGGAGAAAAAAAGTATTTCAGTTGAAGAACTAAAAATGGAACCTTACAGGATACTCCTCTCATACCCTAACATTATTGATGAGAGGGTGGAGAGGTTGGTTAGAGAACTTGCTAAAGCAGGTGTATCGAAAATACTTTTTGCTGGAAAAACAAGATTGGATGGACTAAATGTTCTTGGAAAAGGTTGTACGGCCATAGTTTTTGCAGCGGAAACAGTCTACGGTAAAGCTGCTGTTAAAGTGCTTAGAGTGGACGCTAACAGGAAAACTTTAGAGGATGAAGCAAAGTTTCTTAAGACAGTTAATTTACATAATATTGGGCCAAAACTATATTATACTTCAAGAGAGTTTATTATAATGGAGTATGTTGAAGGTAAAAAGATAAGCGAGTATGTTAATGAATTAAAGGGCAGGGGTGCAAGTAGAAGGTTAAAGAATATTATAAAAGCAATGTTTGAGCAAGCGTTCAAGCTTGACCAAAACAGTATAGCACACTGTGAACTAAGCAATCCACTAAAACACATAATAATAGACAATAATGAGAGACCCGTGATAATAGATTTTGAGTCAGCAACATTAAACAAAAAATATTCAAATCTAACATCTTTAGCTCAAAGCCTATTTATTGGAGGAAAAATTTCTCCAAAAATAAGAAAAATTGTGAACATAAAAGATAAGGAGAAAATAGTTTCAGCACTAAGAGAATATAAAATGAGAAGAGATTTTGAATCCTTCAAAAAAGTTTTAGAAAGTGTAAAGATAAATTTTTAAAGAAAAAAGCAAAAGTAAATGGCCTGTGGGACTGTCGTCTAGTTTGGACAAGGATGCCAGCCTGGGGAACATTCCAGTCCAGAACGCTGGCGATCGTGGGTTCAAATCCCACCAGTCCCATTCAATTTTTGAAATCATTGATATAATTATTTATATCTTATGAGATAAAATATTACAGATGCCTATAGTGTCAGGTGATGAAGATTTAAAATATGTTGGAGAACGATTCTGGTGTTAAAGTGATTTGGTAATCATAAAGCAAATTTTTTCCTATACTATTAATAATGTTGGTTGTTTAATGAGTTAAAGATATAATTAAGCTTATTATAATAGATGATATGGAAGGGGTTATAGAAGTTTCAGTGGAAGGGAAACCTTTTCATGTGGGTAAAGTTTATGGTGAAAAGGCTAAGGAGCTTATTTCTAAAAATATTGAAACTTATAGGACCATATTTTTGAAGATGCATGGTTTAGGTTGGGAGAAACTTGTGGAAAAGGCTTATGAGGGTTTAGAGGAGATATCTTCTTTCAATTATGATGCTGTAGAATTTATGAAGGGTATTGCTGAAGGCGCTGGTGTCCCATTTGACGATGTTCTTGTACTAAATTACAGGTATGAGATCATCTTTTCCGAAAGGTCTTCATGCACTTCTATAGGTTTTACGAATAGGGAGGAAACTTTTATTGCCCAAAATTGGGACCTGTATGCTGGGATTGAAGCTAATGTTGTCAATTTGAGGTATAGAGTTAATGGAGGACCTACTGTTTTTACTCAAGTTGAGGCTGGTGGTTTAACACATAGGGGGTTAAATTCTGAAGGTATTGGATTATGTATTAATGCACTTAGGTCTAAAGGGGATGGAGGAAAACTTGGAGTTCCAGTAATAACTGTTTTAGGATGGAGTATTCTAAATTGTAAAAGATTTTCTAAAATATTTGAGCTTGTCAACGATGTTAAAAGGAATTCGTCAATAAATTTTTTGCTTGCTAGAAGGGATTTTATAGTTGATTTGGAGCTGACGCCTAAGGATTTCGAGTACATAGAGGCTGATGATAATGGAATTATTGTACACACAAACCATTTCATAAGCGATAGGTTTAAGGGATTAAATGCAGGTCTTAAAGGACTATCTGGAGACACCTTCGTTAGAGAAATAAGGGCGAAGCAGTTAATTAGGGAACTGCACAATTCCCTAAACATCGAGAATGTTAAAGAAATTTTTAGAGACCATTTCGATTACCCTTCATCAATATGCAGGCATATCGGGGAACCAGAAGACCACAATTCTATTTCAAAAATTAAGACTCTTGGGTCAACAATTTTTGAAACCTGCAAAAGCATGTGCCATTACATTGTAGGCAACCCGTGTAGGGGCGAATATGTTTCCGCTAAAACTTTCTAGAAAATGGAATCCTATTATGGTATGATCCGAGTTCGAATAAACCATAAATAGCATACTTTCTCCTTTTAAAGACGTGAGAGGATGAGAGCTGCTATCTTTTATGAGCCACTAAAGTTGAAGGTCGAGGATGTGCCAAAGCCTAAAATTGGGGCGAAAGAGGTTTTAGTTAAAGTGAAGGCTGCAGCAATCTGTGGAACTGATTTAAGAATTTACAGGGGTACAAAGAAGATTAAGACACCGAGGATAATAGGACACGAGTTTGCTGGAGAAATTGTCGAGTTAGGCGAGAAAGTTGAAGGCTATAGTTTGGGTGATAGGGTGACAGTTTATCCTGTCATCGCATGTGGAAAATGTTACGCTTGCATGATGGGTAGGCCAAACATTTGTGTAAGTAGACCAACTATAGGATACGAGTACGATGGAGGATTCGCAGAATATGTTAAGATACCTGAGGAGGCTGTAGAATATGGTGCAATAATAAAGTTGCCTGACAAGATATCATATGAGGAGGCTGCGATAACCGAGCCTTTGGCAGCATGCTTGAATGGAATAAATAGACTTGATATAAAGCATGGTGACCATGTTTGGATTGCTGGAGCTGGACCGATTGGATTAATGCATGTTCAGCTTGCAAAGATTGCTGGTGCAAGCCTAATATTTGTTAGTGAAATGAACGAGTTTAGGGCTGCTAGGGCTAAAGAGCTTGGAGCAGATATTGTTATAAATCCCCAGAATGAGGATGTTTATCAAAGGATTATGAGTGAGACTGGTGGTAAGGGTGCTGACAAGATTATAGTTGATGCTGGTGTCCCAAAGCTTATAGAAGATTCTTTAAAATGCGCTAGAAAGGGGGCTAGGGTTGTAATATTTGCAGGATGCCCTGAAGGTTCAAAGATAACTATTGACCCAAACTGGATACATTATAGGGAAATTGAGTTGACCGGTTCTTCAGCGTCAACACCATATTTGCACAGGAAGGCTGTTGAACTTGTGAACAATGGTAGGATTAACCTAAAGTCGCTTATAACACATAAGCTTAAGCTAGAAGATGTTGTGAAAGGCCTCGAAATGAAGGAGATGATTGAGGGGCTAAAGACTTTGGTGATACCATAGAAGAAACTTGCAACAAATTATTTAACACAATTTTTATTTACCTAAAATTTTCTCTATAGGATATGGGCACAAGTTTAGATGAACTTATAGAAGAATGTATTCAAATTTCTCAGGAAGCATATAAGAGGGGGCTGATTTCTGCTTCAGGCGGAAACATAAGCGCAAGGGTTAGGGGAGAAAACAAGGTTATAATCAAGAGGACAGGAGCATCATTTAGAAACATGAAAAGAAGTGATATCATTATAATTGATTTGGATGGAAATGTTCTAGAGGGGCAGGGGAAACCTTCTAAGGAAATAAACATGCACCTTGGAATCTATAAGGTTAGAGACGACGTTAACGCCGTATTCCATACACATTCTATTGCTGCAACATCCTTTGCAGTGATCGGAAAAGAGGTGCCATTGGTAACGGTTCAGGGGCTAAAGATTCTAGGAAAATGTCCAGTTGTAGGATACGGGCCTCCTGGCTCAATAGAATTGGCTGAAAAGACGAAAGAAGTGTTCAAGGACAAAAGTGTTAAGGTTGCTGTTCTCCAAAGCCATGGGGCTGTAGCTGTTGGAAAAGATTTGGAGGAAGCATACAATTACGCAGACCTACTTGAGGCTACAGCACAGATAGCAATATATTCAATGCAACTTGGAAAACCTCTACCCATTCCATACTGAATCTACCATGCCATACCTGCTTGGAATAGATGTTGGAACAAGCAGTACAAAAAGTGAACTATTCGACCTCGAAGGAAACTCTATAGCTGTAGCACAGGAAGAGTATCCGATAATTAGCCCAAATGTTGGTTATGCAGAAGAGGATCCGGAAAACGGTTGGTGGAAAGCATTACAGAATACTGTTAAAATAGTACTGAAGACATCTAAGGTTAATCCGAAGGAGATTTTAGGAGTATGTGTTAGTGGAACAAACGCCTGTGTTGCCGTAGACCGTGAAGGTAAGGCGATAATAAATGCGATAATGCAACTTGATAACAGGAGCATAAAGTATGCGGAAAAGATTAGGGAAACAGTTGGAGAAGAAAAGGTTTTCGAGATAACAGGTAACAGGATTGCTTCAGGAACATTTCTTGCGCCAACAATATTGTGGATAAAAGAGAACATGCCAAAGGTTTTCGAGAAAACGTACAAGTTTATGGTTCCAACAGGCTTCATAACAATGAAGCTTACTGGAAAATATACGATAGACCTATCAAGATGCTCAACCACACTACTCTATAAAATTGGAAGAGAGAAGGGGTGGTCACAGGAGCTCTGTAAAATGCTTGACATTCCAGTAGAAAAGCTGCCGGAAGCATACATTTCAAAGGAGGTTGTTGGAGAAGTTTGCGAGGAAGCTTCTAAGCTGACGGGGCTTGCTAAGGGAACACCGGTTGTTGCAGGATGCATGGACACGGTAGGGGCAGCTGTAGGCTCAGCCATACTGGACGAGGGTGAAGCATTCTATACTCTGGGAACACTTGGAAGATTCTGCTGCTGTATGAGTGAACCAAAGTTTGACAAAAGGTTCATCAACATATGTCACGCGATTGAAGATAGGTGGTTGGCAATGGCTCTAATGCAAGGAGGAGGCCTTTCAATGAGATGGTTCAGGGATGAGCTGGCAACAGTTGCTATTGAAAGGGCGAAAATTTTAGGGAAGTCAGCTTATCAGATAATTGATGAGGAGGCGGAAAAGGTTCCAGCTGGATCGAGGGGAATAATATTTTTACCCTACCTTTCTGGAGAAAAGAGTCCAATATGGGACCCATATGCTAGGGGAGTATTATTCGGTTTCACTGCAATGCACAAGAGGGGGGAGGTTGCCCGGGCAGTGATGGAGGGTGTAGCATACAGTTTAAGACATAATATTGAAGTATTCGAGGAAGCAGGATTTTCTATTCCAAAGGTTAGGGTTGGCGGTGGTGGAGTAAAGAGTAGGCTTTGGAGAAAAATCATTGCAGACGTTACAGGAAAGACTGTTGAAGTTACAAGAATGCTTGCAACCGAAACATTTGGAGATGCACTTATAGCAGGATTAGGTACAGGAGTTTACAGGAGCCTGGGGGAGGTTAAGAAGATGGTTAAAGTTGATGAAGAAATTTTACCAGATGCTGTAAACCATAAAAAGTATAATGGCATGTTCGAACTATATAAGAGAATATACAATCATCTTAGAGAGGATTTCGCTGAACTTTCGAAAATGCAAATTTCGTAAAAAATTTTTGAAAAAGATAATTTTTATAAGATAATATGTTAGAGATTAGACTATGGTAGATGATAGGATCATAAGACTTGCCAAACTCCTTGTAGAATATTCTACAGAAGTAAAGGCTGGAGACAGGGTGCTAATATCATGTGATGTTCACGCAAAAGATTTAGCACTTGAAGTCTACAAACAGTGTCTTCTGAAAGAAGCGTACCCATGGATAAAGGTTGACATTCCAGGAAGAAACTACATATTCTACAAGTATGCAAGCGATAAAATATTGAACTTTTTCCCAGAACATGAACTTTATGAAATAAAAAATACTGACGTCTACATTGCATTAAGGGCGCCTTCAAACGTTAAGGAGCTTGCGAACATTGAAGCTTCAAAGATTTCCCAACGTGTTAAGGTTCTTAAGCCAATATCGGACTGGAGAGTAGAAAAGACAAGATGGTGCGCCTTCTACTATCCTGTCGAATCACTAGCCCAGGAGGCTGGAATGTCTCTAGAAGAATTCGAAGACTTTGTTTACAACTCTTGCCTAATAGACTGGAAAAGCCTTTCAAAAAATTTGCATGCATTAAAGAATGTGCTGGACAAAACTGACCAAGTACATATAGTTGGAGAAAAAACAGACCTAACATTTAGCATAAAGGGTAGGGTTGCAGAAGTTGGTGATGGAAAAAAGAATATGCCTGACGGAGAAGTTTTTACAAGCGTAGTCGAAGACAGTGTTAACGGCCAAATCTTTTACGACATACCAGCAGTATATTTAGGTAATGTAATAGAGGGTATAAGATTAAAGTTTAGGGAGGGAAATGTTGTCGAAGCGGAAGCAGTTTCTGGAAAAGATTTTCTGAAAAAGATTCTTGAGACAGATGATGGTGCAAAAAGGCTTGGAGAATTTGGTATAGGATTAAACTATAATATAGTAAGGCCTACTAAAAACATACTTTTTGACGAGAAAATAGGTGGAACAATACATACGGCATTAGGAAACGGTTACAAAGAAACATTAAGCAAAAATGTTTCAGCAATACACTGGGATATAATAAAAGATTTGAGAAAAGATGGAAAGATCTATTTTGACAGCCAACTTGTCATGGAAAATGGGCGATGGAAGATAACATGAAATCTACACTTCCTTAACCTTTCTCGCAAGCATCTTTCCAGCTTCAACAATTTTAGCCAGTTCAGCTTCACCAGCTCTACCGTTAACTTCTAGAACATAAAGGACTTCAACATTAGAGCCAACCATATCCCTAATCTGTCTCACTGCACCACCAGCCCAGCCGAAGGAGCCTAATATTACACAGTATTTTGTAGGTGGACGCAACGCGTTAAACAGGTATAGGAAGTAAACCATTAAAGGATGGGCACCATTTAGTACTGTTGGAGCGGCTAAAACAACAGCCCTTGAGTCAACAAGATCCTTTATCAGGTCACCTAAGTCAGCATATGAAAGGTTGTATTCAATAACATTTACTCCTTCAGACATTAAAGTTTTCGATATCAAGTGAGCCATGTTTTCGGTTGAACCCCACATACTTGCATAAACTACAACCACCTTATCCCTTGTAGCACCCTCAACCCATTTCCTGTATAGGCTTAAAATTTTGTTCGGATTCCTGTATATTGGACCATGGCTTGGGGGTTTCACTCTACGTAGGCACATGTAGGTATGCATCGGCATACCTATCGTATGTGTAGTAGAGCTTGGGCTTCACAGCATCATATAGCTCCCTCACGAGTTCATCGGGAGCCTTCCGCTCCGCCCCTGTCAGGAAGTACCCACCCACCAGTGATGGCAGGATATGCTCATCCCACCA
>JBMFNX010000011.1:0-40581 GCA_049969935.1 Nitrososphaeria archaeon
TCAAGTTTTTTACTCATCCTATACCCTCTTTTTGAGCTTATATAATAGCTTACAGCTGCCTGTGTGAGTCCAAGCATTTTAGCTGCACTAGATTGTGAAAAACCATATTCTTCAACTAGAGTTTTTGCAATAAGCCCTCTTACCGCTGGCATAACATACTTTGTTACAGTCTCACATCTTAATCTTATTGTCATCAACATGTTAATGTTAACAGTGTTTTAAATACTTTTAGTATGATTTTGTCTTCTAGACATTACATATTATCTACTAACTGTGCCTTCTTTTGGAAATGTTTATAAGCACACAATTTAATAACAGTGTTATGCAATCCGATGTTGAAGAAAAAATAAATTTAGCTTCAGCCCTATCACTATCCTCAGCAATAATAACGCTTTTAGGCTCAATTTTCTTTCTCTGGATGTACAATTTAATAGTGTCTTCAACCTTCGACTTTGATGCCCATCATCACATGATGGGCATGATGTCATTTTTTTGGTTTAGTGGAACCTTTTGGATCTTCTTTGCTTTGGGCTTAATTAGTGGAGGTATAGTATTGGCTGCCTCAATTCTTCTAAAAGAAAAGCCAAAAAATAGAACTTTATACGGTACCCTTATAATCGTATTTTCTGTTTTAAGTATATTTTCTGGGGGAGGTTTTATAATAGGTGCACTTTTAGGCCTTGTTGGCGGAATTATAGCTGTTGGGTAAAAAGTGAATTTATTTGTTAAAAGGAAAATAGTTTACAAAGATTCTATTTATATGATGTTGGTGATCTTGACTCCATAAATATGAACGTCGCAGAAAAATGCGAGGGAATGTGTGAAAGGAAAGGGATCATATAATTGAAACTATTGGAAAAACAGATAAGGATAAAAGATTACCTTAAACCATTTACTACAAATTTTGAATAGTCTATGTAGCTTAAAATTTATTTTAACAATTTGGGTTAACAATTAATATGGCTGAAAGGTTAGTAATGTGTATGAATAAATTTTATGAATGTTCCCTATCAAGTAACCATTTATATAGTTAATAGGAAATGTAATAGTTGTAAAAAAATTATCAACTGAGTGTGAGATAAAGTTAAATTGTTTGGTGGCGATAGTCAATGGAACTGGTTAAGGAATTGGAAGGAGATAGTGTTATAAATAAATGGGGTTATAGAACATTTTTGATATTATACTGTCTCCTCTGTTAGGTAAACATAAATTATCAAAATTTTTAGAAAATTGGGCTACAGCTTCTTTTAAAATTTATTAGAGTACCGCTAATTCTTCAATCTCAACTTTATTGCTGTATCTAATATATGAAGTAGCATTTCCTGTTGTTAGGGAGATTATTAGATAAGAATATCCAACCCAATATTTACTTCTTTCCTCGTCAACTTTAGACCAGAACGAGTCCCAAAATGGATGACTATGATAAAAGCCCAAGATGTTCGAGCCCTCTCTTTCTGCATCCTCAAAAACTCTTAACTGTTCTATTGGATCAACTTGATATGCGAGGGAAGAGGCAAGAATATTCTTTGTATGATAAACTTTTGCAACAATCTTTTCCCGCTCATTTGCTTTACCAACCAATATTCCACAGGCCTCAATAGGATAAAATTTTCTTGCAACCTCAAATATTTCATCCAAATGCTCTCTCCTTATCTTTAAGACCAAACTATTTCTAGACACCAGTAAGATATAACATACATTTATCTTTAAAAATTTAACTTGCTATCCATTACAAATACTGAAAAGGAAGTGTACAGTATTTAGAAGAGATATTAAAAATTGGTTTCATCGTTTACCTCTCCATTTTATACATCCAAACTGTAAAGGGAAGTGTTATCACAAGGTATAATAGGTGAACTATTACCCTAGCCCATTCTGCTTCCACGGTATAGCCGAACATCACCGCGAATATAGAGCCAACTATGTTTTTATGATGTAGGATGTTTTCTTCGGGTAAATTTAATACGTAGGCTGGCTCAGCCAACCAGCCCAAGTTAAAACCGTTTTGTTCATAATATTCTATCAGCTCGTGTACACCATAGCCAGCTAATCCGCTCGCAAGAAATATCAACAGTAAGCTGGTGAAGTAAAAGAATTTTCTCAAGTTTATTTTCATACCTGCCGCGAAGATGCTGTAAGATAAAATAAGTGCGCTTAAAGTTCCAGTCACTGCTCCAGCCACTGTTGCCATTGTCTCGTTCAATAAAAATGGTGTAAGAAAAAGTACTGTTTCCAAACCCTCTCTAAAAACTATTAAAAACGAAGTAGTTAATAGTCCAACAATTGTACCTCTACTTATAACTCTTTCAATACGTTTCTCCATTTCCATTTTAAAATATCTTCCCCTAACAGCCATCCAAAATATCATTGAGGATAGAACAAAAACAGCTACAAAGGCTGCTGTGGCTTCGAAAAGTAGCTGGAAATGTTTTGGTAAAATGCCGTAAGTGAATGAAATAAGTGCACCTAAGCCTATACTGAGCCCTACAGCTAAATAGATTCCATACCAAACAAAACGAGTTAACCCACTTCTCCCTGTCCTAATTAGATAGGAAAACATGATTGCAGATACTAGTGCAGCCTCAAACACTTCTCTGAATGCTATCAAATACTGTCCCAGCATATTCAGCTCCTGCGCCCCTCAAGATATAGTATGAAAAATAGGTACATGAAAAGTAGCATGTATGTGAGTATCATTCCATTAGTCCAGCCTATGTTTGGTATAAAAAATGCTGTACCTGTAAAGTTAATGGATCTCCTTAATATGGGATATACAAGTACCGCTGTAAAAATGGTTAAGAAGGCGTTCACATGTCCTTCTCCAGCCCTCCATAATATACCTGACGCACAGGCGCCAGCTAAGACTGCACCGAAAGCAAAGATAATTCCACCTAAAATGTTGGTAAGAGAAACTGGTGCAACATAGTTTGATGGTTCAACAAATCCTCTATATTTGAGTACAAATCCTCCAGTAACGCCTACTAAAAGTCCACAAACTATACCCTTATGTAATCTGATGCTTCTTTGAAACTCTGGGCCATAGAGTAGGTCTCTGAAGGCTGTAGTGAAACAGAATCTAGAACGTTGGATTATTGTGCCAACAATAATTCCAAATAATAGGATTACGGCGTAGAGGCCAGCATCCTTTACTGGGCCAAAACTATAATATGACATAATTAATACTATAGCAATGGCTTCAATCGTAAAAAATATTGGTGCAAGTCTCTGTTTTAAAATAGGCGAACCTTCTGTCTCAGTAGCCTTCGCATTAAAAGTTTCTTCGTGTCCTCTAGTCGCAAATGAAACTTTCCAAATAACGTACCTTTGTCCAAGATACCCTCCTATAAGTAGTCCTAAAAACATTGCCCAACCATGTAAGCTCAGTGCTGTAATGGCTGAAAAGAACCCACCCCAATTACATCCAAAAGACAGTACCACGCCTAAGGACATAAGAACCCCTCCAAGGACCGCCTCTACAACCTGAATGCTTGAAGACGGTGGTCTTATCCTAAACTCTTTAGAAATTATTGCTGCAATTGATGCTCCAAAAAATAATCCAATTATACCAACACTAGTTTTATCTTCAAGCACTGAGGCTAACGGTGAACCGCTGATCCAACTTAAGTTTATCAAGCCATAGATGTGCTGCCCCCAAATTTGGTATCCTGAAAAGATAGTATACGGTTTCAAAGCCCAAGCATAGAATATGATGTTCACTAAACCTAATAGTATGCCTGCAATGTATTCAGGCCATGTTCTCCCAAATATACTATAGAAAAGCTTTTTTAATATATCCTTAAAGGAGGTCATTTATCATCCACCAACTCTATAAGCGGATGCCTAAGGTTTGTAACATATTTTAGAATATTCTTGCTTACAATCACCCTCGCCCTACCCACTTCACTAACCCTTCCTATTATTTGAGGCCTATACCCTGCCCTCCTCAAATCTTTGAGTAACTCTTCAGTGACATTCTCGTGCGCTATGAGACAGAATGCACCGTTTGTTCCAGCAGTAGAGTTTGTCATAAGAAACCTTTTAGCCGCATACTCACTTACTTCTGGAAAGAGTAATGGAATCTCCTCTAATTCTATGCAAGCGTTAGCCTTCTCTGCAATTTCAGCGAAAATGTATACTCCTGGGCCACTTATGTCAGAAGATAATATAATATGCTGCTCTCTTTCGAACTCTTCACCAATTTTTGGCAGATGCTTATTGACTATTTTAGCCCCATTAACATTAGGTGATGAAATCAATTCTACAGCCTCCTCCTTTTCCCTTTCAAGCTCTCTATAAGAAATCCCTTCAGCCTCCAATTCTGAAACTATTCTATCATTTACTAGGCTTGAAACGTAGACTGTGATCGGTGAAAGCTCTCCAAACGGTCTTGTAACAATCACATGCATTCCCGGTTGCACGAGATCCTCTCTAGTGGGAGGCTGCTTTTCTGTAGTCCCAAGCACTGTGGCTCCAATAAGAATTCTTCTGCTATCAAACTGTGGCACGTTAATAAATTTGAAGCCGTTTTCTCTAGAAAACTTTTTCACATTTTCTATCATCCTCTCCCTTAAACCTTCACTTGGCACCCCTATGAGTGGAGCTACCTGTATTTCATTGTAGACTCCTAGTACGTAGAGGTCGTTTAAGGCATTACATAATGCGCCCCTAACCTGCCTTTCATCCTCTAAACTTATAGTTGGATCTATTATGTTAACTGTATCATTGTTTATGGCAAGAAATTTGTTTTCAGAACTTCCTTTCAATGTTATAAAGTCGAAGACTGCAATAGACTCCTCTGGTACAGTTGTTATTATAGAATGGCCTTTACCAAATCTTAAATTTGCGCCCGCTTCAGATATTTTTCTATAAACTGGCTCTAAAAGTTCACTGAACTTTTCAGGACTCACTGCATGCCTCTGAAATACTTGAATAACTGCAACACATGTTAAGGGATCAATTCTTCTAACATCATCTGGGTCAACATTCGTTTCAGGCCCCAGCCTATAAAATCTTCTATAAACTTTAACATCCTTTTTTGCACCCACAACCTCCGCATCCCTTTTTGAAGGAATTTCAAAATTAGAATACAGTTTATGCCTTAATTCCTTTATTGAAGGATAGACTACATTATTAAGGTCAACCTTTACAGCACAGCCGCAGGCAAGCTCTAGGGAATTTATTCCAATCTTCCTATAATCTTCAAAAACGTCTTTAACCAAGTTTTTTCACCTCCTCCTTATTCTTATAACCCAAACCGCAGGCTCAACTTCCCTAATTTCTAAAACCTCGTTTCCTGACACTTTAACAGACGCTGGTACTGTCTCTAAAGATGGTGGATTATCGATTACAACCTGCAAAATCTCCCCTGCCTTCAACTTCTCTAAAGCCATCTTAGTGTAAAGTACCGGGTAGGGGCAAACAGCTCCCTTTAGGTTCAGAAAATATTCTCCACTCGGAAGCCTTTTTACATCCATCACCCTATAACACTGTTATAATATTTATTTAAGCTTTACTACAATACTACTGTATCAAATAACTAAGCTCTCTCATATAAATAAGCAGCTGGATAAGGATGTGAGATAAGCAGTTGTTCAAAAAAGCAACTTTTAGTTAAACTATAATAGATAGATATAATCTTTTCTAGCATACTAATGTGAAGCGTGATGGTTGAAAGAAGCTGGGACTGGATGGATCATGCTGAAGGAGACCTAGAGCATGCCAAAAGCGACCTAAAACTAGTCTTCTATGACTGGGCATGCTTCTCCTCACAATAGTCCGCTGAGAAGGCGGTTAAGGCGGTGTTCCAAAAATTAGGTGCTGAAGTATGGGGCCACTCAGCATACGACCTTCTACTAGAGTAAAAAAGTGGATGTTGGTATTGAGCTGCTCGAATATTCGCTTGAACTTGATAAAGCATATATTCCAACAAGATATCATAACGCGCATAAAACTTTATAGCTGAAGGCATACTTATATTGCTTATCAAAACACTCTACCATTACCAAGATAGTGCAGAAATCATGGTCTTTAGAAGATTGAAGGATGTAAAAGTAAAGAGTAAGCTTATACAATGTAGGTGAATATTATCTCACCTTAACATTGGTGAATTAAAGTTGGAAACATAATTTAATGGATCAACGAAACTCTATTTTAGCATAAAGGCTTAGGTGATCCTACATAAGATAGATACTATATACCACCATTAAATCTCCTGTTCTCTTAAGGCTATAGTTAAACAGGATCTTGAGCAAATTATTGCTCAAATCAACTGAAAAATTTTTTAGATTTTGCCACATACGGGGCAATTTTCTAACCTGCTTACGGTCACATGTAGAAAATCCATGTTTGTTCCATCGAAAACAAGCAGTTTACCTACTAGTGGTTCACCTACACCAACTATTATCTTAACTGTCTCCATCACCTGCATTGACGCCATTATAGCTGGCGTTGCACCTAAAACAGGAAATGGGCTTACCTCAGTAGGCTCTAATGGTAGTAGACATTTTAGGCACGGCCCCTTACCAGGTATTATTGTCATCAGTCTTCCCTCTAACCCGTAGACGGCAGCGTGAACAAAAGGCTTTTTTAATTTCACGCAAGCCTCGTTTAGCAGGAATCTTGTTTTAAAGTTGTCCATACCGTCTACTACAACATCAACTCTTTTCACTAAATCGTAAACGTTCTTTTCGTCAATTTCATCTACAATACCTTCCACTTCAACTTCAGGATTTAGTTTATGCAACTTCTCTAACGCTGACTCAACCTTTGTTTTGCCCACATCATCTGTCCAGTGTATTATTTGCCTGTTCAAGTTACTTAGTTCAACCCTTTCCCTGTCTATAAGAGTGAGTTTCCCCACTCCAGCAGCAGCAAGATATAAGGCTGCAGGTGAACCTAACCCACCCAGTCCAGCTACAAGAACCCGACTATTTTTTAATCTAATTTGGCCTTCAACACCGAACCCGGAAATTCTAATCTGCCTGTCATAGCGTAAAAGTTCCCTTTCATCAAGTTTCAATACCATCACCTTGCATACAATTTCATCATATTTATAAAAAATTTTTTAAACCAGTTAAACTTAAAATTTGTTGATGTAAAAATGACAGTTGTAGCTGACCTATCTATAATGCCTGTTGGAGAAGGAACAAGTTTAAGCAAGTATGTGAAAAGGGCTGTAGAGGAACTTAAAAGGTCTGGTTTAAAGGTTGACGTGGGCGCAATGTCTACTTCAGTTGAAGCTGAAACTACTGAAGAAATTTTCAAAGCATTCGAGAAAGCTAAGGAAGCGCTTTTTGAAATGGGTGCAAAAAGAGTATACATGGTTATTAAAATTGATGAACGAAGAGATAAACCAATTTCTATAGAAAGCAAGAAATCGGCAGTCCTAAAGTAGACTATATAAATGATAAAAAGTCTATGAAATTTTGTCAAATATATTTTATAATATGCTTGATTAAATTGCTGCTAAAGTAATAAAATTGTTAACATATACTATTGGCTTGAGCTCATGCGTCCTTGGCAAACGGCCAAGTTGGATGCGAAGGACAGGTCATGCGCATGCATCCTCCGCCCGGGAGGTGGATGATGGGAGCCCCCCTGTCCAGAGCATTCAACAAAGCCGTTTCCTCCCAAGGAAATGGGTTTCAAGTCCTCAAACGGACTACGAGCCGTGGTCTAGACAACTAGGCCACCGAAAGTGGATGGGTTGACCTGAAGCTTTCGGTTAAAAACGGTGAGTAGAAAGGGCGAGGACAAGAAATCTGTTTCTGAGGGATAGTGGACGCATGGGCCCTCTACAAAAATTTTTCTCTTTTTCACTGTTTAGATTCTATATTAATGTTATATTTTTACATGCATTTTCTAGATCCTGCATAAGATTTTGGTCTTCAGTTATTTCAGCATACAGCTTTAATATCGTCAATATTTTCAAGATATCCTTTTTAGACGATCTCACCATATTTTCAAGCTCCTCTTTCCCTCTTGATGTTATTATGTACTTTGGATACCTTTCTTCTTCCACTTTCAATTTTTTCAAGAATCCCTTTGACTCAAGTTCGTTTGTTAAGTAATATATTGATCCCGGGCTCGGTCTCCATATTCCACCAGTCCTCTCACCTATTCTTTCGATTAATTTTGTTGCTGAAAGAGGTGCTCTCGACGCTTCTTTTAGAATTAGGGCCTTAAGCAAGCCTGGCGGCGCATTTATTACAGCCATAGGAAATATTTTCTCTAACACAATATAAAAGGGTTTTTTAGCTTTATATCAATCATTTTACATCTATTCTATTAGTTCTGTTATTTTGGTACAATAAGTACGATATGGTTCAACTACAATATACCAGTATCCTGCAAGCCATCAAAATATAATATTGTTACACTTTTTGTGAACCTGTGCAAGAAGCTGTCAGGGGATAGAATAGCCATATAGTTCTTGCTAAAGACCATTTCTGAAACTTTTTTACAAAAACTTATACCCTTCCAAAACTATAGTGTTCGAGAGTATATGGTTAGAGCCTTCATTATGTTAAATGTGGACTATGGGTTTGAGAAGAAGGTTTTAGAAGAATTAAAGGACATGAAGGATGTTGTCGAAGCACATCATGTTGAAGGAGTATACGATGTTATTGTAGTGGTTGAAGCTGAAGAACTGGATAGGCTTAGGAAAACGATTTCAAAGATAAGGAATATGGAAAACGTCTGCTACACGCTCACAATGATAGCCACAGAATAATATTATTTCAAAAAAGATGTTAACCAATATACTAAATATCATCACTTGTCATGCGATTATGGGAAGAGAAAATTTTTTATGCAGTCAAGAGTTTTCAACTTCAAATATTACAAAAATATATTGTATTTTCAAAACTTTTCTCAACCATCGCCTACTAGATTTTTAGGTTCCATCAAAGAGTCTTTAAAGAATGTAACAAAAGTTTTGGAATACTCTTGAACACATTTTCTAATAACGTTTAAATACTTTAGCTCAGACATAACATTTTGGAGACTATGTCAGAGAAGCTTAAAAGAGAGTTCATAGAGTTGCTTGAAAAGGATACTGAATTCCGTTACATTGTAGCAGGCTTTCTAGGCTTATCAGAGATCCTTAAAAGGCTTGATAGGCTCGAGGAGGGACAGAACAGGCTATGGGAAAGCCAGAATAGGTTGTGGGAGGAGGTTAAGAGTTTGAGAGAGGAAGAGAATAGGCTTTGGAGGGAGGTTAATAGAATGAGAAAATATATGGTTTCAGGTTTCAGAGACATTAAATCTTCTATAGGTGTAGCGTTCGAAACTCATGCAGCATCTTTTCTAGAGATGATGTTGGAGGACATGGGCTACCCAGAGGCAAGGGTTGGAAAGAAAACATTAGTATACGATGGTGAGGCAATAGAAATAAACCTATTCTGCGAAAAGCCCCTCCTAGTAGGGGAAGCGACAGTAAGTGTGAAAACAGTTGAAGAAGCTGAGAAAGAAGTTGAAAAGCTTTTAAAACATGCTAGGGTTGTGGAGGAAAAATATGGTAAACCAGAAATAATAATACTGTCCATAGCAAGGCCCACAAAAGAAGTCTCAGAAACATTAAAAACTCTAGCAGAAAAACATGGCATAAAACTAGTGCTTGGAAAAGAAATTGAAGAAGCCCTAGCAATATAATTGTTCGAAAGCATTAAGCCCAGATCCATTAGCTACATTTCTCAGGCCAATGAAAAAACTCTAATATTCGGGGAAAATGTTCAAGCGGCTTAAGGTAATTTTCTCATTTTACGGCAAGGCATTTCGCAATTAAACGGTTACACGCTTTCTTGTCACTTTTCTGTAACGAGTTTTATTCCACTTGCAATAGCCTTTCACAGTATTCTCTTGAGCCTCTATATGCTTCTTTAAAAATTTCAAAATATTTCCTATACACTTTAACATTTTCTTGTTTGGGCTCATGTACTTCTTCATCTTTTACAAGCTTTTCTGACGCGTCTTCCATGCTCTTATAGTCTCCGACAGCTATTCCAGCCAATATTGCTGCACCTAAAGCAGAGGCTTCCTCAACATTAGTTTTAACAACCTTCTTCTCGAATATGTCGCTTACTATTTGTCTCCATAGGCGTGATCTTGCCCCCCCTCCACTTATCTTGATCACCTCTATTCTTGTATGCTCTTCCAAGGCGTCAGCTATCCACTTTATAGTAAAAGTTACTCCTTCTATCATCGATCTAATAATATGTCCCTTTCCGTGTCCTAGGCTTAATCCGAACAGCATTCCTCTAACGTACGGGTCTCTTATTGGAAACCTTTCACCTGACATGAATGGTAGAAACATTAGGCTGTCGCATCCGGCTTTAACCTTTTCAGCCTCTTCATCCAAAAGCTTGTAGACGTCGATTCCCAATTCTGCCGCCTTCTCCTTCTCTTTTTCAGCGAAATTGTCTCTGTACCATCTTAAAACGATTCCACAGTTGTTTACTGCACCACCGCAGAGCCAGTGTCTTGAAGCAACATAGTAGCAAAAGAATCTCATTTTACCATCATCCCATATTGGTTTTCTTGCTACGACTCTAACAGCTCCACTTGACCCCAAGTTTACTGCACAAACTCCCTCTTTAACTGCACCAAGCCCAACATTAGATAGTGCACCATCAGACGCTCCTAATGCAACAGGCACTCCTTCATTTAAACCAAGTTCTCCAGCAGCATTTTTAGGTAATCTTTCAAAAACTTTGTCACCTTCAACCAGTTTTGGAAGATAGTCTTCGTCTACTCCAACAGCCTCCAAGATCTTTTCATCCCATTTGATAGAATTTATGTTTAGAAGCTGTGAGCCTGAAGCAAGTGATGGGTTGGTGTAATAGTCTCCAAATAATCTAAAGATCACGTAATCTTGTGCTGTTAAAATCTTTTTGCATTGGGAAAAAATTTCAGGAAGATTTTCTTTAACCCAAAGTATTTTTGGCGCAATATATACAAACAGTGGCGGGCATCCTGTTCTCTTATAAATTTCTTCTGCACCCAACATTTTCTCAAGCTTTTTAGCCTGTTCTCCAGCCCTTACATCAACCCATGGAATAAGTTTCGTTAACGGCTTACCATTTTTATCAAAGCAGCATAGGCCATGCATTTGTCCAGAAAAGCCTATTGCCTTAACACGTTCTCCAACATGTTTTGTTACAGCCTTCACAGCCTTCAGGGTGGAATTGTATAGTTCTTCAGGGTCCTGTTCAGCCCAACTTGGTCTAGGATGGTCAACTCTAACTTCAATCTTTGACTCACTAACTATAGCACCGTTCTCGTTGAAGGCGAAGGCTCTAACGGCTGTTGTGCCAATGTCTATTCCCAGCAAAATATCTCTCTCCAACTAATATCACATCCTAACATGTTGGATTCTTTAGTAAATTAACTTTAAAATATTTTTTAGTAACCAAATTTTAACCATATACCATGGGTGAACAGCTTCCCGAGTTCGTTTGTGAAGTTTGTGGGTTTAGAATGCCTGTTCCAATACATCATGGTGTACCCATGAGGCCTATTAAGGAAGGTTTTATTAAAAAGAAGGTTGTTAAAATAGAATGTGAATCATGCGATTTCTCACAGCCTATACCTGTACACTGTGGTAAGCCAATGTCATATGTTGGAGAAAAAAGGAAGAAAAGATAAAAATTTTATCTCCTAAATCTTTTTCCGAAAAGGTAAAGTGCATGTGCTGCTCTAGCACACTGTTCCGGCGTTTGATATACTGGAAAACCGCACCTTTTAAGAAATTTTACACTAGCACCTGAGGGGTTA
Source organism: Nitrososphaeria archaeon (assembly GCA_049969935.1). Classification (GTDB taxonomy): domain Archaea; phylum Thermoproteota; class Nitrososphaeria; order JACIWG01; family JACIWG01; genus JACIWG01. The sequence continues at coordinate 11,773 of JBMFNX010000011.1, forward strand.
ACAATAGAAAATATTATTGGTTTCTCATACTCTTTTCTTATTTTACAGAATCCTGTCACGGTCTCCATTTCCTCCTTTAAAGCTTCGGCAGAATCTATTAAACCAAATGTTGGTGAAACCACCACAATATCAATATACTCTTTATCTAAAAGTATTTCAGCTACATTCAAATAAACTTGGCTTCTTAAATCTCCTGCCGTATCAATAGGATTCAATGGTTCACTCGCATGCGGCATAAGCATGCTCTTGATCTTTGCTCTCGTGTCCTCGTCAAGGACTGGAATTTCTAGTCCAAGCTCATATGCAACATCAGATAATGAAACACATAATCCTCCACTCGATGATATAACACCAAGCCTATTTCCATGGGCTGGAGGCTGCCCTTCTAGGGCATACGCGTACTCAAATAGATGTCGTGACTCTAGAACCCTGATTGCCTCAATTTTTTCGAAGACAGCATCATATATTCTATCGTTTCCAGCAAGTGAGGCCGTATGCGATAATGCAACCCTTGCACCTGTAGGGCTTCTTCCAACCTTATACACAACTATCGGCTTTAGCGAACTTTTCGAGCATACTTCAATAAATTTCCTTCCATCTCTTATACCCTCGATATAGAGTGCTATAACCCTAGTATTTTCATCCTGCAACAAATATTCTATGACCTCGTGAACTTTTACATCAGATTGGTTTCCAACGTTAACGAAGAAGCTGAATCCAATATCCTCCATGTTCGCGATTGAAAACAGTTGGCCGCCAAAATATCCACTTTGTGACACAAACGCAATATGTCCAGGCTTGGGCACGAAGGAGGTGAAGGTTGCGTTCATGTTCATTGCAGCAGAATATACGCCCATTGTGTTCGGCCCCAAAATTCTAAACCCATACTTTCTCGCAATGTTAACAAGTTCTCTTTCCATCTCTTCACCGCTCTTTCCCGTTTCACTAAATCCTCCTGAAATTATTATCGCCCCCCTTACACCCTTTCTCCCACATTCTTTAAGCACGTCTGGAACTGAAGGTGCTGGTATGGCAATGTATGCGCATTCAACATCATCTTTAACGTCTAAAATGGAACTGTAGCATTTGATTCCATAAACTTCTTTAATCTTTGGGTTTACTGGATAAACTTTTCCCCTGTAACCCTTTTCAATAAGATTTTTTAAGACAACATTTCCCCATTTTCTCTCATCATGTGATGCTCCAATTAAGGCTATACTTTTAGGCTTAAGTATGGGGTCAAGTTCTTCAAAAACTTTTTCAGCCATAAAATTTTTCACTTTAAAGATACCATGGAAGCTTATCAAACTTTTCTAGTTCAAGAAGCATTTTCCAGTAACTGTTAACTTCATCCTGTATGGCTTCTATCTCTTCTTCTGTAAGGTGCCTGTACCTGCCTTGGATGCATAAATATTCTTTAACAGGCTTCAGTTTTGCAGGCTTATACGTTATCTTTAACCTTCCATCCTCTATCTCGAAAAGCGGCCACACCCCTGTCAAAACAGCCAATCTTGAAACTTCAATAGACTTTGATGTTTCAAAAAACCATCCTGTTGGACATGGTTGTATAAAATGTAGGTATGCTAAACCCTTCTGCTTAACTACAGTTTCTTTAGCCTTACCAATTTTATATTTCAAATCGTTAATATGAGATGGTGCACCTGTCGCAATATAGGGTATCCTGTGCATTGACATTATCAAAGGCATATCCTTTCTCCTTTCCCCCTTACCCCTCCAAACTCTTCCAACAGGTGTTGTCGTAGTATAGGCGCCTAAAGGTGTAGCACCACTCCTTTGAACACCAGTATTCATGTAAGCTTCATTATCATAGCAAATGTATAGTATGCTTTCTCCTCTTTCAGCCGCGGCTGAAAGTGACTGTAAGCCTATATCGTATGTTCCCCCATCTCCAGCCCAGACGGCTGAAACAATCTTGTCAGCAAAATTTTTCGATCTGTATGTTCTGTATGTTCCAGTAGCGTAAGCTGCACCGGCTGCAAAGTTTGCGATATAGAATGGTACATTTAAAACTCCACATATGAAGCTTATGCCTGCACAGTGTGGTGGGAAAGAGAATACAACGTTAGGTCCTAACACTTCTAAAGTGTATCTCATTAAAATTGGTATAGTGCATCCTGGACAACCTTCTCCTCCAGAAAACAGAAGCCTTTTTTCACCGTCAACTATTTCTGATGACGCTATTCTCCTATTCTGTTTTGGTGTAGGATGCTCAAAATAGTGTACTTCCCTATCATCTCTTTTAACTAAAATTTTGAACATGTCAACAAAATCGTTTACAGAAACGTTTTCACCACCCAGTCCAGTTATAAAGTTGTAGACTTTTTTATCACATAAACCATATAAGGTTGCTCTTGTATCACAAAATATTGGTCCTCTTCCAGTACCATGGTTGACGCTTCTGTCAACCACACCCACGCAACTAACATGATTCAAATAATCGCATACTTCCTTATGAGGGAATGGACGATAGACTCTTATTCTTAAAAGGCCTGCCTTTAACCCTTCACCTCTAAGTTTATCTACAGCCCTCTTTGCAGCTGTACTCATCGACCCTACCGTGACAAGAGCATATTCTGCACCCTCAAGTCTATAGCATTCGACAAGTCCACCATACTTTCTTCCAAAAATATCATAAAATTCTTCTTCAACCTCGTAGATAACCTTTTTCGCCCCATCAAAGACTTCCTCATACATTCTAGAGTACGCTGTTAACCCTTCTTGGGGTGGTGGAAAAACGTTAGGATACGCTTTCGATACAAGTGGGTTAACAAGATATTCTGGCCTATATTCTGGAAGAAAATTGTCTACACTATCTTGGTCTGGAACACAAACTCTCTCATAACTGAATGAGAGGTAGAATCCGTCCATGTTCAGCATGGCTGGCAAGAGCACCCTACTATCTTCAGCAACCCTATATAGTTGAATCAACGTGTCAAGAGCCTCCTGGTTGCTTTCAACAAAATAAACTATCCAGCCCAAGTTTGTTTCAGGCATAACATCAGTATAGTCTGAGCCAAGAGACCATATTGATCCAACCCTCCTATTCGCAACAGCCATAACTATAGGCGCCCTAAACCCAGTAGCCTGAGCCACACACTCATGCATATAGGCTAATCCCTGAGAAGATGTTGAAGTGAAAACTCTGTTTCCTGAAATAGATGCTCCTATTGCTATAGCCATGGCCGAATGTTCACCTTCAGCATGAACGTATTCAGCATCCAATTCTCCGTTTGCAATAAATTCAGCTAAGTATTCGCTGATAGAAGTTTGAGGTGTTATCGGATATATTGGAATAACCTTTACTCTAGAAAGTTTCACTCCATACGCTATCGCCTTATTTCCTGTCATAACATCATAGTAGGGCACAGTATTCACCTCCTAAACTCGTCCACTAACCTTATTGCCTTAGTTGGACACTCGTTTGCACAAATTCCACATCCTTTGCAAAACCTAAGGTCAATATTTGGACCCCTTTCTGACCTTATTATAGCAATTTCTGGACAAAAGTTTTCACAAACCCAGCATTTAACGCATTTGCTGAAATCTACTTCTGGCCTTTGAACTCTCCAATCTCCAACATACCATCCGCCAACATCTAGGCCGCCTAACACAAAAGCCTTAAACTTCCCTTCAACCATACTATCACACCAACCTTTTAAACACAACATTCTCGTATCCAATTTTTGCAGCTAAAACATTTTTTTCAAGCAAAGAACCTGTAAATCTTCTTCTTATACCCTCTAATATGGCCTCCAATCCAATTAATCCAGACGCTCTCGAGAAAGCGGCTGCCATAACCGTGTTCGGAATAGGTTTACCAATATTTTCTATCGCAATTTTTGTTGCATCAACTACAGCTAAGCAACCTATTTTTGGCTCACCCAAAAAGCTGTAGGCTTCATCAAAATTCATAAACGTGTTATAGACTACAAGCCCATCCTCTTTCAAGTTATTGAGCACGTCAACACTTTTTGGCAAAAAGGCATCTAAAACTATAACACAGTGTGGTGACACTATCTGGCTTCTTGTAGAATACTTTTCGTCTCCTATGGAAACAAATGATGTTAACGGTGCCCCACGACGTTGCGCACCATAAAGTGGGAACGCTCTACAAAATTTGTTTTCAAAGTTGGCTGCTAAAGCAATCAGTTCCCCGCATGCTACAACCCCCTGACCTCCTCTACCATGTATTCTAATCTCATAAAGCATGCTTTCTTTATACAAAAACGATCAAAGTACAATTTTTACTATTTTATATAAAAGCATTTCTAAAATTTTTAAGCTTAAATAGAATTGTTTGTCCCCCTAATTGTTAGCTGACCAAAAATATGTCCTCTAGCATGGAATTAAAAAATAAGATTCTTTTCACCATCATGGTTCTAATATGGGGTGTGAACTGGTCAGCTATGAAAATAGGTCTTCAAATTGCACCCGTTTTCACATTCAACTTCCATCGTTTTATATTCTCAACCATTTTCCTACTTTTCCTCTGTCTCGTTAAAAAGGTCAGTTGGGTAAAAGATTTACAAACAAATATTCGCATGATAATATACTGTTTTACTTCAATATTCGGATTCACATTAACCACGATCGGTTTAATACATCAGTCAAGTGGTGTTGGAGCTGTTTTAACTTACACTCAACCAATATGGGTTTTCTTGCTTTCACTCTACCTTTTAAACGAGAAGTTTTCGTTCACAAAACTTTTTGGAATATTTCTCGGCCTACTGGGTGTAACCTTGCTCTTCCTCAAAGATGCAGGTTCAATGGCTTCAACCTCATCCATACTAATAGTCTTTGGCGCGATCCTTTGGGCTCTAAGCACCGTCTATTATAAGATGAAATTAGAAAGCGTTGACGCAATTTATCTAAATTTCTATAACTCCATACTTGCAACTTTTACAGCTTTCATACTAAGTTTAGCTCTAGAAAATCCCTTTGCCACATACAATTTAACCTACCTAATTAACGTAGTATATAGTGGTGCTCTAGCTTCAGGTGTCGGTATGACAATATGGGTTTTCCTATTAAAAAATGAAAATGCTGTAACCATTTCAAGTTCTAGTCTGATTGTTCCTATTCTAGCGTTAATGTTCAGTTCAATAATCTTGGGTGAGGAAATCGGATACAGAACAATTCTTGGTTCCGCTTTTGTCTTGACCGGAATATATCTTGTTAATAGAAAAAGGGTATCGTAAAAATAATTTACTTTTAATATTATTTGTTTTAAACAGTTAAAGGGGCAAGATATGGTCCTAATAAGTGGTAACACAGTTTCATTAAGGACGCTAGAATATAAAGATCTAGAATACGTTTACCGCATGATTAATAGTCTTGAATCGATTGGTGAATATGATGTTATACAGTTAACTAGTTGGGGTGAGATTGAAAAGTGGTTTAAAACACCAGTTTCTTCTGACGATTTTGTAATGCTCGTTATCGAAAAGAATGATGACAAAAGAATTCTTGGCTTCGTAGCATATTACATTGTTCATCCAATACTTAAACTATTGGAGATCGGCTTCCAAATCTTTTCAAAAGAGGATAGGGGAAAAGGTTATGTTTCTGAAGCAGTAAACCTTTTACTAAATTTCCTTTTTGCAAGCAAAAATGTTGAACGAATACAGGCAACAACCCATGTAGAGAATATTGGATCACAGAAGGTTCTCGAAAAGAATGGTTTTGTGAGGGAAGGTGAGTTAAGGTGCTCACTTTATAGGGACGGGAAATATTATAACACTTACATTTACAGTATTCTGAGAAGGGATTGGGAAAAACTGTTTTCGGAATATGCCAAAGAATAAATATTTTTAGCGTGTACACCATGTGGATTGATTAGGATAGACTTAGAAAAAGCTCGCCGTGTACAGATGATTATAGCAAAAAAGAGTATAGAAGAAGATGACTTCAGTAAACCAATAAAGTATGTGGGGGGAATTGATGTAGCATTTAAATCAAAATTTTCGATTGGTGCAGCAGTTGTATTAGATTTTGAAAACCTAAATGTTCTAGAAAAAAGTTTTTATGTTTCAGAAGTTAGGGTACCATATATTCCAACTTATCTCGCTTTTAGAGAAATAATGGCTATGGCTGGTGCAATAAGGAAGCTTTCAATAAAACCTGATATAGTATTGGTTGATGCTCACGGCAAATGTCATCCTAGAAGGGCTGGTGAAGCCACACACTTGGGTGTTCTTTTAAATATTCCAACCATAGGTGTAGCAAAATCGTATTTAACTGGTAGAGAAAGGGATGACGGATACATTGTCGATGGCAATGAAGTGCTAGGGTACCGTTTAAAGTCTAACGTTTACATCAGTGTTGGACACAAAATTTCTTTGAATACAGCAATTGAAGTTGTTAAAAAGTTACTCGTCAACGAAATACCTGAGCCGACAAGACAGGCTCACATTTACGCAAATGAAGTTAAAAATATTTTAAGAATCTGAACACTATTCTATTAATTTAAAGTTTATTTTAATAAAGGAAGCATCTGATGCTAGGATAATATGCATATAATAACTCATGGTGACTGTGATGGTATATGTGCTGGCGCCCTAGTTCTCTCAATATATTCTGACTCTAAAGTTATATTCAGTAATCCAGTTAGACTTTATGAAACGTTAAAGAAAATTGATAAGAATGAAACAATTATAGTCTGTGATGTTGCAGTTAATGAAGTCATCTTCCAGAGTGTGGGCAACTTTTTTAAAGATTTCAAATCCGTCATCTACATAGACCATCATCCCCTATCACATGAGGTGAGCTCAAATCTTTCATCTAATGTTGAAGTGGTTCACATGCTTGGCGCTTCTGCCTCTGAGCTTGCCTTCTATAGGTTCAAGGAGTCAATAAATCCTGACATGGGTAGAATTGCAGTTTATGGTTCTATTGGAGACTACCTAGATAATACTATGGGGGTTCAAAAGATTATCGAAAACTGGGACAAACGTACACTATATTTTCAGACCGGTATACTCATCCAGGCTCTTGAAGCGATTGGAAAAAATGATGGCATGAAGTTAGACATTTTAAATAATCTTTCAAAAAATATTCTTCCATCAGAAATAGATTCCTTAACCCAATTGGCTGTTGAAGCATCCCGTAATGAGGAAAGGATGAGGGAATATGTTAAAAGGAATGCTGTGAAGTTTGGTGAAATAGGGTATGTGCTTGACCCAAAGGGTCCATTGGGTAAAGCTGCTATATACGCTAGAGCATACACTGGCGCACATGTAGGTTTAGCGGCTGAAATAAAGCATGGAAAGGTTGAAATGAGTTTAAGAACACCCTTTAATATAGACTTAAATTCTATTCTTGTCAAGGTTACTCCAAAATTTGATGGAGTTGGTGGCGGCCACGCTAAAGCTGCTGGGGCAGAAGTACCTTATGAAAGGTTTCAGGAATTTCTTGAAGCTTTAAGCAATCAGATTTCTGTCACTTTGCCCAAATGATACTTTAAAACTTTATTAATGAAATTTTAACAAATTATAGGTGAAGGTGAAATGGATTTTTACAAATTTTTAGCAAGCAGAACCGATAGAATGAAGGCTTCTGAAGTTAGGGAACTCGTCAAATATTCTAGGCGCAAGGATTTGATATCCTTTGGAGGAGGTTTACCTGATCCTACAACATTACCTTCGAAAGAGGAGATAGAATCGGCTATAGAATTTATTTCATCTTTGGGTGACAAAGCTTTCCAATATAGTCCCACAAGCGGTGTTCCAGAATTAAAGGCTGAACTGGTAAAATATTGTAGAGACAGGCTTGGCATAAAGGCTTCAGAAGATGAAATAATTGTTGTTACTGGAAGCCAGCAGGCTCTAGATATTAGTGCAAGAATATTGATAAACCAAAGAGACTATATTATTACTGAACTTCCAACTTACATTGCAGCTATTCAAGCATTTAATCTTATGCGTCCAAACTACTTGGGTATCCCAATGGATGATGATGGTATGAAGCTAGATTGTCTTGAAAAATCTTTAAAGGAGTTGAGGGAAAGGGGTTTGAAGCCAAAATTTTTGTACACCATTCCAACATGCCAGAATCCAGCCGGCCTTTCAATGTCAATGGAAAGGAGAAGACATTTGCTTGAAATCGCGTCAAAATATGATTTCATCATAATAGAAGATGATCCATATGGCAGGCTAATCTTTAAACAATCTGATTTAAAGAGGCTGAAAAGTCTAGATGAAGAAGGTAGGGTTATCTATGTTTCGACTTTCAGCAAAATTTATGCTCCAGGTGTCAGAATTGGATGGATTGTCGCAGACAAGAGTATAGTAAACTTTTATGAGCTAGCAAAACAATTTATAGACCTCTGCTCCTCCTCAATCAATCAGTATATCGTATTACATGCTTTACAGTCGAACCTTATAGATAAAAGGATTCCATTAATCGTGCAAAAGTACAAGAGAAAATGTGAGCTCATGTATAATCTTTTGAAGGAAATGATGCCAGAAGATTCAAAATGGAGTAATCCAGTTGGCGGCATGTTCATTTTTGGATGGTTAAATGAAAAGATTAACACTAAGAAAATGTTGGTTGATGTGATAGAAAGGTATGGTGTAGCATATGTTCCTGGAGCCTCATTTTTTGTAGATGGTACAGGATGGAATACAATGAGGTTAAACTTTTCTTTTCCAACTGAAGAGCAAATATTAGCTGGTGTAGAACGTCTTTCAAAGGCCATTAAGGAGGAAGCTAAAAACATTCACTAAATTATCTATCTTTTTTATTTCATGCGATTGTATTTTTTGAATATGCTTAAAATTGTTAATCAAGTCATAGATAACTATTTTCTTATCCCAATAACATCCAAAACTATTTTCCTAACAGGATTCTGTAAAATTTCTGCTATAGAAGGCTTTGTCCTACCACTGTCTCCGTGAATAAACTCTTTAACATATGTTCCAGCATCACATTCAATAATTAATTCCAATCTTTTTTTACCTAAAAGCCTATATTCCACATTTTTTACAACCCTTTCTCTGAGAAGGTCCGCTCTCCTATGTAGGACTCTTATAGGTGTCTTTTGCGAAACTTTAACATTTTTTAAGGTTGACAACTTTTCCAGTTCCCTACTATTTAATATTTTGCTGAATGTCACTATTGCCCTGTACACTTTATCATTTTTAGCCTCCTTAACTTTTATTACTTCATCTTTTGTAGCCAGTTTTAAATCATTTACTTGAACATATTTTGACCTATTTATCTCATTTTTTACCTTCTCGAGGTCTATGCTCCTTTTTTTCGGGTCTATTATTTCTATAATGAATGGTCTATAGTCTAGACATCTAACGTCAACATCTTCTCTTCCTGACCCATGGAACCTTGACCTTTTTCCTCCAGTCATTCTTATCAACGGCTTTTCTATAACATGCTGTACTGAGCTCCTATACATTTTACCCTTCCAGTTACAAAATTTGCAGCCCTTCCCCCTGCACCTTCTACAGTACCATGTCGTCTGAGGTATGCCTCTCACAAGCTTCTTGTATCCTCCATATATGTATAGGCTCTTTGACTTTAATTCTACTCTTAATTTTTTAAGGTTAACTAGTATAAGAAGTTGGGGGTCTTTGTGTTCTACAATTTTGTCAAGCTTCTCGCATAAGCTTTTACCAATTTCCCTGTTTATTTCATCTTTAATGGATTCACTGTATTGGGAAGAAATTTTAAGAAGTATTTCATCACTTTCATACAGTTTCTTGTTTAGAACTGTTCCAACCAAAAAGTTTTCAAACTCGTAGGCTTTAGCCTTCCTGAAAGCTTCCTCCCCAAGCTTTGGCACAATGTATGTGAAAATGTCTTCACAAAATTGGCAAACTCTTTTGCCTTGTTCAACATTTCCTATTTTCCGAAAATGGTATTCTTGAAAATTTTCCATTTTAACATTAATGTTCACGCCAAAGTCAAGTGATAATGCAATAAAATCTCGTATAATTTTTCCTCTCTCCTCATTTGTTATACCATGTAATAGTTTCGCAAAAGCTCTTCCCAAGCACCTATTACACACATATCCAATATTCAATATTTCGGAGGCGATTTTAACAATCTCTGCAATATTTCCTTCTCCCGACATACTTTCTGTAGTCATACACTTACTTTCAAATTTACTTGCCAATTAAATGTTTATCTATACTTGCAGCAGCCCTTTTCCCATCCCCTATGGCTTGGATCACGGTTGCAGAGCCTCTTATAATATCTCCTCCAGCCCAAACATTTTCTAAGCTTGTCTTCGCCTCATAATCGACTAGAATGTATCCATCTCTATCCAGTTTAAGTTCTGGAACTGTTTGAGTTAATATCCTATTAGCTTTTTGTCCTATAGCTAGGATAACCAAATCTCCATCAACTAGAAAGTTAGAACCCTCTATTGGAACAGGCAGTGACCTACCACTTTGGTCAATGTATGTAAGCTGATTCCTTACAAACTCTACTTTTGTCACATGATTATTTTCGTCTCCAACAAATTTTACAGGATTAACAAGCGGAACAATTTTCACACCTTCCTCCTTTGCACGTAAAACCTCCTCCTTTCTAGCAGGCATATCTTCCTCTCCTCTCCGGTAAGCAATCTTTACTTCTTCAACTCCAAGTCTAACTGCTACTCTTGCAGAATCTACAGCCGTATTCCCTCCTCCAATGACGATAACCTTTTTTCCAACATCTATTGGCGTATCATATTTTGGAAAAAGATGTGCTTTCATCAAAACGTTTCTCACTAGAAACTCGTTCGCCGTATATATGCCGTCCAAATTTACTCCTGGAACATCTAAAACTACTGGTGCTCCAGCACCAATCCCCAAGAATATTGCATCATATCCTTCATCAAAAATTTCTTTTAAAGTCAAACTTTTCCCAATACAAAAGTTTGTGTAAATTTTAACACCACTATCCTCCAAAGTCTTTATTTCTTTTTCAACAACATCCTTCGGGAGTCTAAACTCTGGAATACCATACACTAGAACCCCTCCCGGCTTATGTAATGCCTCGAAAACTGTCACCTCATAGCCCAGCTTTATCAGGTCTCCTGCAACAGTTAACCCAGCTGGACCTGAGCCTACAACAGCAACCCTTTTACCATTAAAGGCTCTGCATTCAAACCTCTTCCACCCCATTTTTAAGGCGATGTCTGCAACAAATCTTTCAAGTAATCCAATAGAAATTGGCGCACTCGTCCTGTTTAAAATACATGCTTTCTCACACTGGTTTTCCACCTGGCACACTCTTCCTGTAACAGCAGGTAAACTGTTTGTTTCGCAGATTATTTCGATAGCCCTCTTATAGTCTCCACGCCTTATCGCGTTAATGAAGTTTGGAATTTTTACATTGGCTGGACAGCCTGCCATACAGTATGCTTTACTGCATTGTAGACAGCGTGAAGCCTCCCTCTTAACTTGCTCTTCTGTAAATCCCAAGTTCACTTCATTGAATGTGCTTATCCTCTCCTCCAAAGGAAGAAGCTGTGGTGTTTCTCTTGCAAGAGTTTTGTCAACCATTGCATCCACACCTCCTAAAATCTTCTAAAGCTTTCATCTCATATTTTGTGTAAGCCTTCAGCCTTGACTCGAGAATTTTAAAGTCAAGCTGGTGTGCATCAAAGTCTGGGCCATCTATACATGCAAACTTGATTTCTCCTCCAACTAGAACCCTGCATGCGCCACACATGCCAGTTCCGTCAACCATTATTGGGTTAGCGCTGACGACAGTCCTAATTCTATACCCTCTTGTAACCTCACTGACAGCCTTCATCATTGCAACCGGGCCTACCGCATAAACGTAATCAATGGTTTGTCCTTCTCTGAGAATTTTGCTTAACATTTCTGATACAAACCCTTTATAGCCAAGGGAGCCGTCGTCTGTGCAAACGTAAACTTTGTCACATACGGTTTCCAATTCTTTTACTAGAATAAGTTTATTCGAAGACCTTGCTCCAACAATACCGATAACATGGTTTCCAGCATCCTTAAGAGCTTTGGCCTGTGGAAGAATTTCTGCGACACCCACGCCCCCTCCAACAACAGCGACATTACCGAATTTACTAATTTCAGAGGGCTTACCAAGTGGGCCTGCAACCGAAAATATTTTTTCTCCAACATTTTTTAAAGCAAGTAATTTTGTTGTCTTTCCCACAACCTGAAATATTAGTGAAATGTTTCCATTTGCTGCATTTCCATCAACTATAGTTAATGGAATACGTTCACCATTTTCATTAACCATTATCATCACAAACTGTCCCGGTTTCCAGTTTCTCGCTACCAATGGAGCATTTATTACAATCTTAAATATACCTTCTGCAAGCTCCACTTTATCAACTATAATGTACATAATAATATCATCACCATTGCTGGCTAAAGCCCTATTAATACTTTACCATTTTTTAATTTTTTATAAATAAAAATTGCAAATATTTTAACAACTTTATATCGGCTATCTTACTTGATTAGATAGGCTGAAGCGTAAATAATTATCCAATAGGTCCTGTAGCCACTCCTTCTCCAACTCGATTTAGTTTAAGTACTAAATCTTCGCCGTCATCTCCTACAAGTCTAATCTCCATCTCATCCTTTTCAATGTAACCTTTTTCATTAAATGGTGGCCCGTGTCCAGGTATTATTTTAATAGGCTTCAGCTCTATAACCTTACTAACACTTTTTCTCGCCTCATCTCTATTATAAAATATTATGTCAGGATATCCCTTTTTTATTGTCCTATAGTATGGTACTGCATCACCTGAAATTATTATATTACCTTTTTCTGTTTTAGCCAGCACTGAAATGTGTCCAACAGTGTGTCCGAACGTGTTTATTGTATAGACGTTTTCTGTAACCTTAAACATGTCATCATCTACGATAGATAGTTCCATCTTTTCAAGCATTTGCTTAAAAGTTTTTGTAGCCGAATCTTCTTTACCGAAAAGGTTTCCTTCCTCCCACTCTCTTTTGTGTAAAAAGATTCTGCTTTTCTCGAAAAGGTCTATGTTGGCACAATGGTCCCAGTTAAGGTGGGTTAATATCACATAATCTATGCTGTTTGGACTTAAGCCACTATTTTTTAAATTTTCCTCTAATCTTAGCCTTGTACCATAGTGGCCTACATCTACAAGGATTCTTTTTCCTTCATCATAAATTAGGGTTGAAGTTGAAGCTCCCAATGTTCCATAGTTTGTTCTTAAAATTGTTCCCTTAACAATTCTTATAATATTTTTTTCTTCAACAACCATGTCAATCACATTTTATTAGAATGTCCGATGATTTATACTTTCCTATAATTTTTCCATCGATTCCAAAAATGGTGTAGATGTTCTTGTTCATGTTTTTGAAAAGCTTAAAAGTACATGCATATAATGTTGAAGATGGTGCATATGTCGTCAGGGGGTGAAAAGAAATTTAAGGGTTGGATTGTTTCTTTGGACAAGCATAAGTCTCCCATATCTGAAGCAATATTATATTTTAATGCTGCAAGAGAATTGAATACTGTGACAGGAAAGATATTGCCTTTCTCTTGGATAAGATCACTTAATACCGCTTTAAACAAGTACCCAAACTACCATTTAAGCAAGTGTATAAACAAGATTGTTTCACCAGACGGTGAAGATATGACAGAATACATGATATTTGCTGTCTTGGCTACAAAAAAGGATTCAATAAAATCTTATTCTGACAGCCTCTACACAATACCTTCATCGGATGTGCAGCTTTACAGTAAACCTGGACTACTTATCAGTGTTTCAGAAGACAATCAGGTTGGACTATTTGGGCTGAAGCCTTACGAATTGTTTGTTTCAGTTTCAGCTAAACCTATGCGAGCCAAAATTTTGGAATCTCTTGTAGTTAACAGACCTGAGTTTTGGGAAGAAGTGCATGTTTTGGTAACCGCGGACTATGATTGGAGCAAAATTTTTTCTTCAAGCAAATAAGCTGCACTAAAATTTTTAAAATTTTATCTTCTATTTCAAGTCTAAAACTCTATTTTTTTAAAATTTTATGTAATTTATAAAAATTTAAAATATAAACTATTGTATACACTAATAGAAGAAAATATTAAGTATACCAAAATTATTGTATTAGGCGAAAAATTATGGCAGATAATGTAGAATATAAAGGTATTAAACCTAAAGCTTTATCCTTTCCAATAGACAGTGTAGACCACGTTGATCATGTGATAAAACTTGCTTTAAGTGGCCACGATAAACTAGCTGCAGACCATATACTGCACAAAGAGATGGTTGGTTCACTAGCGTTTACTGTTGGAAGTATAGCGCGTACGCTTTCACTAAAATTTTATTCATGTTTGAACCTTGAACCTAAAGACTCTAAAATTACAAGGTTTAGGATATACAGTGTTTTGGCCCAAATTGCATTAAACCTCTTCGGCTATGAAAGGATGATTGTCGGTTTCAGTGAAGAAGAAGTTAAAGAATCTATTGAACATTTACTTAACACTGTAAAAGAACTTGAATCCTCTGAAAAGAGAATGTTTCAATCTTCTGTAACCAATGATGTTGTGGAAAGCATTTTATATGATATGAAGATGGTCATGTCAAAATACTATCGGGCTCCCGGTTCGATGGTATCTAAGATGGCTGAAAACATTGAAAAGAAGCTTGATAGGGAGAATCCCATATCAAGTTTTCTTATTGCAGCCAAGGATGAAATACAGGAGAACATATATTATCGTTTGAGTTTAAATGGAAACAGGTTTGGAAATGATTATGCCCTAGGTTTAAGATGGTTAAGGCACCTCGGTTTCGTCCAAGTGTCAACGAACCCTGTGCTTGCAGCAGCAGCCTACATTGATGATGAAACCTTATGGGATGGCTATTCTGGAGAAAGCTTCTGCAGCGACTTTAAAACCCTTGTCTACGAAAATCAACGATGGACAGATTTTCCCGAAACATATGCAGATGAAATGACGATGAAGGCTACTGAAGTTTCAGTTTTCCCTAACCTTGCCGTGTTTAGGCCTATAGCTATTGCCTCAAACTTTGAACATGGTATGGTCAGCTACCAGCTTAACCCACATGTGAGTGCAAGTGTTGAAGGAAGTTTAAGAGATGCTTTACAAATTTATTCTGACGCCTACGATTTCTTGAAAAAGTATGACGCTTACCTGCTCTGGGGATACAACAATTGTTGTGTTGAGGTTGGGCGACCGAACTTAGTTTTTAAGGTTCCGGGAAACAATTCTGCAGCCATAGAAATAACCTCCATGCTTGAAAGCTTAGGTATTGGCACAAACAACACGGAAACATACACTGTATCTCAGGAAGCGTACTTAATAATATCGAAGATAGATGGTAGAGCGAAGGCTGTAAAGAAGGGCTTCCATGTAACAACATGCTATGAAACCACAATGTGTGGTAGATTAAATGATCACCTTCGCGAAGTCCAGGCTGAAATTTTACTTAACAGAGTATGGGGTACAGATAACGGTAAATTTTTAGTGATGGAACTTGCTAGAATCTTTAACATTAAAGAATTTGAGAAAATGCCAAAAGATAAGCTTATCAAAACTTTAAGCGATAGAAAATATTTGAATAGTTTAACAAATGAAAACTTTGTTAAAACAATTTTAGCGTCAAATATACTTGGTTCATCTGAAAAGGAAGTAATCCAATACCTTGAACGGCTTGAAGACGATATTGGAAAGGCTGGAATTGCAGTAAGCCAAATACTCTTTAAACTCTTCTTTACGCCAGAAAGTAGAATTAAATGGTCCAATTATATAAAGAAAAGGTATGGATTAAACGATATTCAGGCAAATAAAGTGTTAGATGGCATACATGTGCTCCCTGCATCCAAGAGAAAGCCTAGAGAAACATTTTTAACACTCTCTCCAAATAATATGACAAACACTGAATTCCCAAACCATCAGACCAATGTTATGATAGAAGCTCAAAAGAGGGAGTTTGACATTAAAATGTACGATAATGCAGTAATAAAGTTAATGATAGATAAAGATTCTATCCATAGACTTACTGAAATATATGATGTAAGGGACGAGTGTAGGCTTGCGCTAGAACTTACACCAGACCTTATATCAGTCTTTGAAGAAGTTGGGATAGCGGCTGATTTTGGAGAAAGGGGTTTAAAGCCTGAAGACTGGCCAAAATTTGGTGCTGTCATAAAGACGAAGACAGAGTTCACAAACGCATACAATGAATTTAAGTCGAAAGTACTAGAGTTTATAAAAAGGATTCAATGATCTCCCAAGTTTTATTTACTAAAACTTTTAATAATATTATAGCGTAAACTTTATTTAGCACATCAATAATATTTGTGATGGTATAATATGGCAAGAGTGTTAATAAAGGATCTAGTAAAAAAGTTTGGTTCAACTGTCGCCGTATCTAACCTGAACCTTGAAATAAAAGACAAAGAATTTGTTGTCCTTCTTGGTCCAAGTGGATGCGGTAAAACAACAACATTAAGATGCATTGCAGGCCTAGAAACACCCGACTCTGGAGAAATTTATATTGGCGACACTCTAGTCAACGACCTGCCTCCAAAGGACAGGGACATTGCAATGGTCTTCCAAAGCTACGCCCTATATCCTCACATGACAGTATACGATAACATAGCGTTCCCACTAAAGATTAGGAAGCTTCCGAAAAGTGAAATAGACAAGAAGGTAAGGGAGGTGGCGAAGCTTTTACAGATTTCTGAACTTTTGGATAGGAAGCCTAAGCAGCTTAGCGGTGGCCAAGCGCAACGTGTAGCCCTTGGAAGGTCCATTGTCAGGGAGCCGAAGGTTTGGCTAATGGACGAGCCACTCAGCAACCTTGATGCAAAGCTTAGGCTTTACATGAGGGCTGAATTGAAAAGGTTGCAGAAGGAGCTTGCTATAACAACCGTATACGTTACACACGATCAGGCTGAAGCTATGACAATGGGAGACCGTATTGCTGTAATGAACAAGGGCCTACTTCAACAGTATGCGCCACCAGACGAGGTATTCAATAGGCCGGCGAACGTGTTTGTAGCAGGCTTCATTGGAAGCCCACCAACAAACATGGCGTCAGGCACATTTGTTGAAAAGGATGGTAAAGGCTACTTCGACGGTGGAGCAATAAAGTTTAGGCTTCCAGACCCAGCTGTGGAAGCGATAAAATCTAAGGGTGTTAATGAAATCATATTCGGTATAAGGCCTAGAGACTTAGTTGTTTCAGCAGAAAAGCCTAAGACAGACATGTACATGGCCTCAGAATTATATATTAGTGAGCCATTAGGTGATGAAATGGTTCTAGACCTTAAAATGGACGACCAGATATTTAAGGCAGTAGTATCATCAGGTGTGGGAGAAAAGTTCCAGATAGGACAGAAACTATACCTAACATTCGACCCAGCAAAACTACACATATTCGATAAAAAGACAGAAGAATTAATCTACTGAAAATTTCAATTTTTTTACCTTTTTTATTGTTTATACACTTTTGGGTTTGCAACGTATAATGGTCTTTCTCCGTTAAAGAATCTTCTTAAGTCTTCTGCATTCATCAGGTCTGTTCTTTTTAAGGCCTCTAGAGTAAAGTTTGCGTTATGAGGTGTCACTATAATATTGTCTAGGGTGAGCAGTGGATTTTTTGGGTCTACTGGCTCCTGTTCGAAGACGTCTAAGGCTGCTCCAGCAATCCATCCTTCCTTTAATGCCATATAAAGTGCCTTCTCGTCCACTACAGCCCCCCTTGAAGTGTTTATGAGGTATGCTGTCTTCTTCATCAACTTTAGTCTTTCACTGTTTATAAGATGTCTGGTCTCCTCTGTTAATATAACATGTAATGTTATTATATCTGAGTTTCTTAAAAGTTCATCCAATGTTGTAGGGTTTGCTTCAAACTTTCTTATCTCCTCTTCTCCAACGTATGGATCGTATACTAGTATTTTTACATCAAATCCTGAAAGCTTTCTAGCAACCCTTTTTCCTATTCCTCCGAAACCTATTATTCCGACAGTCTTTCCCATAAGCTCGTAGCCTAAGATCCTGTTCCATCCACCTTTTACAGTACTATTGTGAAGTTTAGGTATCATTCTCATGATGTTTAAAATTAGTGCAATCGTGTATTCTGCAACAGAGTCTGCATTAGCTTGAGGTGTATATGTTACCACAATCCCCTTTTCTGTTGCAGCATTAAGGTCTATGTTATCTACTCCAACACCATGTCTTGCAATAATCTTTAACTTGACCGCGTTCTTCAAAACCTCTCTGTCCAGCTTCTCGTTCCCTAATACTATTCCATCATAAACTTTCACTGCCTCAACCATTTCATCAAAACTTTTAGCTCCTTTCACATCCACTTCGGCGAAGGACTTTAAAATTTCTAGAGCTTCGTTGCAGTATTGTCCAAAGGACCTTGATATTACACGAATTCTCGGCCTTTCCATCATTTTCCCTCTAAAATTTTTAGAATATTATGAATATAAGCTTTAGCTCAATTTTGAAGCTGGGTTAGGTTTGCAACAATATCATATTATATGAAATTATTCATGCAAGACTTTAGTTTTATCTAATGGCCTAACTTTCATGACATCAGGGTTTAGTAGTGCTGGCGGCTTCTGTCCCTTCAATACGGAAATAAGGTTGTTTACTGCAAGATTTAGCATGGCTTCCCTTGTTTCAATTGAAGCTGAACCCCTGTGTGGTGAGAGAACTACATTTTCCATGTCTAAAAGTTCGCTATCCAATGGAAGAGGCTCCTGTTCAAAAACATCTAAACCCGCACCCATAATCCATCCCTCTTTAAGGGCTCTAATCAAAGCCTTTTCATCTACTACTGCCCCTCTTGAAGTGTTAACTATTATCGCATCCTTTTTCATTAGCTTCAGTTTACTTTCATCTATCAAGTGATATGTTTCTTTAAGGAGGGGTACATGTATGCTTACAACATCAGATATTTTAAGAAGTGTTTCAAGGTCACAGTATTCGAAATCAAGCTTTTCTGCCTCCGGAGGCTTCACAATATCATAGTATACTACATGCATTCTGAAACATCTGCCTATTTCAGCAACCCTTCTACCAATTCTCCCTAAACCGATAATCCCTAAAGTTTTTCCCTTTAAGTCTCTACCCAAAGGCTCTTTGTAGATTTCCTTAACCCACTTTCTAGCCCTAACTATTCTTTCAGCCTCAGAAATTCTCTTGTATGTTGAGAGGATTAGGGCCCAAGTTACTTCTGCAACACAGTCGCTTAACACGCCAGGCGTATAGCCTACGTAAATTCCCCTCCTTGTAGCCTCATTCACGTCAATATGGTCAAAGCCTACACTATATGTGCTTACAACCATCAAATTTGGTGCATGATCGAAAAGCTCCCTATCCACTTTAATATGTGGTGCAGTTAATAGTCCAACTTTATCCTCTAGCATAGTTAAAAGTTTATTTCTATCCTTAACAAGTTCTGGACCGCCTTCAACAATAAAATATTTTTCAAGTGCATCAAGAGCATTTTTTGGCAACTCTAGGGTAGTTAAAATTTTAGGTTTCATGGTCAATAATGCATTTTCTTCTCCTAATAAATTTTAAAATCTTTTGCAAAAATTATAGTAAAAACCTTATTAAACTAGGATATACTGAAGGCAATATAGTCTTTCAAATCCTCAACATCGTATGATTCCTTCAAAAATACAACATTCTTAATTAAAGTGTTAAATTCTTTGAACGTATACCTACTCTTTAACCCACTTACAATTATAGCCGCATCCCTACTAGAAACCCTCTTTATTTCTTCTAAAGACCTTATAGGGTTGGGTAGGTTTTGGATTAATGTTATGGTGAAAATTGTATCGAAAACCTTGTCTCTAAAGGGCAGGTGCTCAGCGTCGGCTAAAACAAGAAATAAGTTTATTTTGTCTCTAAATTTTATCCACCCTATTCTCAAAATTTTTTCCGAAATGTCTACGCCAACAAAAATTTTGTCCTCATCATAAAGGCTTTCGAATAGGATGCATGTTCCACATCCGACGTCCAAAATCTTTCTCCTATTTTTTAAATCCAAATTTTTGAGAATAAAATCTATTTTCATCTTCTGTTCCTGTCCATAAAGTTTGTCATATGCTTTCGCTAGTGCATTATAATGTTTTATGGTGTCAAGTTTATGCTTCCATGGCCCCTCTAGTTTATGTACAATTTTGTTGTGCATGGTCAAACGTTTCGATAAATCATCTTATCAACAATTTTTTCAAGTTCATTGAAAACTTTTGTTGAAAGAAGTTCTTGAACTTTACCTAAACATTTTTCAAGATATGGGTCAAATGAAATTTCTCCCAAAAATCTTGTTCCTTCAACATGTCCCCCTATTGAACTCGAGTTCTCGATTTTCATGTTTTCTATAACGCCTAAAACTTCAACCTTTGACGTGTGAAGTGAGTCGAGAAGCTTTTTTACTGTAGAAAGGGATAGAAGTGATGGTGTTGTAACAATAATAAACCTAACCCTTTTCATGTAACGGACTACGTCTAGGGTTGCATCATTGATTCCTGGAGGCATATCCAGTATCAAATAATCTAGGCTACCCCATCTTGTTATTGCCAAAATTTCTAGGAAAGAGTCTGAAAAATCCTGTCCTCTTAAAGAAAGAGCCTTATCCTTTGAAAAGTAAACTATTGACATAAACTTTATACCATAAACTGTTGGAGGAACTATCCCCTCTTTCTCTTCAGGAAAAATGTCCTTGGCTCCTAAGATTAGGTGTGTTGATGGGCTTGTAAAATCTAGGTCCATTAACCCAACCCTAAACCCCTTTTTAGCCAAAATTAGGGCTAAAATTGACGCGATAACACTTTTTCCAACACCCCCCTTACCACTTGAAACTGCAATAATATTATCTACCTGTGAAAGCCTATGTTCTATAACCGCTATTCTAGGGTCGAACATTATCTAATTCCACCAACACTTTCAATATACATTCTCCTACCCTCCACGAACTCGAAGTCTTGTGCACCGCATCTTGGACATTTTATGAAAGAGTGTGCTACCTCTGGGACAAAGTGTATGGCTTCAGCTACCTCCTCATCAAGCCTGTCTTTATCAAAATCCCAGACTTCTCCACATATTCTACATTTCAGCTTGGCCTTAACCGTTTCAACTTTAAACTCCGCCTTCTCCAGTCTCCCCCTCTTAAGTTGGGTTAGTGCAAATTTTATTGTTTCCAAGTCCACCTGCTGCAGTTCTCCAACTTTAACATTAACCCTTAAAATTTCTCTAAACCCTTCCCTTTCAGCAATCTCTGTCACAGTATATATTATGGCTTCAGCAAGAGCCCACTCGTGCATACACATTAATCTGAGTAATATGGATTTTAAACATTATTCCTAACCTAATAAATTTTATACGAAAACTGATTTAATGATAGAAGGAGGTTTAAGTTGTTAGACGTCATTGATGAGATCTAGTATTTTATACATTTTTTCATATGATTTAACATATTCTGAGTCGACTTCTCCAATTCTCATTTTAACATCCCTCATCTTTTCAGCGAAGGCTCTCTTATCTTTTGCCTCTATTATCTTGATCCATTGTCTACATTTTTTCAAAAACATCTTTTCTATCAACTCTGCTTTTGGGGTGCTTGTGTGAATTGTTGCATAAAATTCTTCATCTTCTGAGGCTACTGATTCAGCCAATGTGATAAGCATCTTAAAGCTGCTGCCTGAAATTTTCTTTGCTAAAGCAAAGTTTTTGAATTCTATCAATGTATCGCATGCAAGCAGTCCTATAAAATGTGGCAAACATAATACTATTGACATAAGTTCATCGTGTTCTCTTGGATTCATTAGATAAACGTGAGCTCCCCTCTCTTCTAACCATACCCTAAACTTTTGAGCAAACTCTCTTTCTCTATCTTTAACTGGGGTGAGGATAATATTATGTCCCCTAATATCTTTAGCTCCTGGACCGAATAGTGGATGCATTCCCAAGGTTAAGCTTTCCCTCAAATACTTGTGCATTAACTTTACAGGCTCATTTTTTAATGAGCAGACATCCATTATAACATGCTCTCTTCTAGTGTACGGCTGTATACTTTTTACTGCCTCTTCAAAATTATCTATTGGTACAGTTAACAAAATGTGTTCCACGTCCTTTATAACACTATAATCTTCTGTAGCATCTACTCCAAACTCTTCTTTTATAATCGGAAACTTTCTTTTATCCTTTTCAATAACCTTAACATTGTATCCTTCTTTCAAAAAGAATCTTGTAAACCATCTCCCCATTTTACCCGCTCCAATGACAGCATAACTCATATCTATATTCCACACTCTTTTAGTCACATATTTTTCATGCCTTAAAAAGTTTTAAGTTGATAAGAAAATCTCCTTTTGAAGAATATTCTGCTTTAACAGTATTAAAAAATTTTTTAATTTTTATTTAAGCGTAACCTTTATCCGAGTACACATCCTCTATCGGCAGAATTAACCATCTGAGAATATCTTTTAAGGTAGCTCGAAAACTTTATCTTCTTTTCAGGCCTTCTCCAACCCTTTAACCTTTCCACAATTTCCTCATTCGAAATTTTCACCTGTAAAATTCGCCTTCTAACATCTATCTCAATAATATCACCGTCTTCCAATATCGCAATCGGCCCTCCATCGAATGCTTCCGGCGAAATGTGGCCAACACATGGTCCCCTCGTCCCTCCAGAAAATCTTCCATCAGTAATCAAGGCTACAGATTCACTTAATCCCATTCCAACTATCGCCGAAGTGGGTGAAAGCATTTCCCTCATTCCAGGCCCCCCTTTTGGCCCCTCATACCTTATAACTATAACACTTCCCTTTTCAATTCTCCCACCAAATATTGCCTTTGCACAATCTTCCTCTGAATCAAATACCTGCGCTGGCCCAATAAAATACATGTTCTTTTCAGATATTGCAGCCGTTTTTATAACGGCACCTTTTGGTGCAAGGTTTCCCCTTAAAATTGCAATACCTCCTTCTGGATGAATTGGATCTTCTAGTGGGCGAATTACTTGCCTGTCAAGAACTTCTGCATACAATATATTCTCTTTAACCTTCTTTCCAGTAACAGTCACCTGGTCTAGGTGTAGATGTCTGCTTATGTTCTTCATTACTGCAGGTATTCCTCCAGCCCTGTCTAGGTCTTCAAGCATGAACTTTCCACCAGGATATATGTCACACACGTGCGGAACCCTTCTACTTATTTCATCGAAGACTGAAAGGTCTAACTCTATTCCAAGTTCTCTTGCTACAGCTGTTAAATGCAATATTGTATTAGTTGAGCCGCCCAAAGCCATGTCTACGGCGATAGCGTTTTCAAAACTTTCCCTCTTCATAATATCTGATGGCCTAAGGTTCTCATAAACCATTTGAACAATTCTTTCTCCAGACATCTTCGCTATCCTAATCTTTGATGAACTTGTTGCTGGTGCTGTCGCACAATATGGTAGTGACATTCCAATGGCTTCTGTCAAACAGCTCATCGTGTTCGCAGTAAATAGTCCACTACATGAACCGCAGCTTGGACATGCTACATCCTCTAAATTTTTAAGCTCGTTTTCAGTGAGTCTACCAACACTATAATCTCCAACTGCCTCGAAAACGGAAATCAGTCCAACCTTTTTACCTTTAAAGAAGCCTGCAAGCATTGGCCCTCCTGTAACAAATATTGTTGGTATGTCAACTCTAGCGGCTGCAATAAGCATTCCAGGGGTAATCTTGTCACAGTTTGTCACCATAACCATTCCATCAAACTGATGCGCTTGAATCATGATCTCTATAGAGTCTGCGATTATTTCCCTAGATGGAAGAGAATACTTCATTCCCTCATGGCCCATGGCTATGCCATCGCATACACCTATTGTATTGAATTCGAAGGGCACGCCTCCAGCTGCTCTTACTCCAGCACCTACTGCCTCAGCTATTTTGTCCAAATGCATGTGGCCAGGAACAATTGTATTATAACTGTTCACTATGGCAATAAAGGGTTTCTCTAGTTCGCTGTCCGTTACACCCAAAGCTTTTAAAAGTGACCTATGAGGTGCTCTCTCTACACCCTTCTTTATTATATCACTTCTCATTTTCCATGACATGATGTGGCAATCTGGTTATTTCCTTTATTATATAAAATTTAAGTTCTCTAAAAGCTTTTATAGTCAAAAACCTTTTCCATTGAGGCGATATCGTCCATTGAGTTACAAGACGGAAAAGATTTGGTTTGATGGAAGATTTGTAAACTGGGATGAGGCGAAAGTTCACGTACTTGTTCATGGCCTACATTATGGGTCTGGCGTTTTTGAAGGGATAAGATGCTATAAGACTTCTAGGGGTCCAGCCATATTTAGGTTGAAGGATCATATAGAAAGGTTCTACAATTCTGCTAAAATATATTTTATGAAAATTCCTTATACTAAGGAAGAGCTAGTCGATGCTATAGCGAATTTGATAAAGTTAAATGGTTTGGAAGAATGTTACATTAGGCCAATAGCGTTCAGGGGTCTAGGTGGTTTTTCACTTGATCCTAGAAATAATAGCCTGCATGTGGCTATCGCTGTTTGGCCTTGGGGTGAATATTTGGGTGAAGGTGTTAGAGAAAAGGGTGTGAGGTGCACGATCTCATCATGGGTTAGGGTAAATAATAATATGATACCAATGATGGCTAAGGCTACAGGCCAGTACATAAACTCCTCCCTAGCATGCATGGAAGCGCATCTTAAGGGATTTGATGAAGCAATTATGCTCGATTCCAGAGGCCATGTTTCTGAGGGGACTGGTGAAAACATTTTCATCGTCAAAGATAAAGTATTGTATACGCCGTCAACAAATTCATCAATACTTTTGGGTATAACACGTGATAGTGTGATAAGGATTGCCAGAGACTTGGGCTTCAAGGTTGTTGAAAAGGACATTTCTAAGGAGGAGCTGTTTCTTGCTGATGAACTGTTTTTCACTGGCACAGCCGCTGAAATAACACCTGTAGTTGAAGTGGATCATAGGATTATCGGTGATGGCAGGGTTGGGCCTGTCACTAAAAGTTTGCAAGAAAAGTTTTTCAACATAATCAAGGGCTTAGACAACAACTACAGTGAATGGCTTTATTTCATATAATCTAAAGCATATACTGGACTCTTTTACACATTTTAACTATTTTCTTAAAAACCTGTTCACAGTCTTCAGGATTTAATCCAAGTTTTTCAGCATGTGTTCTAACTTTTGCATAAACTTGTTTCTCCCTCTCTCTATCTGTAATGGGCTTCCCATACCCTCTTTTTATTTTCCCAATTTCTCTTGCAACAGTAACCCTTTCAGCCAAAAGCTTCAGTATCTGCTCATCTAACACAGATATTTTTTCTCTCAAAATATTCAGTTCATCACTCATGTTCTCACGTCTTTAAAACTCTTGGAATGATTCCTGCCTTCATAGCATTGTCTACTAAAACTATCGCCATCATACTTTCTACAACCGGTAAAGCTCTAGGCACTATACATGCATCATGTCTTCCAACAACCTTCAGCTTCACTTCCTCCATTCGGGCCAAGTCTACTGTATCCTGTTCTCTAGAAATTGAGGATGGAGGTTTCACTGCCACCCTACAGACTATTGGCATACCATTACTTATACCACCCAATATTCCTCCACAATTGTTTGTTTTCGTCAAAACCTTTCCTCCTTTCAAAATATATTGGTCATTGTTTTCTGACCCCCTTATTTTGGCTGCATCGAATCCTGCACCAAACTCTACACCCTTTACACCTGGTATCGCATAAAATGCTCTTGCAAGCTCACCCTCTAACGTTTTAAAGACTGGTTCACCCAATCCTGCTGGTACATTTAATGCAACACATTCTATAACTCCACCGACACTGTCACCATCTTCTTTGGCTGAAGATATTGCATCAATCATCTTCTTTGAAGCTTCTAGGTCAGGGCATCCTACAATACTTTTCCAAATATTTTCTTTGGCCTCAAAAATGTCTTTTATCTTAGCCCTTACACCAGCTATCTCGACAGTGTAGGCGAAAACTTCAATGTTTAATATTGATAGTATCTTTTTCGCTATAGCTCCTGCCATAACAAATCCTACAGTTATTCTTCCAGAAAATCTTCCACCTCCCCTATAATCATTGAAACCCCCATATTTCATGTAAGCAGTATAGTCTGCATGTCCAGGCCTCGGTGTAAACCTTATACTATCATATGATTTTGAATCAAACTCCCTATTCCATACGATCATGCATACTGGTGCACCCGTAGTAAACCCATTAAATACGCCTGAAACAATTTCAACTCTATCATCCTCCATTCTTGTTGTAGAGTATAGTGCTTGCACAGCCCTTCTCCTATCAAGCTCTTCCTGGATCATTTCCTCTGAAATTTTAAGTCCAGCTGGACAGCCTTCCACTACAACTCCAACACACCTGCCATGGCTTTCTCCAAAACTTGTTATTCTAAACATTTCTCCTAAACTGTCTCCACTCATTCTATCACCTTAATATTAGCTCCTAAACCTTTCATAGCATCCCAAAATTCTGGAAATGATTTGTTTACACATTCTCCATCCAATATCCTGGTTTCCCCTTCAGCGACAAGAGCTAAGACTGTGAAAGCCATAGCAATCCTATGGTCATTGTAAGGGTTTATTGTTGCACCCAAAGGCTTTGATCCGTAAACTTTCAAAGAATCTTCTCCTAACTCTGTTCTCACACCCATTTTCTTAAGATTTTCTATCATAACATCAACTCTATTACTTTCCTTAAACCTTAACCTCCCTATACCGTGAACTATACTTGCTCCCTTTGCCTGAGCAGCCAATATGCATGCAATTGGAAAGAGGTCAGGGCAGTCTGTGACATCAAATTCTATAGCCTCTAAATCAGATTTTTCTACAACAACCTTTTCTCCTCCAACATTAACTTTTACATTCATCATCTTTAGCATGTCAATGATCCTCTTGTCCGCCTGAACACTTTCAAGATTCAATTCTTCTACAGCAGCTTTGCCACATAATGCTGCAGCAGCTAGAATGTTTGCTGCAGAACTCCAGTCCCCCTCCACCTTGAACATGGTTGGCTTATACTTTTGCTGTTGCACCTCAAACATGTTTTCTCCAGAAATTTTTACACCAAATTTTCTTTGAACCTCCAACGTTAGCCTTATATAGGGTTTTGAGGAAGGCTTCTCACATAATATTAGTGTTTTCTTTTCACATAATGGTGCTATCAAGAGGATTGCTGAAATAAACTGTGAACTTATTTCACCATACACTTTAACCTCTCCACCCTTAGGCTTTCCTTTGACCGAAACAATCATATCATCTAGCCTACAATCTACTCCAAGCTGTCTTAATGCTGCTAGAAGTGGTTCAATCGGTCTCCTCATAAGACTACTGCTTCCAGTAAGCTTGCATTCGCTTCCAACAAGGCTGCATACTGCTGTCATAAACCTTAGTGTGGTTCCAGAGTTTCTACAGAAAATTTCTCTTTCAGGAGCCTTTAGCTGACCGCCTTCTACAATAACCTTATCCCTTTTAAAACTAAATTTTGTTCCAAGCGTCTCCAGCGCCTCCAAGGTTGCCTTAGTATCATCACACAATAGTGGTGTGACTAGTTCACTTTTTCCATCAGCCAAGCTTGAGCATACAAGTGCCCTATGTGTCAAACTTTTGGAGGGTGGTGCCCTTACAGCTCCATCTATGCAGCTCTTTTTAACTAGAACCATCATAATATACCATCACCTTTAAGAACACTGATGACCTTGTCAGCGACCACTTCAATGCTACAATCTGTTGTGTCAACAATGTAATCTGCTGCATCAAGATATAATGGCATTCTTCTTGCTAGAAGTCTTTTGACATCGTCTAAAGTAAACTTGTTTCCAAGCAGAGGTCTTGCACCCAACTCGTTTAAGCTTCTCTCAAATAATGTTTCTGGCGTCGCATGTAGAAAGAATATTATGCCATTACTTTTCAATACCTTAACATTTTCCTCATATAATATGACTCCCCCACCACAGTCTATAACAGCATCCTCCATCAGGGAAGCCTCTTTAACCACATTCTTCTCCACTTCTCTAAAAAATCTTTCACCATCTTCTTCAAATATCCTTGATATACTTTTATTCAACTTACTTATTATAAGCTCGTCAGTGCTAACATACTTTTTCCCAAGTCTGTATGCAACTTCCTTTGCTACAGAAGTTTTACCAACAGCCATAAAGCCTATGAAAACAACATTTTTCCTCATAAAAGGTCTTTTCTAAGCGCCTCAAATGCTGTTCTCCTCATTTCCTCGACAGGAGCCTTTATTCCTGTCCAAATTTCAAAAGATAGTGCTGCCTGGTTTACGAGCATGTCTAGGCCGCATATTATGTTACAGCCAACGTCAGCCGCTTCCCTTAAAAGTCTCGTGTAAATGGGATTATATACTATATCCATTACAGTCACGTCCTTTTTAAGGAAAGCCTTTGGAACCAGTGTCTCTTCAACTTTTGGAAACATTCCAACAGAAGTACAGTTTATGAGCAAATCCGTTTCCTCTAAAGCCTTATTTAGATTATCTTCATCTAGTTTTGCTGCCTTACAAGCTATATTCATTTCACATCCTATTTTATCTGAAACTTCCTGAGCCCTTTCAACGTTTCTGTTCAAAATTATTATTTCAGAAGGTTCTTCTTTTGCCACATAATATGCTATTGCTCTCGCTGCCCCGCCAGCACCCAATATCAGAACCCTTTTACCCTTGAGAGGGAAGCCTTTATCTTGTAACGCCTTTACCGCACCCGGTCCATCAGTATTATATCCTATAAGTTTCCCATCTTCGTTGACTACAG
>JBMFNX010000012.1:0-39311 GCA_049969935.1 Nitrososphaeria archaeon
AAGAAAGGCTCTAAATTTTAGCAAATTCATCAGGTTCATTTAATATTCCAATATTCTGACCTACAATGCTCTGGCACAGATTCATCATTTAAATCTTATATGAATGTTTACAAAAAATTTTAGAGACTATTCTAAATATAAACAGTATATAACATTTATATTGATTTTAATGGTCTAGATTTCATGAAATAGTAAAAAAATTTTATGCTCATAATATGTTGTAAGTACGTTTGTGTCATAGTTTAAATTTATGTCAAAAATTTATTTATCCAAATTATCTTTTGTATGCTTGTGGTATATAATATATTCTTTTTAGGAAATGCTGGATGCGGTAAGACTAGGCTAGCTTACACTTTCACCAAATGGCTTAGGGGTGATGGTTTCAGGGCTGTAGTCTGCAATCTTGACCCTGCAGCAGAATATTTTCCATACACTCCAGAGTTTGATATTAGGAGGTATGTTGATGCCAGGAAGCTTATGGTAAATGAGGGACTGGGACCTAATGGTGCAATACTTTTAGCCACTGACATGATGTACAGGACATTTAAGGTATGGTTTAACGATATTCTAAAATATGATGTGGAATTCAGGGTTTTCGATACGCCGGGGCAGCTTGAAATACTCCTTTACAGGGACTCGGCAGTGTCTCTTATAAGTAAGATTGGGGGTAGCGGGAAAAATGTCGGCGTATTTCTCGCTGAAGCAAGGCTTGTTAGAAATCCTGTTTCCTTGGCGGTGCTTCTAATGCAGGCTAACATTACAAAGGTTAGACTTGACATGCCTTTGGTTCTTGCTGTAAGCAAATCTGACCTTAGGTTGAGGAAAGACATTGGAAGGCTGCTTTCCGACTGCGAGTATCTAGAGAGCAGGATTGTTGAAGAGGGTGAAGGGGGTCAGAAGAGTGCTGCTATACTACTTTGTAGGGCTTTGGCGCAGATGCCTTGGCGTCAGAGACTTGTCAAGGTTTCTTCTTTAAAGAAAAGTGGTTTTAGAAGCCTTTATGAGATTATAAATGAGGCTATGTGTGTTTGTGGAGATTTAACATGATTATTGTTTGAATGTTTTTTGGAAAAATTCGAGACTACGATTTATTGCCTGCCACTGCCATTCCCATTTATTAAATGTGTGGTCAGAGCCTTCTATGAAACATTTTTCTTTTGGATCTAATGCGTTTTGGTAAAGTTTTTCAGCATGCGCTAACGGTACCAGCGTATCCTTTGTTCCATGTACTATAAGGATTGGCCTTGGAGAAATTTTTGGAACACTCTTTATAACATTATGCTTTAGTGCATCCAATAGGAATTTTCTTCCTATCCTGTCTCCTGAAGGCAAGTCTATATATGATTTTAGGAGTAGCCTGTTTAAGCTTACTTCTCCAAACATGCTTTTTATGCTTGACTCCATTTCTTTCAAGTCTCCGGGACTACTCCAGGTGCACACGGCCTTTATCCTATTATCTTCTGCTGCCGTCAATATTGATATTACACCACCTAAACTTAATCCTACAACACCCAATTTCTCTTTAAGGACCTCGTTTCTGTTGTAGAGGAAGTTTAATGCATTACCTAAGTCTTTAACCTCATCTGAAATTGTTATTGAATCGTAGGAGCCTTCGCTTTCACCACATCCTCTAAAGTCGAACCTTAATACAGTGAAACCATTTCTACAAAATTCTCTCGCAGCATAGACAAAGAGGCGGTGTGCTTCAATCCTGTTTCCCGTGAAACCGTGGCAGAATATTATTGTCGGAGCTGGAACTTTATCTGGTACGTGGAGAACGCCAGCCATTTTTTCTCCTTCACTAAGAAAATTTACATAAATTTCTTCCATAAGTGAATCTTCTTTTAGGGAAGATAAAAAGCTTTTTGCAAACCTTTAATACACCATTTTTTAAAAATATGGCTTATGAAGGTCGCATTCCTTAGAAGTTTTACCCTAAGGAAAGGAGATTCTATGGCAACCGACATGATAGGATATGGTGCTACGGTACCAGATGCAATTGTAGAGGAAATGCGGAATAAGGATATTGAAGTTATAGACGTTATCCCCCAAGTTGAGGAATCGACTCCAACAGTTTCTAAGCTCCAATGGATATATGAAGGCTATAAAAGATTAATTGACATCATTTTAGAAGATAATGTTGACTACATTTTCGTATTCCATATCTTCCACCATTTCCCAAGCGAGATAAGGAGAATGTTATGTGATTTAAAAAGTAGGGTTAAGTTATGCGGTTACACTCACGGAAGCCACTGGAATCCTACAGACGTTTTCAGGTTCATAAACTATCCTGGCATGGAAATTACAGATTTAGCCAACCTTTATGTTATGGACATGATATTTCAGGTTTCAGAATATGCTGTCAAGGTCATGGATGAAGAGATAAGAAAGTTTAACGAGAATGTTGCATGCAAGCTTTTTGAAAAGTACAGGGTTGTTGGATTACCTATTAATGCAAAACTTATAGACAGCTTTAAAACTGATAAAAAATTTGAGAAACTGACAATTGTTTTCAATCATAACCTTATTTCAAGCAAGAATCCCATAATGTTTGTCAGGGTTATGGAAAGACTGCTAAAAAAGTATGACATCCAAATAATTTTCACAAGAAGCATATGTGATGATATACACATTGATTATATGCTAAAAGAGTTTAAGAAAAAGCATCCTGATAGAGTATTTTTTATAGAAAAGCCTGGTGCAGACCCATATTATCCTACATTATGGAAATCACATATTCAAGTTTCCACTGCCACACATGAAACTTTCGGAGTTGCTACGGTAGAGGCAATGTATACAGGAAACTGCTGCATACTACCAAACCACTGTAGCTACCCAGAAATTACTGAAAACTATCAAGAATGCTTATACGAGTATAATGAAGAAGAACTTTACAGGAAACTGGCTTACGTGATAGAAGATGAGGGAGCTAGAAAGAGGATAGGATTAGAATTGAGTAGAAGGGCTAGAAAATATGTTCCAGAAGCTGTTGTCACAAAAATAATTAATTTTATGAAAAATTTTTAGAAAAAATGTGGTTCAAAATTTTATAATAATATTTAAATATATCCCTTTTTAATTTACTTAACAGTTGATAATATGAATGTTGATAAAATTTATCAACTTGCAATGGAATTCAAACCTTTTGAAGTCCAAAAAGAGATAAAAAGGCTTCTCTCTGAAGGTGTTGAACCTGAAAAGATTTTGGATCAACTTCGTAGGGCAATGATGGACGCTTGCGAAAGATACGGTAAAGAGTTTGCTTTACCTCAACTTTCTGCTATCATGGCAGCATTTACTATGGGATATGATATTCTAAAAGACAGGGTAGAATATAAAGAGAAGGGTAGAATTCTTATGGGAACACTTGGGTCAATGCACTATATTGGAAAGGATATTATTAAAGTTCTCTATATGGCTGACGGGTTCAAGGTTATAGATTTGGGTGAAAATTTGATGGCAGAAAATTTTATACAAGGCATTATAGAATATAAACCTCATTTGGTAGGTATCTCGATGTTTTTAACTAACGCCATATATGAACTTAGCAAGATTATAGAGTTTCTGGAAAAGGAGGGGTTAAGGGACAGGGTTAAGGTTATTGTTGGAGGAGTTCAGGGTAACAGATATATTGCAGAAAAGTATCGTTTAGACGGCTGGGGTCATGATCCGAAAACGGCTCTAGAACTTGCAAACAGGCTTGTTTTGGAGGTGCGTTCTAAATATGGTTGAAATGACTGGTCTAGAGAGAGCTTTAACCTATTTGCGGGGTGAAAAGCCTGACAAGATGCCAATATGGTTAGAGTCAGTTTACTTGGCTTGGCAATATTCTGGCACAAGAAGCTTGAAAGAATATATCTATGACCCTAAAGCGATAGCTCTCGGACACATTAGGGTTGCTGAAAAATTTAGGGTTGATATTACTGGCGTTAACACGGACCAGTGGGTTATGTACGAAATATTGGGTGCAGAAGTTGAAATATTGGATCATGTGGTTCAAGCGAAGATACCTCCCTGGAGATATAGGCCTGACAGAAGCGTTTACGACAGGTTTTTCGAGAAGGTTGAAAAAATTGAAAAGAATTTGAATGAGTTTGATCCTAGAAAGTGTAGGAGGGCTAAAGCGTTATTTGATGCTTGGAATATTGTGGCAGAAAAGATTGGTAAAAAGGTTCTATTAAGGCAAGGTATTCTAGGGCCTGCTGCAACCTTGGCTTTAACAATCGGAATGACTGAGGCTATGAGAGATGTCATGATATTTCCAGACCTTCTGGGAACGCTTACTAAAATGGTCAGAGGACCTTTAATGGAATGGACTGTAGATGTAGCCTATAAGATGGTTGAGGCAGTAAACTTTACAAACTTTTGCATGGGATTCAGTGGCTACGATAGGTCTCTTTTGAACCCTGAGCTTAGGGAATGGCTTGCCCAGATTGACTTAGAATACTTGAATAGGGTTAGAGAGAGGATAGGAAAGGATGTTCCAATAACTACACACGTATGCAGTTGGGACCCTGACTTAGACTTTATTTATGAAAGATTCGGTAAACCTAAGCTTATTAATGAGCTGCAGTTCTATGCACCAGGTTCAACCTATCCTCTTGAAAAGGCTGTTGAAAATTTTGGTGACAAGATTCCATTGTGTGCTGGAATAGACCATCTTGGGCCACTGTTTACTGGAACACCAGAAGATGTTGAGGCGATGGTTAAACGTTCTATAGAGTTAGGTAGGAAGTGTATAAGTTTCGCTTTAGGGCCAGGATGTGGATTAAGCCCAAACACTCCTGAAGAAAACCTTCTAAAAATTGCTGAAGTTCGTGACAGGTATGGAAGATATAGGTGAATGTTTTTAGGTTGAACGCTTTTGCCTTTAATTGGCAGATTTGATGGAAGAAAGGGGAAGGCTTTCTATAGCCTCGGCGCCTTCGGTGAATCTCTAATATTCGCCATTATTGCAACATATCTAACATACTTTTATGTTGAAGTTGTAAAACTTGACGGTGTTTTAGTTGGCATGGGGTACATGGCAGCCTATGGCATATGGAATTCCATAAACGATATGATTGCAGGATACCTTTCAGACAGGACTAGAAGTAGGTGGG
Organism: Nitrososphaeria archaeon; assembly: GCA_049969935.1. Lineage (GTDB taxonomy): Archaea > Thermoproteota > Nitrososphaeria > JACIWG01 > JACIWG01 > JACIWG01. The sequence goes on from JBMFNX010000012.1 coordinate 5,103, forward strand.
GTCGAAGGATACCCTACGTACTTTTCTTTTCACCTCTAATGATACTATTATTTGTACTAGTATGGGCGCCTCCACTTGGAGGACAACCATTATCGAATCCAACAAATTTATACATATTTGGATATTTTATATTAGTTGTATTTATTTTCGAGTTTATTTACACTTTAGTTGACGTCGGATGGAATACACTTTTTCCAGAAATGTACACTAGTTTAAGTGAAAGGAGTGAGGTTGCAGTCTATAGGCAGGTTTTTGCAACAGTAGGGATAATAGTAACCCTTATTCTCACACCACAGATTATAACACAGTTTACTGAAAATTTTGGAGAATTTCAGGGGTGGATGTTTGTCGGATTAACAGTCGGATTCATGGGAGGATTCCCTTTTCTTCTTTCACTTTTTGGCAGTAGGGAGAAGGGAGAGTGTACAAGTAAAGGGTCGTTACCGCTCAAGGAAACATTTGTTGTAACTTTCAAGAATAAATCGTTTATTACTGCAGCGTTTCTTATTCTGACTACAAGCTGGATTTGGAGCGTATTGGAGGCTATGACACCATTTATTGTCAAACATTTTCTCGGCGGAGGCATTGGTGATATAACGATAGTGGGTGCACCTATGATAATATTTCCAGTACTTTTTTATCCTGTTTGGAGAAAGGCTTGTGTTAGGTTTGGGTCAAGAATCACACTAGCTACATCAACTATTTTGATGGCGTCTGGTTTGCTTCTTCTCACACTTTGGGCTGATTCTATTACTGAAGCTGTAGTTTTAACATCCTTTTTTGGAGCTGTAAATGGTGGTGTTCAGCTTTCTAGAGAGCTTTTGATACCGGAAGTTATTGACGAGGATGTTTTAAAAACTGGTTTTAGGAGGGAGGGAATATATTATGGAGCACGTACATTTGTGGACAGGTTTGCACTCGCGCTTACTGGAATAAGTACAGCATTTATCTTTGGATTAAGCGGATATGTGGCTGGAGAAGTGCAGTCTAGTGGGGTTGTCTTGAATATGCGTTTGGGCATGGCAATAGTTATTGTTATCGCTTTAGCTACATTCATTGTTGCTGCAAAATATTATCCTCTAGGTAGGAGGGAAAAAAAGATATATAGTTTATAGAGAGCATATTATGCTTTAATCAGCCTACTATAGTGTTTGGATTAAGTATATTGTTTGGATCAAAAAGTTTCTTGATTCCAGATAGTAGTTCAATAACCTTTGGATCAACAAACTTGTAAAATTCTTTCACCCTCGCCTTGCCTATCCCATGTTCTCCAGTGATAACACCACCCAGACTAAGTGTCGCTTCATAGATTTCGTTCCTAATCTTTTCACATTTTTCTAAATCCTTTCTCAAAATATGTGGGTGAACGTTCCCGTCTCCAGCGTGACCGTATGCAGGTATCTCTGTATTATATTTAGAGGCTATCCTGTCAAGTTCGTCAGCAAGCTTACCCATCTGTGCAGGTGGAACAGTTACATCGAGGACGTCTGATGAAAGTGGTTTTAGTGCTGCGAGGACATTTTTTCTAATCTTCCAAACCCTATTTTCTTCGCTTCCCTCAGCAATCCTTGGCTCGAGACTATTATGTTCCATGCAAAATTCGCTTGCCTTTTCTGCTTCACTGAAGACTACATCTTTTTTGCCCGCCAACTGTATTAGTAGAAGCACTGGCCCAGGTATGTCAGTGTACCATGTTTCACCCAAATCTTTTGCAGAAATGTCCATGCACTTGTTTTCCACATATTCTAGGGAAAGGGGTTCTATTCCACTTGACAGTATTGGTGCTACTGCACTGAAGGCGTCATGTCTGTTGTTGAATGGTACAAGAAGTGTTAGCTGATATTCTGGTTTTGGCAAAAGCTTTACTGTAGTCTTTGTAACTATACCCAATATCCCGCCGCTTCCAACAATCAACTGTATTAGGCTTGAGGTCACATTATCTTTGATAAGTTTGCCACCTAAGTTCAGTATTTCACCAGTTGGCAGGACAACCTCTAAACCTTTAACATGATGACGCATGACACCATGCTTTACAGCTCTCGCGCCACCCGAATTGTTTACAGTTATTGCACCCATAGAGGCCTGCTCGTTTGCCGGATGTGGAGGGAATATGAATCCTGCTGCAGTAACAGTATTACCAAACTCTTCTAGGGTGACTCCAGGCTCAACAGTTGCCATCATATTATCCTTGTCAATTTCAACATTCTTCATACGCTCAAGAGATATTATTATACCATCTTTTGTTGGAACAGCTGCTGCAACAACTCCAGTACCGCCGCCTCTAGGGTAAACTGGAATTTTTTTCTCGTTCGCCAGCCTAATTATCTTTGAAATCTGTTCAGCGTTAATGGGCTTTACAACTATACAGTTTGTTGAAGGCTTTATGGATGTTGCAACAAATGTTTCATCATAAAGGTATGGTTCTATCTGCTCCCTTTTTGTCAGAACAAAATCTTTTCCAACAATATTTTCAAGTTCTAAGGCCAAATTATCATGTAAGCTCATGGTTCTCGGAGATGGTTTAGTGTTCTGTAAAGATAAAGTTTTTTGTTTCTAAGAAAATAGAATGTAATGATATAATTTTATTTGCATCTATAAAATTTATAAGATGGTTTTATAGGATTAAAAAGTTGGATGGTAGAAGAAGATGTTATCTTCTCCCACTAATTTTGATGGCGCTAGCTCTTGCTTTATATTCTATTGCAAAATATTTTAATGGGGTCAAGCATTTGCACTTTTTATCTGGTTCACTGTTATAATTTGTTCTTATGCAATCATTTTTTGGGTTAAAGTGCTGTGTTGAACAACTGCTTATTTCACATCCTTATCTAACAGCTTATTTATATGAAAGAGCCTAGCCATTCAACACAGCAGGTTAAAGGGAATATTTTTAAATCAAAAGATATTTGACCTTTATACTTTCAATACAATTAGGTGGTGAAATATTATTAAACATGATGCTTTGAATAAGACTATCATTACTTTATAATGAATAGCCTCTAATGTGAGTTGAAAATAATCTTTATAAGATACCTTTTTGAAGACCCTCTCCGAAGATTATGGAAGAAGAATTTGAAGAAGAGTTCGAGGAGGAGTGGGAAGAGGAAGGCTGGGAGGAAGAGTTCGAGGAAGAATGGGGAGAAGAAGAGGAAGAGGAGGAGTTTTGAACTAAACATTCTTCCTCTTTTATTTTTATGCAATAATTTTTATTGATGGTGTTGTTAGGTCTGTTATGTCAACCAAGGCTTTCCTTGCAAAATTTATTGCTGAAATGATTGAGAATATTTTTGAGACTTTGTTTATGGGCTTATTTATTATTAGAGTTCTTATTGAATCCACTTTCTTTTCAACATTTTCTGATACTGTTAGTATGTTTTCCTTTAGGGTAATGTCTTTGACCTTGTAGGCCTTATATGCAATATCAAACATGCTTTCGAAAAAATTTCTAATCTCAATAAACTCGTTTACAAGTTCATCATTTAATGGGTGTACGCCATTTTTTATGTTTGCTGCAATTATGTATGCATAGTCGCCTATTGATTCAATTAGGCTTGCATAAAGTCTGTGGTCAAGACATTCTATTGCACTAAGATTAAATTTTCTCATTATTTCGGGACTTTGGATAGCGCTTCTCATAAGCCTTACAATGAGAAAGTAGAGTCTGTCAACTTCATCATCTAATTTAATAACATTTTCTATTGTATCAATGTCCCTTTTTATAAGAGAATTTAGTGAGTCAAGGAACATGGTTTTTGCAAGCAGACTCATTCTACCCAAAATCTTGTTAGGATTTAGAAGCGTTATGTCTGTTACAAATTCAGCTGTGATAGAATCCCTGTCTTCTTCAATAACCTCTAATCCTGCAAGCTTAGATAGGAAGGACCGAATATTTTCCCTTTCAGTAGATTTTACTTGAAGTAAATTTGATACTGTTATTCGGTCACAGCCCAATAGATATGCTCCAGCGACTTCATCTAAAATTAGCCTAAGGCTTTTTTGCTTACAGTCTACTATGGACAAGTTTTGAGAAAACTTCTTTTTTGTCAAGCAGAGTATTATGTTACCGAGCTGGTCTACTTCCAGTTCTAAAATATCACCTCTTTTCACACCATATTTTTTAACCCAATCTTTTGGTAGAGATACGAGTAATGTGCCCTTTCCAACCTCCTGCACTTTCCTGTACAGCATACTCTTAGTAAATATCTCTATATATCTATTTAAGTTTTCTATAGAAAATATTAATATAACCTTTTGCCCTCCACTACACAAGAACACTATGGATAGGGTAAAATCGGTTGTCTTAACAGCGCTCTGTGCAACATTATACGCTTCATTGATAGCCCTTACCGCAGGAATTCCTACACCATGGGGTGTTGGCCACTTTAGGCCAGCTGTCGTGATACCGGCACTCTTTGCACTTATTGCAGGCCCCTGGATTGCAGCGGTTGGCGCAGCATTGGGTACACAGATAGGGAGCTTCATACTGCCCACTGGACTAGGGCCGCTGGGAAGTTTTGTTTCAGGGCTGCCTGGAAACTTTTTCGGTTTCCTCTTATACGGTTTTATTTTGCGCAGATTTAGGTCTTGGACGGGGTTTGTTGTCGGAACAATTATGGGAACGCTTGTGGGAAACCTGATCGCCGCATCAGGTGTAGTGTTTTGGCTTACGGTTATAGTTCCAAGATGGGCTGGGCTATCGAGTGAAGCGCTTCTTTTAACAGTTTTCGGTTTAACGATGTTCTGGGAGGTGACGATGGTGCCCTTCATACTTTTAACGGTTCCGCCGATAACCGCTGCACTTAGACCGCTGGAGAACCATACAATATTTAATTTAAACCTAAAACCTCTCGTCCACACAGACAGTGAGAGGATTGCAATATTTTCTATAACGTTAGCCTTTTGCACCCTTTACACACTATTAACCTTCACACCATTTGGGGCTATAATGTTTTCACAGGTTCAACCAGCTTACGCTGAAGCAACTAAAATATTCACTTTAATATGTGGGATATCGATATTGTCGGTATATTTGGTGAGCGGTCTTAGAATATAATCCTTTAAAGGCAGCCTTTCCAACGCCTTTAACGGGAAAAACTTCTGTGCCCAGCCTCCGGAAGCCTGGAGCATGATGGGAGAACCTATTCTATTTACTGCTTCATTCAGCAGCCCTCTTTACAGAAATGGGCGCCCAGAAAGCCTCTCTGCCTCACACACGTAGGCTTTATCCATGTCCAGGTTGTTCAAAATTCTATCACTTCCCGTACCTGCAATATTTTTTGGAGGAAACAACCCACTTTATACGAATCCACCTTCTTTCGGCACAATACTCTTCAAGCTCCCCCTTCAGGCCATCGAATACGCTTCTCATGAAATCGTTTTTATTGTACAAGATTTTGTGGTCGAAGACTATGTCGAGATAGGGGGGCTGAATGTACTTAGCCTGCACCCTATTTAAGATTACTGGCGATAGGTATGAGTTTAAACCTTTCACCTAAACTTATTAAAGCATGGTTCAAGCATCGCTTAAACAGAATCGACCATCGAGAGAACAGAATATTCAACTATCTCCTCTAACATTATAAGAACATGTACATCACTCTCCATACTGAAATCACCTCTGGAGTAGTAGCCTAAGAGGACAACCGACACGAGATTGTCACCAAAAACTTTAATGGGGGCGGCGACTAAATTCTTCTTCAATCGCCTACCAATACGTCAACACCTAATTCACTATATTGACGCCCATCAAGAAACAATGCTCTTAACCAGATGTAGTGCATGCGGTATAAAAAGTACTGGATCATGACACCTTAACAAGGAGTTGATGAGAATATGTCAAGAGCAACCGCGTTTGAAACGGCTATAAAGCGAAACTGGTCTCCAGCTTATTTTAGGTGGTTTTATAGAATAACACAAAAAATATATACCGTTATGACCAATATTCATAGCGGTGAATTTGTTTGGTTAAGAGGACATTATTCTTGCTGGCGACGATAACCTTACTTGCAGCAATATTATTGGCTCTGACAATCCAGATTGGGAAAACACCTTCAACATCGCCTACCACGACCAGCAGCCAGATAAAGGAGAAGATAATACTGAGGATAGCGACTACAACAAGCGTGGACGCTACAGGCCTTCTTGATGCTATAAAGAGCAAGTTTGAGCAAAAGAATCCTAATGTTAACGTGACATGGGTTGCAGTGGGCACGGGGCAGGCGATAGCCATCGGCAAGAGGGGGGACGTGGACCTGGTTATAGTGCACAACCGCCAGCTTGAGGACCAGTTCATAAGTGGAGGCTACGGCGTACACGGCATAACATTTGCATGGAACGATTTCATAATATTGGGTCCAAAAGAAGATCCCGCGAAAGTGAATTCGTCAAAGGACGTTGTTGAAGCGTTCAAGAGAATATATGAGGCAGGCGAGTCCAAGAAGGCTTTATTCGTTTCAAGAGGAGATAGGTCTGGAACACACTTGAAGGAGATAGACATATGGAAGGCGGCTGGATTAAATGCTACTGGAAAGAGCTGGTACATAGAAAGTGGACAGGGTATGGGGCAGACGCTTACAATGGCCAACGAGAAGCAGGCTTACACCTTATCTGACAGGTCAACCTTCCTTTCAATGAGTAATGTTCTTTCAATTAAGATAGTTTTTGAAAGAGATCCTAGACTGATAAACCTTTATAGAGCAATTATAGTAAACCCTCAAAAGTTTCCAAACGTAAAATATGATGTCGCGGAAAAGTATGTAATGTTCCTAGTTTCAGAAGATGGGCAGAATCTTATAGGAAACTATAGTAAGGGTGGATATAGGCTGTTCAACCCAGCCTTCGGAAAACTGGAACAGTTAGGATTCAATGACCCGTACGAGGATGAGCAGGTGAAATACTGGACAAGCAAGCTAAGGGGATAGCGGCTTGAGCCAAAACATTCTCCAACTTTTTTTAGATTCAGAAATCTTGAGTATCACACTCCTATCATTTCAGGTTTCATGCACAGCTGTTTTGATCGCTTCAATAGTTGCTATCCCAATGGGCACTGTTCTCGGGCTCAAGGATTTTAGGGGGAAGCAGATTATAATAACATTGGTTAACACGCTTATGGGCCTCCCACCTGTCGTTGTCGGACTAATACTATATCTTCTGCTTTCAAACGTAGGCCCATTGGGGCCGCTGTCTCTACTCTACACGCCCACAGCAATGATACTTGCACAGTTTATTATGGCAGTACCTGTGATAGTTGGCTTAACATATTCCACGATAGCGTCAGTTTCTGAAAAGATTATTGAGCAAACGCTTTCCCTAGGCGCTACAAGAAGTCAGCTTATTCTGATAATGCTTAAAGAGGCTAAAATGGGTATTCTTACCAGCATTATAGCAGCATTTGGAGGAGCAATATCTGAGGTTGGCGCCATAATGATCGTTGGAGGAAACATAAGATATTTTACACGCACCCTAACAACAGCAATCGTCCTATACACGAGCATGGGCGAGTTCGAGACGGCGGTTACCTTAGGAGTAATACTGCTGGGCACCTCCTTTGCAGTAAACATGTTTCTCACCTACCTGCAGTCAAAGTTTAGACCTGAAGCTGGCAAGAGGGGTAAGGCTTTAAGGTTCGGTGACTAGCCCTGTTCAGGATGGAGAATGTGTGGAAGAGTTTTGGAGAAAGAAGAGTCCTTAAGGGTGTCTCACTGTCAGCAGAATATGGGAGAATATTCTGCCTTATTGGACCAAACGGCTCCGGGAAGACGACGCTGCTGAAGATAGCGGACATGCTAGAGTTTCCAGACGATGGAAGAATATTCTTTGATGAAGTGGACCTCCTCAAACTTGATTATATAAGTAGGTTAAAGTATGTTAGGATGATGGCAATGGTTTTCCAGCATCCAATAGTATACAATATGAGCGTCTACGACAACGTTGCAATAGGCCTCCGCATAAGAGGTTTAGGAAAGTCTGAGGTGAAAGAGAAGGTTGACGCGGTTCTAAAGAATGTTAACCTCTACGAGTATAGGAAAAGGCATGCTTACACATTATCAGGGGGTGAAGCTCAAAGACTTTGCCTTGCTAGAGCGATAGTCTTGGAGCCAAAAATACTTTTCTTGGACGAGCCTACAGCAAACCTTGACCCAGCCAACACAATCGTTATAGAAAGGGTTGTGAAAGAATATTGTTTAAGAAAAAATGCTGCAGTGGTCTTTACAACACATAACATGTTTGAGGCGAAAAGGTTGGCTGACAGGGTCGGGCTTCTGGTGGACGGAAAGATCGTGGAAGAGGGTGACGTACATGAATTTTTTACGAGGCCTAAAAACGAGTTGACGGCAAAGTTTATAGGAGGCGAGCTTATCATTTGAGCAGTCCCCTAGAAAAGTCCGGTTTCGCTGGAAGCTTACATGCTAAGATAGCTTTAACAATACATTCTATGGCGCCTGAAGGGTTCAGTGTAAAGGACGCTAGACTATTTAATGCGATTAAAGATTTCGGCTCCATTTCTTTAGCCGCAAAGCATGTTGGAGAAGATTATGGGCTTACATGGAAGAGGATTGATGCGCTGGAAAAGGCTTTCGGCTGCAAGCTTGTCCAACGCGCCTTCGGAGGATTAGGTGGGGGTAGCGCAAAATTGACTATTGAGGGAGAAATTCTTTTACAAAAGTATCTTCTTGCAGAAAAGAAGCTTAGGATGCTGAATGAGGCGGACATGCTTAAGGCTGACTTGAAAATATATGGAAGCCACTGCCCAGCCCTCGAAATGCTTGTGAAACAGGCTGAAGAATTTTACAATAACTTTTTTATAGAATATGTTAACGTGGGCTCAGCAGAAGGTTTGAAACTTGTACTTGAAGAGGAGGCTGACATTTCAGGCATACACTTGCTCGATGAAGAGTCTGGAGAATATAACATGTTCCTTTTAAGGGACAAGGTTTTTGGAGACAAGATTGCGATAATCAGAGGCTACAAGAGGGTGCAGGGAATTGTTACAAGAAAGGGGAACCCGAAAAACATCTCCTCTCTAGAGGACCTTTTTAGAAAGGATATCGTGTTCGTTAACAGGAACAGGGGTTCAGGAACGAGAATGCTTCTAGACATGATGCTGAAGGAGGCTGCCGCAAGAAAGGGTTTAGGTTTCGATGATGTAATAGGGAGGGTTAGAGGGTATGGGAACGAGGTTAGGTCTCACCTTGAGGTTGCGGTGGCGGTTAAGGAGGGAAAGGCTGACTGCGGAGTCGCCATAAAGTCTGCAGCAAAATTGCTGAACCTAGAATTTATACCGTTAAAGGAGGAAACATTCGATTTCGTCATATTAAAGGAGAATGTTGGTAAAGAGAATATACAAAAATTTATTGGAACACTATCCTCTAGAGAGTTTAAGGATAAGATTTTAGAAAAGGACATTGGAATAAATTTCTTCAATGACACTGGAAAAATTTTAACGAGAGCATGAAAAAATGTAGAAGTGTGTGGGATGGAAAAGTTTTAAAACGTTATTAATGCAAAGTAGACGATGTCACTGCTTCCAGACGACCTTCTAGACCTAAAGCTGCTGGAAAATATTTGCTCAGGCTATGGCGTTGAAATCAATATTGCATCCCTTTCAAGACAGCTTAAAAAGCATAGGAGGACGGTGAGGGATAGGGTTAGTGCACTTTTATCAAGAAGGATTGTTGACCGCCCTATTGCACCATTCAAGGCACTATTCAATGAACTTCCACTATTAGTAATATCCTATGCAGACCTACCGTACGATGAAAAGGTTATCGAATGGCTTAGAGAAGACAAGAACATTTTTGCAGCATATAGAATCAGGGAAGGAGAAAGTAACATGGTTATATTCGAGTTCCATAAAAGTGTCTGGGACTATCATGTATGGAGGGAGGGTATTGTTGCAAGCGGCAAGATTCCTGAAAGAGGAAAGAGGGCTCCATCACACAACTACTATTTTTCAAACCAAGGAATATTCAAGTACGAACCCAGCATTGGAATAAAATTGATCGAGGAAGAGTTTAAGAAGAAGGGGTACATGGAAATAAATGGGCACGAGATAGATGAAGTTGACATCGAAATTTTAAAATGTCTATTAAGGGGTGAAGGTATAAGAATCAATGAAAACCTTCTTGCAAAAAAGCTTAATGTTTCAAGAAGAACCATTTTAAAGAGGATTCAAAGGCTTCAAGAAAAGGGAGTCATCCTGAAACCATTATGCAGGTTCCCAAACTTTTTTGTTCCACCAAACTTTCTACTAATACTATCCATGATAGAGGTAAGAGGGTACAAGAGTAAAATTATCGAAGAAATTTTGGCAGACAATCATATAAGCTTAGCATATCATATAAGTAATGGAAGATATAACCTACTTCTATTCCAAAACCATAAAGATGTAGAAGATTATCTAACATGGGAGGACTCGTACACAAGCAAATATCCAGAATGCTTCGGCTCAATAAAATTGACAATCCTTTCACCTAAAATGACAATTCTAATAGACCAGCAGAAGGTTTCCTTAGGTATAATAAGGTCCAAAATTGATGAACAGTCTGGTAAAGTTCGTCAAACCTAAGATTGCTTCTCCAAATCTTTAAAACTTAAATTTCCAGCCACTATTTCATAAACTTTTTCAACTTGAGTAAGCTGATATCTTGAATTCATGCATGGAGACCATTCTGAACCAATTATTTTCTTGACAAGACCTCTTTCTTCCAAAATTTCTAAAAATTTCTGCGGATTATCTAATTTACTATGCAATAGAATATAGTCTAATGTAACTGGACCACTTGCTCCAGCCAACGCAATCAAAAGACGCCTAATTTCAGATTCTTCGTTCAATCCACAAAGGAGGCAGAGGATAAATATTTATTTACTGTAGACAAAAATTTGTATAATGCTTATACTCTAATATTACATAGAGCGCAACAAATGTTCCAAAATATTGTATAAAATGTTCTAAAAATTGATACTATATTTTAAACAAAAATTTTTGTAAAAATAAATTTAATTTTTTAATAAAATATGTAAAAAGTTTATAAAGAGTCTTTAGTCACCTCCTCCAGATGGAATTCCTACTGCAAATTGACTCAAAAAGAAGTGCACCAACAGGCAAGAAGGTTGCTATAATAGGGGGAGGGCCAGCGGGCCTTTCGGCGGCCATAGAACTTTTTAAAAGCGGGCATGAAGTGCATGTTTATGACAAGATGCCTGAGCCAGGGGGACTGCTTCTATTTGGAATGCCAGACTATAGAATCGATAAGGAAAAAGTTAGGGAAACTGTGAGAAAACTTAAAGGTTTGGGAATAGTTTTCTACACAAACAAAAATGTTGGAAATGATGTACACCTATCTGAAATAATTAAAGGTTATGATGCAGTACTAGTAGCTACAGGCGCGTGGGAAAATAATAGGCTTTGTGTTCCGGGTGAAAGTTTGGACGGAATATATTATGCATTCGATTACATTATCAAATATCATCTTCTAAAGCTTGGATATTCTGATGTAAATTTGCCAAAATTATATGGTCACGTTGCCGTAATAGGAGGGGGGCTGACAGCTGTTGACGCATGCCATATAGCACAACAGGGTAAGGTAGATAGCATTACATTAATTTACAGGAGAGGAAAAGGTCAGGCTCCAGCAGGAAGAAAGATCATTGAAAATCTTGAAGCTTCTGGTGTAAAGGTTTTAGAGTATACGCAGCCCATAGAATTTTTGGAAGAACTTGGGAGGGTTAAAATGATTAAGGCTGTGAAGACAAAACTTTTGGGAGACAGGGAAAGCTGTAGGCTGAACATGATAGAGGGTTCGGAGCATCTAATTCCAGCAGATAATGTCCTAATAGCAGTAGGATTAAAACCATCAATACCCTCTAATGGATCAAGTTTCCATTTAGAGATTATGAAAGACGGTAGAACGAGCTTTGAAAATGTTTTTATTGCCGGAGACGCACTTCTAGGCCCATCTTATGTGGGATTTGCCCTAAGAAGCGGGAAGAAAGCGGCTGAACAGATAAACGCATATTTACATAAAAAATAATTTTCAACAAAAATAAATTTGACTTATGAAATTAACCAAATATTCCTCCAAAGCCTTCTAGGGACCTTTCACCCTCCTCATTTAGTTTAGCTAGCACAATCTCCTTCTCTTCACCCGTAACTTCGACACCCAAGTCTTTTGAAAGTTCTAGAGCCCTCCTACACTCTTCCTCATCACCTAAAACCCTGATATAGAAGCCACCCTGCCTTCCAAAGGAGGATGCTTCATGTGTTAGCAGGTTTGCTCTAGAAACGATATTGTCTCCAAAAAGCTTCTGTTTTAACTTTTCAAAATTCTTTTGCTCAACATATAATACTATTTCCATTTTTGCTCAAGAGACTTTAGAACATACTTTATTTAAGCATTTTAGCCGGATAAGAAAAATAAGGTTTAATAGATTGAAAATAGACTAAAATGCAGTTGAATTTTTTTTAATATAATTTTAGGCTATAAGAGTAAAGGTATTGGAGAGTAAGGGAAATCAATTTTTGTGGGCAGGAAATTTTTTAAAATGCTTGAAGTTTATGGATAAATTTATATTTAAATTTGGATTAGGTATTTGATGAGAAATATGATTACCTGGAGTAAAGCATTTTATAAGGGTTTTATAATATTATTATGGAGCATCCTCTGGGGAATAGTGGGTTTTCTACTATTTTCTCTAATAATCTCATCTATTTTAACTGGAGTCCTTGTATCATTTGAGGATCCAACTCAAATTATAAATAATCCGCAGATCCTACAACAGATTGTTGCACAGTATGCTTGGCCCATAATGTTGGCATTCATATTAATCTTTGCTATTATATCTGTTGCAGTTTATGCAACTCTAGTTAAAGTTATAGGAAACACCGTCTTAGATGAAGTTAAGAAGACTTCCCCATTACAGACAATTCCTGTGCCACCACCCCCTCCTCCACCGCCTATTGAGCCAGAAAAATAAAAATAGTCGGCTTTAAAAACAAAATAATAATATTTTTATATTAATGTTAATGATTTTCTGAATGTGCCGAAACAGCCTCATAGGATGGTGCTAGGAGTTCTTGACGAAAACTCTTATACTATAATGGATGCTTTAAACATGTCTAATGGTGTTCCAAAATCTTTTCTCCAACTTCTTTCCTTAACACGTCTTCCCAAATCATCTCTATATGTTGCATTAATGAAGATGATTGAAAATGGTTTGGTTGAACGTATTGAATTCAATTATAGACTTTCTGGAAGTGGCCAAATGATATACAATACTTTTAAACAGATACTTGAAAACAAAATGCCAACTTCTGAGGCGATTAAGGTGGAGAGGGTGGAAAAGAGGGGTGCTTTTCATAGGCTTATAGAGGGTTTTAGAAAAATTTTTGGAAAATGAGCTTTGGCATTTAAACAAGAGGCTATGTTAAAAGTTTATATTTTCTTATTTTTTTGGTTTATGGAGTTTAAAAGATGTCTGATAACGTTGGCCAACAAAATGTATGTGTTGAAAGAATTAATCTTTTCAGAGACATTTTTCCCTTCGATTCTCCTCCAAAGATAAAGTTGAATAAGACTCCAAATGATATTCGGATAACTGATACTACATTACGTGATGGGCAACAGGGTTGGAGGACCTTTTCAGTTGAAGAATCACTAAAAATTTATGAAATACTTTGCGCTTTAGGAGGTAAGAGGGGTGTAATACTTTCTACAGAACTTTTCCTTTATACGAAAAAGGATAAGGAGGTTATTAGAAAGATTAAGGGACTTGGCTTCGAGTACCCTAAGCCTGTTGGATGGATTAGGGCTACATTATCTGATGCACAGCTTGTCCTAGAGGAAAAGGTTGAGGAGACAACCGTATTATGTTCGATATCAGATTATCACATATTTAGTAAATTCAATATGAGTAGGAGTCAGGTTTTGGAAAAGTATTTGGAGGTTGTAGAATTTCTTTTAAAGAATGGTGTTGTGCCAAGATGCACTTTAGAGGATGCTACTAGAGCGGATATAGAAAATGTTGTTGTCCCATTCGTGGAAAGGCTTATGAGACTATCTGAAAAGTATAAGCTTCCTGTTAGAATCAAAATTGCTGATACGCTAGGTGTGGGGCTTCCATTTAGGGAAGTTGGTTTACCAAGAAGTATTCCTCTCATGATAGAGACTTTGATAGCGAAAACTGGCATAGATGGAAAGAATATTGAATTTCATGGACACAATGACCTTTTTATGGTTACAGCCAACCATCTTTCAGCATGGTTAAGTGGTGCAGCACTCTCCAACTGCACACTTTTTGGAATAGGAGAACGTGCAGGAAACTGTCCTCTTGAAGCGATGCTTCTAGAGTATGCAATGATCCATGGTACGGAAGGAATAAATTTGAGGGAGATAGTTAAGGCGGCAGAACTTTTTAGGAACATGAACCTAATATTTCCTGAACATTATCCTCTTGTTGGACCTAACGCCTTCAGAAGCAAGGCTGGAATTCATATAGACGCTTTTCTCAAAAACCCTGAAGTCTATCTACCATTTGACCCAGTTAAAGTTCTTGGAATTTGGCCTCAGGTTACCATCGACCAATATTCTGGCAGGGCAAGTGTCGCTTACTGGATAAAAACTCATCTTAATTTAAATGATGATGATATTAAGGATGATCCAAGAGTTGGTGAAATACATAAGGAGATTTTGAGGATGTATGATGCTGGAAGACAGACTCCAGTATCAGATAGCGAAATGTTTAATTTGGTTAAAAAATACTATCCTGAGCACATAAGACAAGAAAATAGTTTGAGAGTAGGCTGATTAAAATGTCTACTATAGTTGAAAAGATTCTTGCAAAGTCTTCTGGAAAAAATAGTGTGACAGCGGGAGAGTTTGTTCTCTCAAACGTTGATGTAGTGTTTGCTCACGATGGTACAGCACTACTTGCAGTAGAGTCAATGCAGGAGATTGGAATAGAAAGGGTCTTTGATCCCAGCAAGGTTGTGTTCTTTATAGACCACGCTTCACCAAGCCCTTCCCCGCAGATATCGAACATTCATTCTGCAATGAGAAAGTTTGCTAAAAAACATGATATCAGATTATATGATGCTGGTTCAGGAATATGCCATCAGGTTTTACCAGAAGAAGGCTATGTTAGACCAGGGTCTGTGATTGTCGGCGCAGACTCGCATACTGTAACACATGGAGCCTTTAACGCTTTTGCAACCGGTGTAGGAAGCACTGATGCTGCGATAGCCATGTCTACGGGAAAACTTTGGTTCATGGTTCCAGAATCAGTAAAAATAACGGTTGAGGGAAAATTTGAGGATATGGTCATGTCAAAAGATCTAGTACTCCATGTATTAGGTGAAGTGAAGGCTGATGGGTTAACGTATAAGTCTGTAGAATATCATGGTAGCTGCATTGACAATATGAGTGTTGATTCGAGGATGACGTTAGCGAACATGGCTGTTGAAATGGGTGCAAAGTGTTGTCCAATGGAATTGAATAGTGCAACAGTAGAGTGGTTAAAGGAGAGGGTGGGCGATTTTAGGGAGGTTAAAGCAGATAAGAATGCAAGCTACGTAGACGAACTTTATGTTGACGCATCCAAACTTGAACCACTTGTTGCAGCACCATCTAACGTGGATAATGTTAAAAGTGTTAGAGAAGTTGAAGGTGTGGAGGTTGACCAAGTCTTTATAGGCTCATGCACAAATGGTAGAATTGAAGACATTAAGGTTGCAGTGAAGATATTGAATGACCGTCATGTTAAGGCAAGATGCATTGTTATCCCAGCGTCAAGGAGAATCTATTATGAGGCATTGAATGCTGGATACATAGATAAGCTTGTTAGAGCAGGCTGTATTGTTGGCTTTCCAACATGCGGCCCATGTATTGGAGCACACATGGGACTTCTAGGGGATGGGGAGGTTGCTGTATCAACAAGTAACAGAAACTTTGTAGGCAGAATGGGGTCAAGTAGCTCAAAAATTTATTTAGCGAGTCCAGCAACAGCGGCTGCATCAGCTTTAGAGGGGAAGATAGTTGACCCAAGAAAATATGGTGAAAGAAGATGAAGATAAGTGGTAAATGTGTTAAGTTAGGAGATCATATAAATACGGATCTTATAATTTCAGGAAAATACAAGTATAGGACCCAAGATATTAGGGAACTTGCAAAATATGTGTTCGAAGACCTTGACCCGAAGCTTAAGGATAGACTTTATGGGGGAAGCATTATTGTGGCACAAAAGAATTTCGGATGCGGGTCAAGCAGGGAGCAGGCGCCAAGAGTTCTAAAAGCTGCTGGAGTTAACGCGGTTATCGCTGAATCTTTTGCCAGAATATTTTTTAGAAATGCGGTGAATGTGGGGCTTCCAGTAATAGTTTCGGACAAAGAATTTATTATGTGTGTGAAAGAAGATGAAACTTTGTCAGTTGACCTTTCGATGGGGAAAGTTTATGCTTTGGGTTCAGGGTTAGAGGCAAGCATTAAACCTTATCCAGAGTTCATGCTAAAGATCATTGAGGCAGGAGGGATTGCAGAATATTTTAAAGCTTTCAAAAGGTTTCCTTGGGAAAACATATAAATTTACAAAAAATTTTTTCTTCCAAATATTATGATTTTTTGCCCGATTTTGAAAATATTTAAATAGTATAAACTGTCGAAAATAGTGAATAATATGAGTGTAAAAGATGTTTCAAAGGAAATGGTTGGAGAAGAGTACGAGCTTTCACAGAGACTGCTTAAGCTCGCGGAATCTATAGAAAGTGGTGTCATAAAGGCACTTTTAACCACAGTAGCATTCGATTCCGAAAAACATTCTCACCTCTATGTTGCAATATTAGACCTACTTGATAAAAGTAGGAAAATGGTTCCAGAAAGCGACATTGAAAAGATCCAAGATGAAATAGACTTGCATATAAAGATTGAGGCTAAAATGTATCAGACAGTTAAAAGCCTTCTATCGGCAGTCGAGGACCCTAAAATAAAAATGATACTCCAGCTTATAATGGATGATGAAATAAGACATCATAAAATATTTCAGGAGCTAAAGAATGTTATAATGTCGAAGGAGGCTTTAACTGAAGACGCTGTCTGGGACATGGTATGGAAGGACGCAGTATTCCATGGAGGACCTGGAGGATAAAGGCTAATCTCTATCCTTTCTCTTATCCCCAACTTTTTTAAACCTAAAAAAATATTTATTCTACTATCATGTAATGCTCTCGGGTGGTGGAATCTAACAACAGAAAATAATGTGAATTTAGAAAATTTTAAGACCACCAGAAAATATAAAGGCTTTTCTACAGAAAGTATACATGGACACGAATATTATGATCCAGAACTTGGTCTATTCAAGGTTCCAATATATCAGACAGTGGTTTGGGAACAATTTGATAGAGAAACAGGGTTTCCTAGAAAAACTTCTAGAGGTGTTGAGTTAAAGTATTCGAGGGAAGAGAATCCTACAGTCTATGCACTAGAAAAAGCGCTTGCAAAACTTGATGAGGCTGAAGACGCTCTTGTTTTCAACTGCGGTATGGCAGCTATTTCGACAATCTACCTTTCAACCTTAAAAAGCAGGTCAACTATCTTAGTTTCTAAAGAAGCATATGGTGTAACACAGCAGCTTGCACTAAATTTAGAAAAGTTTGGTGTCAAAACAGTTTTTGGAGGGCCGGAAACTAAAGAAATAATTGATTCAATAAACAAGAACATTAGCTTGGTTATCGTTGAAACTATGACAAACCCTCTCCTTAAAGTCATTGATGTGAACGAAATCATAAAAGTATGCAATGAAACAGGTTCAAAGATTGTAGTTGACAACACATTCGTAACACCCATGTTATATAAGCCTGTCAAAAACAATGCGTGGCTAGTACTATACAGTTTAACAAAGTATATTGCTGGACACAATGATGTAATAGGTGGATCTGTTGCAGGAGACGCGGAGACAATTAAGAATTTGTGGGATTGGAGGAAAAATCTTGGGACAATAATGAACCCCTTTGAAGCATACCTTATACTTCGTGGGCTGGAAACGTTGGAGATAAGATTTGTTAAACAGTGTGAGACAGCTTTAGCGATAGCAGAATTCTTGAAAGACCATCCGAAGGTTAAAGAAGTGTATTATCCAGGCTTAAAGGACAACCCATACCATTCAACTGCAAACAAAATTTTTGAACACAGGCTGTATGGCGGTGTTGTTAGCTTTAAAGTTAAAGGTGGTAAGGAGACAGCGTTCAACTTTTTCAAGAAGGTTAAGATAATAAAATCTACACCCAGCCTTGGTGGAGTAGAGTCTCTAGCAACCTACCCAATACTTAGCGCATCAAAAAGTATGCCAGACGAGCTAAAAGAGGAGCTTGGTATAACAGACGATTTGATCAGATTATCTGTAGGCTTAGAAGATGTCGAGGATTTAAAAGAGGACATAGATCAGGCTTTAAAGGACTAAAACTAGTATAAATTTATATAACACAATTTTTTGATTGAAGGAGTTGAGGCAAATGGGTGGTTTAGTTCATTATCTCAAAGGATAGAGTAAAGGAAACCGACTTACAAGCGAGAACAGTTCTTCGAAACAGTCCATGCTGTCCTAAAAGTTTTTTGGAGGTGACAATTTCTGGCTAGCATAGCGTTTGCAATACCAAAAGGTTCTCTTGAGAAGGCAACCTACGAGTTTATAGAAAAGGCTTTTATTAAATTGTATGGTAAGGAAAGAAGTTATAGGCCAACTTCAAGTGATTCTGAAATCAAATTTAAAATTTTGAGACCTCAAGAGATTCCCATATATGTTGCTGACGGATTATATGATCTAGGCATAACAGGCTTGGACTGGGTTCTTGAAACTTCAGCTGACGTTAAAATTCTACTTAACCTAGAATATGGTTTAACAAAACTTGTCTTCGCAGTACCGAAAACTTTTGAAGAAAACAGTATTGGGGAAATGATAAAAAAGTATAATTCAGAAAACAAGATTTTAAGAATATCAACAGAATATCCCTTATCTGTTTCAAAATATCTAGTATCTTTGCCAGAATATAGGCAAATTTATGGTGAAACTAAACCCTTGATCATTACACCCTGGTGGAAGACTGGAGAAAATAGGGAAATACAAGTATACCTTTCTTTCGGCGCGACTGAAGCAAAACCTCCTGAGGAAGCTGATGCTATAGCAGATGTTTCAGAAACAGGTACTACATTGGAACAGAATGGATTAAAGCCCCTGGATGTGATCGTAAACTCTCAGGCTGTACTAGTAGCAAATAAGATTTCCTTATCCGATGAGATGAAAAGGGAAAAGATATATGATATTGTAGCCCTCTTTAGAGGAGTGATCGAAAGCGGTAAAAAACTTCACATATTCGTTAATGTTAAAGAAGAAAATCTTGAGAAACTTGTTTCACTTTTGCCAGGATTAAAGGGTCCCACAATAAGCAAACTTTCTAAGCCTGGATGGTATGCAGTTAACACTATAATATCACGCTCAGATTACATTAAACTGCTTCCAAAGCTGAGAAAGTTGGCTCAAGGTCTTGTAGTCCATGAACCGCAGCTGATAATGCCATTAGAGGACATAGCTAGGGAAGAGAACGGTGAAGCATAGATTGGAAATTTATTACCTTAATAGAGAAAATATTACCAGAATATTAAATAATATAAGGGGACGTAGAGAACTTTTTAAAAAAGAGATAGAAGATAATGTGGCAAAGATTGTAGAGGATGTTAGAAAACGTGGTGATAAAGCATTAATTGATTACACGAAAGCCTTCGATAACATGATACTTTCAAAAAACGGGATTAAGGTAGGACGTGATGAAATCGATGATGCATACAATCATGTAGACAGGACTCAAATCGATGCTTTAAAGACATTGAAAGAGAATATAGAGAGGGTTGAAAAAGAGAACTTTAATAGAATGTTTTTTGAAATTGAAAATGATGGCTTCAAAATTGTTCAAACATTAAAGCCTTTAGAGAGTGTAGGATGCTATGTTCCCGGCGGAGAAGCTTCATATCCGAGTACTTTGCTTATGGCAACTGTTCCGGCAAAAGTTGCAGGGGTAAATAGAATTGTAGTTGTTTCCCCTCCCAAGAAAATGAGTCCAACCCTACTTGTCGCCGCAGACTTGGCTGGTGTTAATGAAATCTATCGTGTAGGCGGAGTACAGGCTATTGCAGCCTTAGCATATGGTACAGAAACTATAAGGCCTGTTGACAAGATTGTTGGACCCGGAGGCACTTATGTAAGTATAGCTAAAGCTGTTGTCTCACATGATGTTCCAATCGACATGCTAGCAGGACCCTCGGAACTGGTTGTTTATGCCGATGAAGAAAGTGATCCCAAACAGATTGTATTAGATTTAATTGCTCAAGCAGAACATAGTTCAGACACATTATGTGGACTTGTCACAACATCATCGAAGCTTATAGAAAAGGTGCTTGATTGTATGAGAGAGTATCTTCCAGTAGCGTTTAGGAAAGATATTGTAACTGTATCAATTGAAGGCAACGGTTTCATCGTGTTAGCTGAAGACGAGAAAATTGCCGTAGAATTTATTAATAGGCTTTCACCTGAACATCTAGAAATATTTTCTAAAGATTATAAAAGATTGTTGGAGGAAATAGAAAATGTTGGCGCAATAACTGTTAATGGTTCAAGCGTGTTAACTGACTACTATTGTGGAATAAACCATATACTTCCAACAAATGGGCAGGCAAAGTTCAGAGGAGGACTTTCTTGCCTCGATTTCGTTAAAGTTGTAAGAGCTGTTATAGCGCCAGTCAATTATTCTATAAAAACATTTTCAGTAGTGAATCAGCTTGGAGCCTGTGAAGGGCTACTCAATCATGTAAAGAGTCTAAATGCCAAGATGAGTGCTGGAGATAAATGTAGACAAAATTAAAAAATTTTGGGTGAAATTAATTGTTTGAAAAATATTACATACCTTTTAATAAGGGAAGGATCCTTTTGAATAAAAAGTTTTCAGAAAGAATGGATACATTAGAAGGTTTAGTTTTCGATTGTGATGGAGTACTTATAAATACTAACAATTCATATAGGAAGACTATAAAGCAGACACTTTCACTTATTTTTAAACCGTTTCCTCAAAAAAGGTTTATAGGTTTCAAGGAAATTGAAAAGCTTAAGTTTACAGGAATTTACAACAACGACTGGGATTCAACGTACGCGCTAGCACTATTCCTTTTTACAACACTATCAAGGGAACAGGCTAGAAGTTTAATAGAGTGGATTAAAAACGAAAATATAGAAGTTAGAGGTTTTAACAGAATGGGAGTGCTTGAGTTAGAATACGAAAACTTTCTAAAAAATGTTAAAGTGGATCCTATAAGAGACCCAGAAAAGTATGCAAGAGAAGTTTGTGAGAAAAAGGGGACGTGTGATGAACTTAAAGAATTTATTGAATTTATTGGAAAACCTTTAAATGTTCGTGAAAGTTTTCTTGCAAAAGCTTTTGATGCAATATACTATGGAAAAGAACTTTTCAAAAAAATTTACAATATGGAACCGCCAGTGAATGTTAAGAGTGGAAATATTGAATTAGAAAGCTTGTATGTTAGCAAGAGTACATTACATACGCTAAAAGAACTTTTTGATTACAAAATGTACTTGCTTACAGGCCGTTCAAGAATATCAGTTGAGTACAAGATTAAGGACCTTGAAGAATACTTTAATGTAAAAAATTCTTTTTTCATAGAAGATATAGTTAGAGAAGGATACACTAGCATGGATGAGTTTAAGAAACCTTCACCAACACCATTGTTAAAGTTAGCATGTGGTAAACCAACACTTTATGTTGGAGATGCAGCTGAAGACTTACTCTTAGCCAAAAGGGCTAAGGAAAAGTCACAGAACATATTTTTTGCTGGAATAATTTCATCAAATAATGGTATTGTAAAAAAATATTTTATTGAATCAAATGCAGACCTAATACTTTCAAATGTGAACATGCTGCCAAAAGTATTTAAAAATATACGTGGGTGAGTAAATCAATGAGAACTTCAAAATTAGAGCGCAAGACAAAGGAGACAGAGATTTCAGTTACATTAAATTTGGATGGGTTTGGAAAATGTTCAATTGATACACCAATAGCTTTCCTAAACCATATGGTCAATGAACTTTCTGTTCACTCGCTAATTGATCTAGAGGTTAAGGCTAGAGGAGACCTTAAACATCATATTGTAGAGGATGTTGCAATAGTTTTAGGAAATGCTATAAAAAATGCGTTAGGCGACAGATTCGGGTTAAAAAGGTTCGGTTACGCGATAGTGCCTATGGACGAAGCGCTTGCATTGGCCAGCGTAGACCTAGTCCAAAGACCTTATGTGTCAATAAAAGTTAATCTTGAAAAGCAGAGGGTTGAGGATATGGCATGTGAGGACATAATACATTTTATAGAAACTTTTGCAAAAAACATTCCATGCACATTACATGTTGAAATTTTGAAAGGGGAAAACATTCATCACAAGATTGAGGCAGTCTTTAAAGCGATAGCAATATCTTTAAGGGAAGCATGGTCCTATGATGAAAGGAGAATTGGAACTCCAAGTTCGAAGGGGACAATGTGAATGGAGTTCGCTATAATTGATTATGGAGCAAGCAACATGTTCAGTTTAATAGCGTCCTTTAAAAGATTAAATGTACAAACAAAAATTTTTGATGATGGTGAAAGTTTGGAAAGATATTCTGCAATAATATTACCTGGCGTCGGAAACTTTACATCAGCATCAGAAAAGATCGAGAACATTAGAGACAAAATTATAGATTCGGTCTCTAAAGGATTACCAATTTTCGGAATATGCTTAGGCATGCAGCTACTATTTAATGAAAGCGAGGAAGGTTCGGGAAAAGGTTTAAGCATACTTGATGGAAAAGTTGTAAGGTTCCCGAAAAAGTTGAAGGTACCTCATATTGGATGGAATCTTGTAGAAGCTGTTGAAGACAGTGTACTCTTATCAAATTATGATGGTGAAAAGTGGGCATATTTCGCCCACTCCTACTATCCTTTACCCAAGGACAAGAAGATCGTTAAAGGAATAACATTATATGGAATAGAATTTCCTTCAGTTGTTGAAGAAAAAAATGTGTTTGGAACACAATTTCATCCGGAAAAGTCAGGAGAATTTGGTAGACATGTAATTCAAAATTTTGTAGAATATGTTAGGAGGTAAAATTGTTATGGAGATTTGGCCAGCAATAGACCTTTTTGATGGAAAAGTTGTAAGACTAGTTAGAGGACAACCTTCAAATAAAATATTATATTCTGACAACCCTGTTAACGTTGCCTTAGAATGGGAAAAAAAGAACGTTACTGGACTCCATGTTATAGACCTTAACGCTGCACTAGGCTTAGGAAACAACAGGAAAACTGTTCAAGAAATATGTGAGAAAACAAAGTTGCCTGTACAGTTTGGAGGGGGATTACATGATATTAAGGATATAGAGGAAGCATTCAATATTGGTGTAAAAAGGGTTATTCTTGGTTCAGCAATCTTCACAGGCAAGCTTAATGCAGAAGATGTTCTATCCTTTGGAAAAGATAAGATAATTGTAGCATTGGATCATAAGAATGGTAAAGTGGCTATAGATGGATGGAAAAGGGTATTAAATATGAATATATGTGATGCTATAAGAGACCTGTGGGCCAAAGGCTTTAGACTATTTCTTTCAACAAACATTCAGTCAGATGGAACACTAGATGGTATAAATGTCAAGTATTTAAAAAGTATAGAGGAATTCTTAAATCAAACATATATTGCAGGAGGAATCTCTTCAATTGCAGACATTATTGTCCTAAAAAAGTTGAAGGTTAAGGGCATTGTTTTGGGTAGAGCATTATACGATAAAATTGTTAACATGGATGACGTGTTGGAGGTAGTCTCCGATGACAGTCGCTAAAAGGATAATACCATGCCTTGACGTAGATAATGGAAGAGTTGTTAAGGGAAAACATTTTGTAGAGTTAAAGGATGCAGGAGACCCGGTTGAGCTTGCAGTAAGATATAGGGATGAAGGTGCAGATGAGCTAGTATTTTTAGATATAACGGCTACCGTTGAAGAACGTAAAACACTCTATAATGTTGTTAGTAAAGTTGCAGAAGAATTGGACATTCCTTTCACGGTGGGAGGGGGAATAAGAAGTGTTGATGACGCATATAATATTCTTAGGAACGGTGCAGACAAAATTTCGATAAACACGATGGCCGTAGAAAATCCAGAGATTGTTAGAGAACTTTCTATAAAATATGGTGCCCAATGTGTTGTCGTAGCAATAGACGCTAAAAGAACGTACAGGACAGCTTCAGGTTTCGAAGTCTTCACTCATGGCGCAAGAGTTGCAAGGAAAATAGATGCTCTCGAATGGGCTAAAAAGGTAGAGGCTTTGGGAGCGGGAGAAATTTTACTCACATCAATAGACAGAGATGGTACAAAAGAAGGATATGATATAGAACTAACTTCGCTAATTTCATCGAATGTTAACATTCCAGTCATCGCGAGCGGTGGAGGGGGGACGCTAGAACACATTTATGAAGCTCTTACAAAGGGAAAGGCTGACGCAGCACTAGCAGCCTCAATATTCCATTTCAAAGAATACACTATCAGGGAGGTTAAAGAGTATTTAAAAAGTAGGGGAGTGAAGGTTAGAATATGAGTTCAGAGTTCGAGAAGGTGAAAATCGAGGAACTGGTTTTTCAAGAAAATGGACTTATTCCAGTTATAGTACAAAATATTATAACAAAAGATATTTTGATGGCCGCATACGCTAACAAGGAAGCCATATTAAAGACTCTTGAGACAGGTTATGCGCATTTTTGGAGTAGAAGTAGAAAAAGGCTTTGGAAAAAAGGTGAAACTTCAGGAAACATATTGAAGGTTGAAAAAATACTTGTAGACTGTGACAGAGACACACTAATATATTTGTCGAAACCATCAGGCCCCACATGCCATACTGGCAAACCTTCATGCTTCTTTAGTGAATTAGTGTAGTAGAAACATATTTTTATTGTTCTAGACCTCTTTTTACCAGATATTTTATAAGCTTGGGATTTACTACAGGTTTACCATCATTTATAGGATACGCGTAAGGGAGAACAATATAATGTTGATAAAAGCTTCCATTGTATTTAACTTTTACCTTAAGCCTCCTTTTTACTATAATATCTTCTAACCTTCTGCCATTTATTATCATTTTGGCAACGTATACTGCACCATCAATGGGGAACTGCCATCTACCAATATTTCTTGCTAGAGCACCAGCTGCATAGGAGGTTAACAATTTTTTCGTCCTACCCTGAGGAGGGTTATCACCCAATATTCCACCAACAACGATAGCGCTTTTACCGTTCAAGTCTTCGAAGGAAAGTTTGTCTTCAGCTTGGGGGTCTAAAATTATAAGATCTTTTGGTTCAAAAATTTCCCAAACATGGTTTGAGTAAACTTTACCAAGCTTGGACAAGATTTTTGTCCAAGAAGATGGAACATTCGTAAAAATAATATTTTTTCCCATAATTTTTGATGCATTCTCGTACTCGTAGTATAGCCATCTGCTAAGTTTATGCTCCAAATTTTCTATAATAACATCCATTTTAAAACACTTTAGAATCAAACGAGCTGCTCAAACTTTAACAGTCTAGCTTTAGCCTTGACCATTTCATTTATGGCTTCCTCACTATCTTTTGGTCTAATGTTCACACCCTTAATCGCGTCAACAAGCAAATAAACTTCATATCCAAGTTTTAGTGCATCGAGTACAGTTGCTTTCACACAATAGTCAGTCGCCAGCCCGCATATAAAAAGCCTTTTCACATTCCGTTCCTTCAATATCTTGTCTAATTCTGTTCCCTGAAAACCAGAATATGCTTCAAAATTGGGCTCATAAGCTTTAGAAACAATAATAGCGTTCCTAGGAAGCTTAAGCATATGATGGAATTCGGCACCCCAACTATTTTGCACACAGTGCACTGGCCACAGGCCACCATATTCTTTGAAAGAGACATGGTTTCTGGGATGCCAGTCTCTAGTTGCAACAACAATAGCATTTTTTGAAACAAACTTTTCGATATACTTGTTTATTATGGGCACTATTTGGTCTCCATCTGGTACTGCAAGTGTGCCGCCGGGACAGAAATCATTCTGCACGTCCACGATAACGAGCGCATCATTCCCTATAATTTTAACGGCATCCATATCGTTCCTAAAATAATTTAAGAGGGAAGATAATAAATTTTTTAGGCAGTCTATCATTTTTACTTGATTAAGGATTCTTGAACATTAAAGATTATTAGTTTTTGAACTGTTGGACTCAGATTTATTAGTTGTTGACAATGTTAATGATACAGGATTTTTACCGTCATCTTTTTTATAATATAGCTTAAATGTTATGTTGGCTTAAGGTGCTTTAGTATAGTTCGAAGTGCTAGTGAGAAAAAGTGGAATTCCATTTAAAAGGACAGCAGACACTTATAGGTTGAGCCGTCACCAGTTACAGTATGATATTTAAATTAGATTGATTAAAGCTTGCAGTAGAGAAGGACTATTATCTCCAAAATTTAATAAAACTTTAACCGAATCAGATACTGGAATATAGTTTGATTTCACTGGACACGTACATTGCACTTTCATCGACGAAAGTCGAAAAGCTTCTTGCAAAAGGCTCTGCACAAGCCCGTTAACAGTTCCTACAGACGCATAATAGTGGTTTCATATGCTTGAGCAGTAAACTGTTTCAAGAATATTTTTGAGACTCTATAAGCAGCCTTTTTAAGATGAAAAAGGCATCCCTCGCATGCCATATTAAGTGTGCAGACCTAAAAATATGGGCTCCATTTTCTCATGGTTCACTATTTCATTTTACTTTGTTAGGTATCGCCATGACAGCATTATACCGATTACGGCTAAGACTGTCGCAAATATGCCGAGATATATGAAGTCCATTATGAGAGCTGAGGCATCCAGCTGCAGTATAGTCAACTGTCTAATAGCGTCTGTCATGTACGAGAGAGGGTTAACACTGGCTATTACCTGCATCCATTCTGGCATCATGGAGATTGGGAAGAAGATGTTGCTTGAGAACATTAGAGGCATCATTATCAGGTTTATGATTTGCATCGGCCTCTCCATTCTAGTAGACCTTAATGAAAATGCGATGAATACTGATGAGAGCCCTACTCCGAGTAAGAATATTGCAGCATAAATTCCTAGCAGGTTAAGTATCGTGAAGGTTGAGCTCAAACGCAGTCCTAGAATGTATGCTAGAGCCAATATTATTGTCGCTTGGAAAATGGCCCTAAGGACTGCGTTGAAGATTTTAGCGAATATTATTGCAGCCCTCGACACTGGTGTGCTTATAACCTTGTCCAGGAAGCCTAGACGGCGGTCCCAAACTATTGACATGCCACTGAACATTGTTGTCGTCATAACTATCATGGAAACCATGCCAATGGCCATGTAGCTGAAGTAGTCTGCAACCCCGAACGTGTTCTGCATAATCTTCGCACCTATATCAGAAAACATTTGCATGAGCATCTGTGAAACCATTGTGCCTGGAATAACTATAACCCCATTTATTGGAGGAGTTGCAAAGTTCCCTGGTATTGTTATGTTGGGAATGTTAATGTTGCCTAGGTTGCCGCTTGTGAAAAGCGCGCCTATATTCATTGATTTACCCAAAAATACCATCCATATCAATGGCTGAATAATAAGCATTAGAACCATTACTGGATCCTTCAACCATTTTTTTAGTTCCCTAACTGTTAGAGCCCATAGGCCACGGAATACACTTGGATGATACTCGTTTGCTTCACTCATCATGATCTAGCCCTCCTTAAAGTTATCCTTTGAGCCCTAAACGCTTCTTTTGATTCTTCAGTATCACGGATAGCTCTGCCAGTGTATTCGAGGTAAACTTCGTTTAGGGTTGGTTCTGTAAGCGAAAGCCTAGTCACTGTATAACCATTTTTACGTAAGGCCTCAATTATAAGGGGGGCTGTTACCTCTCCAGACTCAGCCTTTATCCTATAGGAGCCGTTCTCGTTTCTCACGTCCTTAACATGTTCAAGGCTGCGGATTAGCCCGCTTACGTCAACATTTTCTTTAATGCTTATTGTTATTATGTCTCCGCCTAGACTGTCTTTTAGCTCACTTGGCGTTCCAGTTGCAATTATTTTCCCGTGGTCGATTATGGCTATACGGTCACAGAGGACGTCAGCCTCCTCCAGATAATGTGTTGTCATGAAAAGTGTCATACCATATTCCTCCTTAAGTTTACGAATATAGTTCCATGTAGCAGCCCTGGTTTGGACGTCTAAGCCCAAGGTTGGCTCGTCCAAGAAAAGCACTTTAGGCCTATTAATTAGTCCACATGCTAGTTCAAGCCTTCGACGCATTCCACCAGAATAGTTTTCAACCCTCTTGTCTTTGAATTGGGTTAATTCCACAAGTTCTAGGAGCTCGATAGCACGTTTCTTTGCAACTTCTCTAGGAATACCGTACAGGTCTGCGCACAACATTATGTTTTCGTATCCCGTTAAGTCTTCGTCAGCTGTATATTCTTGTGGCACTACACCTATTACCCTCCTAACATCATTTGCCTGCTTAACAATGTCATAGCCTAAAATAGATGCCTTGCCCTCGGTTGGCTTTAGAATGGTTATCAGCATGTTAATCGTTGTCGTTTTGCCGGCGCCGTTTGGGCCTAGGAAGCCAAATATTTCCCCACTTTTAACGCTAAAGTTTATGTGATCAACTGCAACTAGGCTTTTGTTGAAAACTTTCGTTAACCCTTCAGCCTTAATAACTTCCTCCGTCAAGCCTTCTCACCTTTCAGCTTTTCCCCTATTTCTTCAAGCCGCTTAGATGCATCATTTAAAACCGCCAAAGCCTCTTTTACAGCCTGCTCATCAAACTGTTCTTCAAGAGCTAAACCTAAGCCGATTAAAGCCTTGAACAGGCGCCTAAAAGATACACGAATTTCGCTAGCCCGCTCAGGTGGAATCCGCATCCAGAATGTGCCCATAACCGGTGAAACAAAGAACATTCTGTCCACATAGTGGGCCCGCATTTTCTGCTGTTCCTCGAGAAGCTGTTTCCCCTTATCCGTTAGATTGTACCGCCTCATTCCACTTTCTTCCGATGGCACTTCGCGAATATATCCGCGATCTTGAAGCCAAGCTAGAAGCGGATAAACTGATCCAGGGCTAGGCTTCCAGCAACCATTAGTACGTTTTTCAATTTCATTCATAATTTCTGAACCGGACATGGGTTTCTCTTTTAAAAGTTCGAGTACCTGATAGCGTAGATAACCCTTTGGCACAGTAGCCATATGCTTCAACCAGTACCCAAATGGTGGAACTGGTGGAGGTTGGATATAGGCTTCGTCTCCGTCAATCATGCTCATATCATCATCGATATGGGGGCAAATATTAAGTCCTTATAAACTTTGTCCAGACAAAAAAGCAAACCAGTGTGCAAGCTATTGTCTAAGAATTCTTCTCCACTTGAAGTTTATAGTGAAGTTCTTTAAGAAAATTGCATTTTTTGGATTATAGTAGAAGTGACCGGAACAAATGAGGTGCGAGAGGAAAGATAAAGGGTATTATTCGCTTTCATCACGCCACTGAAATATGCAAACTTTCACACCCTACATGCTAAAGCCATGCACTGGAAACTGTCTGATGCAAGCTTATAAAACATCATTTTTCATGGAACATGCAAATAATGTTTATTATAAAGGTAATTTATGAATTCTTTAGCAACCTCATCTTATATGAACCTATAAGCGTATACATTTTGTTATTTCCATATCCTTTTTAACAAGCATAAGATATGTTAAATTAAGCTTTAAAGAAAAGTAATATTTTCATCTTAAATCAAATGCTTTCACCTCTTTTTTTGCTTCACCATAGACCAATTTTGAACTTCTATTCTCTCTAACACCATTTTAAGATTCTATATATGATATTGGGGATTCAAAAGTTATTTTTTATAAAATTTTTTAATGAGGTTCTTGGAGTGGCGTTTGTGATGATTTGGCTAGAGGAGGTATAAGGCTACGTTTTTCTGGTTTCATAATTTTTGCTGCTAGGGTAGCTAGTATTGCTACAGGTTTGGCTTTTCAGTTGATGGTCGCCCGTTCTGTAACTGTAGAAGAGTATGGTATACTGTTTAACATTAACGATGTAATAGCCTACTTCACTGTTTTAGCCGGCGTTTTCCCGTTTTGGGCTTTGAGGTTTACTGCTCGAGCTAAAAGCGGTTCCGTTAAAACTGGGTTTGTTGTAAACTTGGCTATTGCTGTAGTATCTTCTTTAATATATTTGGCTGCAGCCTCTTCTATTACTTCGGCACTGGATATAGGCCGTGAATATGTTAGTTTATACTTTCTGGCTTCAGCACAGATAATTGAAGTCTATATGCTGAATATTTTCGAGTCATGTCTTCAGGCGAAGATGCCGCATACTTTAGGCTATGGTCTAATGCTTAGTGAAGTATGCAAGATTGTTTTGGGCTTTGTGTTGATAATATGTTTTAGGATGTCACTTTTTGGAGCGCTCGTAAGCATAATCGTTGGAGTGTGTGTTCAGCTCACATACTATTCGAGGCTTCTTTTAGTGAATTTGAGGGAAAAGGTTGTGTGGGCTTACGTTAGAGAATGGCTTAAGGGTTCTACAGCAAATATTTACTATATTATAGGTCAGCAGATAGGCGCCTTCACGTTTATAATGCTGTTTATTTACGGTGGTGAAGCTGCTAGGAGCGCTTATGGTGCTTCAGCCCAGATAGCAGCTATAGTATCCTACTCTTCATACTTGGCTTCAGCCCTTTATCCGAAGCTGTTGGCGGAACATAATAGTAAGGATGTGACCTCAATATTGAAGATGGTGCTGATGTTCGCTATACCTATGGCTGCTGGAGTGCTTGCAATGCCTGACTCATACCTTGCGGTCTTAAAGATCGAGTTTGTTGAAGCATGGCCTGTGCTTATGGTTTTAGCTATTGACTCGTTTACTGCTACACTTTCCACTATTTTTAGCTCCGTCATTTATGGATTAGAGAATTTGGATGAAAAGGCCAGCATATCATTTAAAGGGTTGGTTAAGAGTAGGCTTTTCGTTGTATTCACACTACCATATATTCAGTCAGCCATAGTCTTGCCTACAGCCTATTACATTTTGACAACATATACATGTGGACAGCCAATACCTTCTGCATTATACATTGCTGTCGTAAATTCGATAACAAGGTTTATCATATTCTTGATACTTTACAAGGTTGCGCGTGAAATGACTGAAATATGTATTCCGTGGAGGAATATTGTAAAATATGTTTTTGCCTCCACTGTTATGGCGTCAATCCTTTACATGATACCTCATCCTACAAGATTGAGCCTAACCTTGGGCGTAACAGCCTTAGGCGCTACAATATACTTCACCATCTTAATGGCGATAGACCGTGAAGCGAAAAGCCTACTTTGGTCTGGTATAAATGAAATCAAACGAAATCTACATATAAGCTGCAGTCCGATGAAAGCCAGTTAATTTATTATTGAAGCTAGAACTTGGAACTTTAGAGTAATGTGAAGCTGCTTTTAAGGCTATCTTGTCAATATCCAAGATTATGGATAGTGCTAATATTTAATTACCTCCCCTCATAATATCCTTTGGTTGGCATGTCTGAGGATAAGCTTGCATCTTTTTTGAAGACTGCATCTGACTGGGCTAGGTTAAAGACTTCTGTTCCAGGCGTTTTTGTTCTCAAGCTTCCCGCTTACAAGAGTAATCCTGCTAGGCTTGCTGTCGAGCTTAATCCTGTTGATTCTTCAGGCAATCCTACAAAGAAGAGGGGTCTTGTACTCAGGTCCCTTGATGAGCTTGAAGAGTATGTTAAGATTTTCCAGTATGATAAGCTTTCTACACTCTTGAAGACCATTGATAGGGTTAATCCTCCAGCTAAGAAGGTTAGGCCTGGGGAAGAGGTTCTGGAAATATAGATGGACTATGTTTCTCACCCCCTAATTTTTCCTGAAACTGTTGAGGATAGGCTTTACCAGCGTAAGATTGTTGAAGCAGCTAAAGAAAGGAACACTCTTGTTGTCTTACCCACTGCCTTGGGTAAGACTGTTATTTCTGCCCTGGTTGCCGCTGACATATTATACAATTTTAGAGATTATAGGGTTCTTGTTATGGCTCCCACCAGACCTCTTTGCATGCAGCACAAGAGCACTTTCGAGAAGATTATTATGTTGCCTGACGAAGACTTTACGCTTGTCACTGGCAGGTTTCCTCAAACCTTCAGGGAGAGTGTGTGGAGAGGCTCTTCTAGGATAGTTTTTGCAACACCTCAGGTTGTGAAAAACGACCTCTTATCCAAGATACTTGACTTGAGAAACTTCGGATTACTTGTTTTCGATGAAGCTCACCGTGCTGTTAAAGAGTACGCTTACACTGAAATCGCTAGACAGTATGTTGATTCTGCAGAATATCCTCTAATTCTCGGGATGACAGCGTCACCTGGCTCCGACATTGAAAGAGTTAAGATGGTCTGTAACGCATTATATATTGAGCATATAGAGTTTAGGAGTGAAGAAGATGATGACGTTAAACCCTATATTCAGCCGGTTAAGGTTGAATGGAAGAGGGTGAACTTTCCAATACAGTATCAGCCTATAAGGGACATATTATATGGTATGCTATATGATAGGATCAGGTGGCTTAAAGATAGGGGATACTTGAAGAGCCAGATAGAAAATGTTTCTAGGAAGAGGCTTATAGAGCTTGGGGCAGAACTAAGATATAATGTTGAAATGAGTATAGAAGAGGAGAGGGGCCCAATATATCATGCGATAATGGTGCAGTCATCAGCACTAACATTATATCACATGCTTGAGCTTCTTGAAACACAGGGTGCATACACGTTAAAGGCGTTCATAGAAAAGATGGAAGAAGATTGTAAGGCAAGCCATGGGCTGCTAGAAAGGGAGAAAGCATACAATGAAATATTAAGCCTACTAAGTGGACCATGTAACATAGAGCATCCGAAAGTGAATATGTTGAAGGAGATTGTTAGAGAACAACTTTACAGTAACCCAGCATCAAGAATACTGGTTTTCACGCAGTACAGGGATACGGCGACACATTTGGTTGAAGAATTGAACAGGATAGAACATGTTAGAGCAAAAAGGTTTGTTGGACAGGCGACAAGGGCAGGAGACAGGGGACTAAGGCAAGAGGAGCAGGCGCAGCTCATAGAAGAACTGAGGAAGGGGGAAATAAATGTTCTAGTAGCAACATCGATAGCGGAAGAGGGCCTAGACATACCGGAAGTAAACCAAGTAATATTTTATGAGCCGATACCGTCAGAAATAAGATACATACAGAGGAGAGGGCGGACTGGGAGAAGAACACCTGGAAAAGTAACAATATTGGCAACAGAGGACACACATGACATAATATACCTTTACACGTCAACGAAAAAGGTTGCAAAAATGAAGGAGATAGCTTCAAAACTTAACACAATACTTACCCCAATATTGAGAACAAAACAGAAACCGGCACCAAACCCAATAACAAGAGAGGAAGTGGCGAAAATAAAGAGGACAGTGCAGCCACTAAAAGAAATGGAAAAGTTAAGAGAATATGATAGGCAGGTGGAGAAGGCGACAAGAACATTATATCAGAAGATACTGGAAAAGGGGATAATGGGGATAGAAGAAGAACAACTATACAAGGAAATGGAGGAAGAAGGCTACAGTAGGAGCATAACAAAGGCAGCACTAACTAAACTGGTGAAAGCAAGGCATCTGGAAAACAGGGGCAGCGTAAAAGTGCCACTAAAAAATGTTCCAGGAGCAAAAATATTCGAGATAGAAATAGAAAAGATAATGCCGGGAGAAGCTATAGTGCTGGTAGAAGGAAAATGGTATGCAAAACTATCACCAGAAAACTATAATGGGCCAAAACAGCTAATAAGAAAGGGGGCACACTTTAAAGCACAGGCACAACTGTTTCACCAAAATGGTAAACTGCATATAAGGATATGGCAGATCCTACAAACATTATAATAATATTCTATTAAGGCGTAGAGGCTACAGTTTCTTGAACACCAATCTTATAAGGCTCCTTGAAGCCTCCACTTGAGAACTCTTAAACTACCTTCAGCATTAAACCACCCTCAAGGTAACTAAACATGTTTTGACCC
>JBMFNX010000013.1:0-39072 GCA_049969935.1 Nitrososphaeria archaeon
TTAAGCTCCAAAGGAACCCTATTCCCCTCAACAATCAAGACCCTCAACCAAACCCCTAACACAGAACATAAAAATAAAGCTATATCAAAATATAAAATTAAGTTGCCACATCCGTAGATTATAGACACAAATATAATCATGAAACCTCAAAAATAAGCATTATACAAAGATAATTCAGAATACTCAAACACAAGCTCAAAACATTCTGCAACAACCCTCCTTCCAAACACCCAAATCATGTATAAAAACAATAATAAGATTCCTTGAAACCTACATCACCTATAACCAGAACCTTTCAACATCCTATCTTATCCCATTGCCATAAAAACTGTTTTAATAATATTTACTAGTCAAAATCATCAAAAGTGTGCGCCAATTTTATAATAATATTAAATTTTCTAAAACATAATTGCACTAATTTTATCATAATATAATTTTCTAAAACGTAATAATATTTATATAGAGTATATTCCTTTATCGTGTATCATGAAATTAGGTTTAACTGTTGCGTATGCTCGGGTCATGTATCATGAAATGCCCACAGTTGAAGATTATGTCAAGCTCGCAGAATGGGGTAAAAAGAACGGGTTCGAAGGTTTTGAGCTCGCTGCTTTTTCACTTGATCATTTTAGAACAGAATTTCTTAACAGGAACAGGCTAAAGTATCTTGTTAAAAATTACAGGGATATAGGCATATCATGCAATTCTTTTGAAGCAGGTTTTCTAAGGCACATGATAATTGATCCACTAAGGGAAAGTGAACAAAAAACACTGAATCTTATGAAGGAAATTATAGATGTATCAAATACGCTGGACACAGACTTAATATATGCTCACACGGCACCACATCCTTCTTGGAAGATAGAATGGAAAAGATTATACGACGAATATAGTCCTCCGAGCAGCATATCTGTTCCTGAAACTTTCTCATGGAAAAGGGAATGGAACCAATATGTAAATAGAGTTAGAAATTTAGTGGAACTCTCAGAGAAGGCAGGACTATACTTTGCTTTGGAAATAAGGCCATATGAAATAATTTCAAATTCTGATTCAATGTTAAATCTAATAAATGATGTAGGATCTAAAAAATTTGGGCTTGTATTTGATACAGCACACTTTTTTGTGCAAAAAGAAATTTTGCCAATAGCCTTAGAGAAACTGCAAGATCATGTTTTCTTAATACATTTAGCTGATAACGATGGTTGCACAGATTATCATTGGGCCCCTGGAAAAGGTAAAATTGATTGGGAAAACTTTTTGAGGACTGTTAAAAAAATAGGATATAAACGTTTTCTAAATATAGATGTTGCAGGAAAATACGATGATATTGGAAAGGAAATTTTAGATGGAAAAAACTTTATCCTAAACTTATGTAAGAAAACAGGTTGAAAACATTGAAACTGGACTTCTACATTGAAACACCTGAATCTCCATTCTGGAAAAATAGGAAATCGTTTGAAGTAACATTACAGCTTATAGCCGAATCAGGATATAATGGTGTTGAGTTTTTACCTTTTTACCTCAAAGAAATTGACATAAAATATCTTAAAGATCAGACTTCATCTTATAAACTTGATATTGTTTGTATAGCTTCAGGCTTTTTAAGTGCATACTATGGTTTAAGCTTATCCCATCCAAGCGAGAATATAAGACAATTGGCTATTAAAAACATAAAAGAGTGTATTAATTGCGCTTCAAATCTTGGATCCAGGTTTGTTTCGATAGGCTTAATCAAAGGTAAGCTTTTAATAGGACAAACATATGATAATGCCATAAAAAATTTTTCCAAGTGCCTAAAAGAATGCTCCAAGTTTGCAAAAGATTATGGTATTTCATTAATTATTGAACCCGAAAATAGATACGAAAGTAACATACTCTGCACAGTGGCGGAAAGTGTAAGGCTGCTTAACAATTTAGATCTAAGCAACGTTGGCCTATTAATAGACACTTATCACATGAACATTGAGGAATCTAACATTTATGAAGCAGTGAAAATCTCATCAAAAAAACTTTTACATGTACACATAGCCGATAATAATAGGCTTGCCCCGGGAAAAGGCTTCTTTGATTTTCAATCGTTTATAAAGTATCTTAAAGAGATAGGATACAATTCATTTCTTGGAATTGAGGTCACCCCATCGCCCAATATAGA
Organism: Nitrososphaeria archaeon; assembly: GCA_049969935.1. Classification (GTDB taxonomy): domain Archaea; phylum Thermoproteota; class Nitrososphaeria; order JACIWG01; family JACIWG01; genus JACIWG01. The sequence continues at coordinate 2,153 of JBMFNX010000013.1, forward strand.
TGTTGCAGTAAAAAGCAGTGCAGAATACATTAAGAAAATTTTTACCCAACTTTAGTCTAAATCACTAAAAAGTAATAAATATTCACTATGTATACTATTTTTCAATGAATTTTATTACTTCTTTTAAATTTCTTTTTATATTATTAAATCGTTTTCAAAACTATTTATAGAACTAAGTTTGAAACATATTGTGTGGCTTGGAATATATTTAAGCACAGACGAAATAGTGGGACAGGTTGTAGACGATGAACTAAAAACTGTGAGCTTAAGGAGAAGGCCAATAATATCGTATACTCCATTAACAAGATGTGCTTCAACAACACCATCCACCTTCTTCACCTCCTCCAAAACCTTCCTCTTTAAAGCACAGATACAGTCTTTCAAGTTTCAACATTCTAGAAGTGTATGTGGCTTCATGCGGTCTTCTGGTAACATTCTAACAACTATGAGAAGGTCTATATCACTATAAGGTTTAGGTTCTGCTTCAGCATATGAACAGTATAAAACTATGGAGATTGTCTAGTCTCTGAACACCTTTAAAAAAGCATATTCAATTTTCTCTTCCAAATATTCTGAAAGAGTGGGATATTGTCATCTATATAATGTACTTAAATAAGGAATATTTAAATTATTGTGAACATTTATAAGAAAAGGTCGGTTGAAAGATATTTTAGACCGTTGTCCGGCAATATTGCAACTATCATCCTACCCTTACCAATCTCCTTCGCCTTCTTTAGGGCAACGTACATTATTGCAGCCGAACTTAACCCTATCAGAATACCCTCCATTCTAGCCATATTTCTTGCGACTTCAAAAAACTTCTCCTTTTCTGAAGAATCGATTTCAACGATTTCGTCAAACCATTCTCTTCTAAAAAGTTTTGTAGGATATGGTTCACTTGGATTTCTAAGCCCCTGTATAGAAAATCCAATCTTCGGAGTAACTCCTACAACCTTAATACCCTTATTAAACTCTTTAACTCTCATGGAAGTTCCTACACCTGTTCCAGCTGTGCCTATTCCAACAACAATCATGTCCACTTTGCCGCCAGTCTGCTCTATAATTTCTTTGCCTGTAGTCTCATAGTGTGCTAAAATGTTTGCTGGATCACTGAACTGGTCTACGCTAACATATTTTTCAGGATATTCTCTGAGAAGTTTCTCCTTCAACTCTATGGCTCCCCCAGTACCCTTTTCTCCGGGTGAAAGTATTAGTTCTGCGCCATAGGCTTTGATGATCTTTCTCCTTTCAACTGAAACCGATTCTGGCATAATAAGTGTAAGCTTGTACCCTTTAAACGCGCATATCATGGCCAAAGCTATACCCGTGTTCCCTGATGTAGCCTCAAGTATAATCTTATCCTCACTCAATAAGCCAGCTGATTCAGCGTACCTGATAATATAGTATGCCATTCTATCCTTTACAGAACCTCCAATATTGTACCATTCTAATTTAGCGTATAAGGTTGCATCGTTTGGGCCTGTAAGTTTGTTTATCTTAATAAGAGGTGTCCAGCCTATCAAGTCAAAAATGTTGTTTGCTACCTTTAAATTCATCATCAAACAGCGTCAATTACACTGTTATAAAATTTATTTTTTGTAAAATATCATTTAGCCAAAAATGTATGGTGCGACAATCATTAATATAATAAGTCCAGCTAGAACAAATGTGAGAGTATAGACGATTAGATTTATCCACTTCCCACTTAATCTTTTTCCAAACATTCTTTTGCATAAAAATTTGAAGACGATTCCTCCATCAAGGGGGTAAATTGGTAGTGCATTAAATATTGCCAGATTAAAGTTCAAGAACCAAATCCAATAAAATAGGTTAACGATATAATGATAATTTGAGCCCAAGAATGTTGTGGAAGTATAGTGCTTGTAGAGTGTTTCAGAAAAGGGTATGGATGTTGAAGCCCATGGCACGGTTGGAATAAGCATGTAAACCATCACATCTCTTGAAGGAAACCTGTATACTGCACTATAGTAGTTTTCTAAAACTTCTCTAAGGGAAAGGTAACCATGTATTCCCATATAGCCTCTACTACTATTTTCTGGATTAACAGCCAAATTAAATGTAAAATTAAGAAGCTTATCCCCTCTAGCGACAGTTAGAGTCAAATTTTGGCCAGGCCTATAATATGGTTCCACAGCCCTAATGAAACTTTCTATTGTGCTAACATTTTGACCGTTAACAGAAGTGATTATGTCTCCAGGCCTGATTCCCGACCTATAAGCAGGCCCCTCCATGTTCATTTGAGTAATAAGAACACCATCTACAACAGGCTGAAGGGATGAAACGATAAGAAGTAAAAGTATTAGTGATGCTACTGCTGTAATAAAATTTGTTCCAGGACCAGCTGCCAAGGCTTTTGCACTCTTTTTAAGCCCAGACTCCTCTAACTCCTTATCATCTAATTCAACAAAGGCTCCTATTGGAAGAAACACTAGAAGTATTATGCCAACAAACTTTACTGGTACACCAGCAACTCTTGCTTGAACACCATGTGCAACCTCATGAACTACCATTCCAACAAAAAGGGCTATCCACCCATAAGCTATAGGTAAATATGGATTTATTCCAGGCCAAGGCAAATTTACTGCAGGTCCAAGCTCTCTAATCACTTGGCCAACAAGCGGGTTAGAAATAATGTTAATGATGCTGGATATAGTAAAATAGAGTGTTATAGCAGCAAGCATTGGCAAAAATATTATAAAAGTCCAGCCCATCTTCCTAGCTATCCAAGTTTTACTCATACTATCCAGTAATGAGACACCCTTCTCTGTCTTTATTATCAGAAACGGGAAACTGAACTCTTTTTTAGGCAACCCAACAGTAGGTTAAAAACGAGAATATATTACCTTTCAAACTGGAGTTAGTGAAGCTGTCTTAAGCTATAGAAAAATGTTTACTAAATCAAAAAATTTCAGCCTATCCCATAGTATGCTATATAGAGTAGAGGATGCAGAAGTAGGTTCCTCCTATCCAGATAATATTAGAAATTCCTTTAAAATGTTCATCTCCCACTATAAGGTTTGCCCCTCAAGTTTCTGCAAAAGCCAAAATTAGGACGTCACCAACTGAAACTATCTTAGACAATTCACATACTTTAGAAAGACGGTCTTCTATTGTATCTAAATTAAAATTTTCTCTATAATATTTTTGGCAAGCTCGGCTAGTAGGTGTCAGGAGTAAAAACTTCGTCTGCCTCACCAATTTTTTACTTGATACAAAATCCTTTTTAGCGAACTCTTTTGACCAAAAGTCTGTGGATACTTTGAAGAACACTGTATTAGCGAACTCTATAACTTCTGCATTGATTGTTACTAGCACGCAGGCTGTTAACGCGCTAATGTCACTTTATGCCATGCAATATTTTGGCGCATCGAAACTGCAGTTAGGTTACCTTTTCACCTTATTTTTTCTTACATCAGCTTTTTCTAAAATTTTATCAGGGATCTTTATAAGCCAAAAATATTTGAAGCATATATTTTTACTTGGAATAGTTTCCATAGCCTCCTCTATTGTATTGTATGATGTTGCACCTTCCCTAGAATTTTTGTTCATGCTAAGAATTTTACATGGAGTGGGTTTTGCGTTCGCTAATACGGCCTGTTTAACTTTCGCCTCACTGATTGCGGATGAAGGCCTCCGATCCTATTCTGTTAGCATGGTGACAGCATTTAATGCTATAGGATTAGTTCTAGGCCCTCTTGTTGGAACATTTGGCACACTCTTTTTCGACATCCCTAAAACCTTTGCAATAGTCTCAACCATAGTGGTAGTATCCTTTCTTTTCGCTTTCCACACTATTAGAAATGTTAGCTTGAAGGAAAGTGAATCCGTAGGCCATGAACTTTGTTTGAACGATTTTCTTTTTATTAAGGAAAGATGGTTTATAGTTAGCACATCCTCATATTTTGCTTACGCACTCATCTATGGTACAATAATATCCTATATTCCACCATATGCGAAACAGAACTTCGGTTTAAACGACTACGATATTACAACACTCTTCTTCATATTTTTTATACTCTCTTTAGTTGCGAGAATAATATTAGTGAAGAAAAATGGTTTAGTGTTTTTGAAGAAGATGTTAACATCTTCTTTAGCCATATCAATTTCCATGATTTCATTAATCAGCTTCTCCGACTCTTTTGAAGTCTTTGTTCTAGAGTTTGCATTAATCGGACTCGGCCACGGCTTCATATATCCTATAACTGCTCTAATCATTTCAAAGAATTCTCCTAGCGAAAAACTTTATACCATTAATACCGTTTATTTTACATCATTCGATTTTGGGAACGCTATCGGACCCCTTATAGCCTCAATCCTTGTCACATTTTTGCCCCTGAATTTAGTATTCTTTGGAACAGCGTTTGTTCCTCTAGCAATATTTTTGTTTGTGATCGTATATTTAAAGGATCTCAAAGCATAACATAAAATGGTTAGAAAATAAATATAAGGAAAGACTATGAATGTTGTGGTATGTCAGTTCTAATTACTGGCGGTTGTGGTCTTGTTGGCTCCCATGTTGCACATGAGCTTGTAGAAGAGTATAAATCGGATAAAGTGATATTATTTGATGTCTCATATCCGAAAAATCCTCTTGTTTTAAAACATTTAGGGAACAAAATAAGCTTCGTTTATGGGAACATATTAGATTATGGTAAACTTTTGGAAGCCATCAGGGAATTTGATGTAGAAGGAATTATACATACTGTAGCCTTTGTTGACTACAAGTTTGTTGTATCAAATCCTCTTTTAAGCATATTAACTAACGTGAATGGCACTCTTAATGTACTTGAACTTGCTAGAGTTAATGACCTAAAGGTTGTCTTCACAAGCTCTGGCGCCGTTTATGGCCAAATTGAAGGCTCTGCTAGAGAAGATATGCCCATAAAGCCTACAGACCTTTATGGTATGACAAAGGCTGCTGGAGAAATGATGGGTGAACAGTACGCGAACACATATGGTATTGACTTTATTACAACAAGACTCTACTTCTTATATGGTCATGGTCTCTCGCAGACGGTATCTTCTGTAGAAGAAGCGTTTAAGCCACCAGTTCACCCGATAAGTGTCCTCTACCTTTTCATTACTAAAGCATTAAAGAACGAGAAATTGAAGATTGAAAAAGGCGGTGACTCAGAACTAGACTACACTTACATAAAAGATGCAGCGCATGGTGTAGTTTTAGCATATTTAACTAAAAATCCCCCTCACAAAATATACAATATTTCTTCAGGTAGGTCGTATACTTTAAAGTATTTGGCTAAAATAGTTAACGATTACGTAGGCTATGAGGCTATAGATATTGGTTCAGGCCAAGTTGAAGGCTGGCCTAAGAGGGCAAAGTATCTTGATATCAGTTTAGCCAATAAAGAACTTGGATACTATCCTAGATATGGTTTAGAGAATGGTGTTAGAGAGTATATGACAATTTTAAAAAATGAAATTAAGCTACAGTAATTTTTAAAGTTTTTTAGAAAAATCTAAATGCCTCATTTTAGGGGAATTGTGTATGGAAATATTAGGCTATGATAGATTAAATGGAGTCGGAGTGAGAAATTATGTGGCTGTAATGGCAACAGTAGGCTGTTCTGGTGATGCTGCTGAAAGGATAGTGCAACTTTATCCTAAAGCAAAGCTTCTTGTTCACCTTCAAGGTTGTGCACAGACTCCACCGGACATCGAGTTGGTTGAGAAGGTTCTTGTAAATCTTGCCTTAAACCCTAACGTTTACTCTGTCCTACTTGTAAGTTTAGGCTGCGAAAGTGTTGATGCAGATAAGGTTGCAGATAAAATTTCTTCTGTAAAAAATGTTGAAGTTGTTAGGGTTCAGGAAAGGGGATTATCTCATGCTATTTCTAGGGGGTTGGAAATTGTTAAGAAAATGTGTGATGAGGCTGAAAAGGTTTCTAGAACAAAAGTTGACTTTTCTAATATTAAGGTTGCAATAAAGTGTGGTGCATCAGACTCTACATCTGGAATAATATCTAATCCGGTTGCAGGAAGGGTTGCGGATATGATTATTAGGGAAGGTGGTACAGTAATATTTGGTGAAACGACTGAAATAATTGGTGCAGAACATATTCTAGCAAAAAGGGCTGTAGACGATAATGTTGCAAGAAGAATGTTTGCAGCTATTGAGGAAATGGAGAAGAGGGCTATGTCCATGGGTGTTGACATGAGAGGTGGGCAGCCGACTGGTGGAAACATAAAGGGGGGTATAACAACGATAGAGGAAAAATCTTTGGGCGCAATATGTAAGACAGGAACATCTAAGCTCGTTGATGTAATAGGATATGGTGACGTTCCATCGAAAAGGGGACTGGTTTTTATGGACAGCCCTGGTCGTGAAATGGAGGCATTAACCGGGTTTGCTGCTGGAGGCGCCCAAATAATCTTATTCACTACAGGCTTAGGTGCTCCACAAGGTTTCCCCACAGTCCCTGTCATCAAGGTTTCAGGAAATCCGGAAGTTTGTGCAAGATTAAATGAGCATATCGATGTTGACTTGAGTCCAGTATTCTATGGTAGAGAAAGTCTAGATGAAGCAGCACAAAGACTTTTTAATGAAATTATTGATGTTGCAACATTTAAGCGTACTAAGGCTGAAATGTTAGCCTATGAAAAATTTTTCAACATTTACGTGAAGGGGCCGGTGATATGATGTATCAAAGAAAGGCAATAGTAGTTGATGAAAAAGATAATGTAGCCTCTGCACTGGTAAACCTAAACAAAGGTGAAACTGTTGAAGTAGCAATTGGATCGATTACATGTAAGATTCAATTGATTTCCGACATACCTTTTGGGCACAAGTTTGCTTTAAAAAGAATACCTAGAGGAGAGCATGTTATCAAATATGGTGAAGTGATAGGAAAGGCGAGCAGGGACATAGAAGTAGGAGAACATGTTCACGTGCATAATGTTGAAAGTTTGAGGGCGAGAGGAGACCTTCAAAAAACAAGCCTATAATTTTCAAAATTATTATATATTCAACTTTATTATGCCATGTTATGCCAGTCAATGTTGCAGTATATGGTCTTGGACCTATCGGGTCTCTTATAGCTAAAAAGGTTCTGGAAAGAGAAGACCTAAACTTGGTTGCCGCATTCGATATTGCCCCAGAAAAGGTTGGAAAAGACTTGGGTGAAGTCCTGCAGTTGGGTAAAAAAGTCGGTGTTTTAGTAGAACATGACATAAACTCTGAAACAGTATTAAAAAACAATAATGTTGACATAGTATTACATTCTACTTCAACATATCTTGATAAAATCTATCCCCAGCTAGTTAGATGTATAAAGTCAACTGCCGACATAATATCTACTTCTGAAACATTATGTAATCCGTGGTACCGGTATCCGGAACTGGCTACATTAATAGATGAGTTGGCAAAAAAATATTGTGTTACAGTACTTGGAACAGGCGTGAACCCAGGCTTCATATTCGACACACTACCTGCAACTCTAACAGCATGCTGCACAAAAGTTGAAAAAATTCATGCAATAAGATCATTGGACGCTTCAAAGAGAAGGTTTTCTTTCCAAAAAAAGTACGGCTTAAGCCTGTCTGTAGGCGAATTTAATGAACTGCTAAGTAGGGGCCAGATTACAGCACACGTTGGGTACGCTGAATCTATTGACATGCTTGCTACAGCACTGGGAATAAAACTTGATAGGATAGTTGAAGGACAGGAGCCGTTAGTTGCTGAAAGGCCATTAAAAACCGATTACTTTAACATTTCAGTCGGCCAAGTTTCAGGAATACATGGATATGGAATCGGATACCTTAACGGGAAAGAGTTCATTAAAATAGAGCTTTTCGCGGAAGTGGGAAGGGAAGAGTTTGAAGAGGTAAGGATAGAGGGTGAACCTCCAATAACATGGAGAAGCCGTGGAACTGCTGGAGATATTGCAACCGCTGCCATGGTAATAAACATGATACCCAAGGTCTTAAGCTCTAAGCCGGGCCTTATTAGAATGCTCGATATCCCTTTTCCTTCAGCCTTTATTAAACTTAAGATAGGCTAAGCTTAACATATTTTCCATCCATTTTTTATAAAATTTTTAGGCGTAAGCTTCAACAGTCCTCCTTTTTTTACGAAACTCCACCCAAGCCTCAATATATCTTCTTATCTCTTTATTATATACTGGATCATTCCATAGTTTCTCAAGTCTCTCACATTCACCGTATCCTCCGATTATGCCAAAACATCTAAGTAACTCACCATACAAAATCTTCTTCTCATCTTCTTCTAACGTGATTTCGAGTTCAGCCAAAATCTTTTCTAACACAAGGATGGACATTTACAATTTTACATCAAATACATGTTTAAAAACTTTTCTTTTAAAAATTGGATGTTTTTCTAGTGCATTTTCTCCTATCCAATTATCTCATGTAAAGTTTCTTCTACTAGACTTATTGCTTCATCTAAAGTGTCTGAAACCCTGTTTCTTTCTCTTACCAATGTTGTCATTAAAAATTTTGCAAGGTTTTCGTCAAGTTTCTCAAGCTCCATAATCTTTGAAAGTCCGGGAATATATGGTTCGTCTACAGCATAATCTTGCTCATATCTTCCCTTAAATGTGAAAAGGGTTGGGTTCAAGGTTCTAGAAAGTTTCAAAAACATCTTATTCAATTCCTCAGCCTCTTTTAAGCCAATTTTGTCTAATTCTTCAATTTTTTCGAGAAGAATTTTGAGCCTCCTACTTTTATCTTCTAGAGCCTCTAAATTTAGGCTATTTTCTCTATCATATTTTTTCAATTCTGCCAGAATATTCGAGTATAGTTCAGCATTTTTGGAGAATTTATAGGGAAGTATTGTACTGTTTGCTAAGATAAGTGTTATTGCAAGATTTACTCTAGTGTCTCTAACCAAATATTCTGGGTCAACATATTCTATTGTATCATATGGTGTATGCCACCACCATCCTCCACCAGAACCTCCAACGTTAGCCCTCTTCTCTTCAGGCACCATACTATAGCAGTCTATTGATGGAGCCCCCAGGCCCCAGAAGGATTGGTCACCCCATCTCCCAGGCTTCAATCTCTCAACCTTTAATCCCGTAAGTTTTATGGCAACCTCTTCCGCGAAATCCATGGTTTCAGGCATTGATTCGAGAAGGTAAACTGTGGTGTCCACGCTTCCCGGTGAATCAATGTTTATGTAGGCTACACAGTTTTTGTTCAAATTTTCCCATTCTCTGTCAACAAAGTATGTTGAGCCAGCATATCTTCCCTGAGAATGTCCAACCCACCATGCTACCTTAACACTCCTTCTCAACTTACCCCTTTCTTCAGCAAGTATTCTCGCTATTTCGAGGCAGCATGCGTTTCCTGTAGCGTTATCTGTTGCACCATAGTACCATGAGTCCAGATGTCCTCCAACTAGGATAAACTTTTCAGGTTCCTCGTTTCCCTCTACTGTTGCAACAGGCATTTTAAGTCTACACCATCCCGTTTCAGTTTTCGTGAATATTCGTAGAAGAACCTTACCGTTTGAAACCATCTTTTTTAAGGTTTCCCCGTAATCTCTTCCAATAGAAAGTGCATGGATTTTTGGAATTCTATGGCATGTTTTTATTGAAGGTGTCCCCCAAATTGTAGTAATAATCATTTCATGAGGTGTTTCCTCGTTGCTTATGTTTATTATTCCCAACGCTTTCATGTTCTGTGCAATCCACGCCTTCTCTGGTGAAGCGTTCCCGTCTGATAAAACAATCTTTCCATTCACATCTTTTGAGTTATAGTCTTCCTTTCTACCCTGTCCAACGTAGACAAGTTCTGAAATTATACCCTCTGCTGGTGTTGGTAGAGAGAAGGGGTGAGTTATCGCCTTTAAAGAAGTTAAAGTCGGATATATTATATCAATTTTAGCGTCTATCGGCCTACTTATTAGGGCATCAAAACTGTAAACAGTAACATTTACACCATACTCGTTAAGTTTTGAAACAATATATTCTATAGCCTTTAATTCTCCGTCTGTTCCAGAAACTCTTTCAAATTTGCATAGCTGTTGAACATGCTCCATCAACCTTTCTTTAGAAACCTTTTCAAGCACAGTTTTATCCAATGCTTGCAAAATGTCTTCAGCCAATTTTCAGTTCACCCTTAAAGACACTTTCAGCCAACTTCCTATAATCTGCCATAGGATAAGAAATTCTACTATGCCCAATTTTAAACTGGGCAAGCATTTCAGCAACCCTTATCCCAATTTTAGCTGGATTAAGGACTGGCACGTTAACACTATCCTTTACAAGCTCGTCCGCGAGGATAAAAGCCAAGCTCATACACCCTAGTACAAGAACTTCAGCACCTTCCCCCACAGCCCTACTACAAGCATTCTCTAATCTTGTTTTAACTAAATCAATGTTCTTTCCAAGCTCCAGAACTGGAACATTCAAGGGGACGATGGATGCCAGGCGATGGTTAAAACCATATTTTACTGTCAAAGCTCTAAAGGTTGGAACATCCCTATCCAAGGGAACAATCAAACCATATCTGTCACCAACAAGAAAAGATATTGAAATAGCAGCTTCAGCAGGTCCTACGACAGGGATTTTTGAAAGTTCTCTGGCAGCCCTTAAACCAGGATCGCCAGCGCATCCTAGAACAATCGCATCATAATTCTCCTGAAACTTAACAATCGCCTTCAAAACTTCTCCAGCAGCAATATCCTCTTCAACAGCAGACTCTATTGAAATAGGCCCGGACTCTACTGCCTTGACTTCAACAACAGTGTTTGAGGAAACAAAGGTGTTCGCAATCTTTTCTCTCCTCTTCTGTTCCTCTTTATCCATTAAGCCTGGAACAAGATAGAGTATCTTAACCATATCATATCCTCAAAAAGCTTGCCTATATCAATTTATTCGATTTTATATAGCATGGCATGCAACAAAATGTTCCTTTTCCGCCTCAACAAAATTTGGCTCCCTCTTTTCGCAAACTCCACTTTTATATGGGCATCTAGAATAGAAGACGCATTTGCCTAATCTATTCTCATGTAAGCTATTAAATTGTATGCTTCTTCTATTTTTTGGCTCCGGAATTGGTAACGCGTCTAGAAGCATTTTAGTATATGGATGATACGGTTTATCTAATACTTTTTCCGTACACCCTTTTTCCACAAATTTGCCTGAATACATAACGATAACCTTATCTGTAATATATTTTATAACACTTAGGTCATGTGAGATGAAAAGATAGGATAGGCTAAGTTTTTCCTGTACTTCTTTAAGCAGGTTCAATATTATTGCTTGTACAGATACGTCAAGTGAGGATGTGGGCTCATCTAGCACCAAAAGTTTTGGATTCAATGATATTGCCCTAGCTATGGCGACTCTCTGATTTTGTCCCCCACTTAATTCATGAGGGTACCTGCTTAGTACAGAATCTTCTAGTCCTACAACTTTTAAGAGTTCATAGATTCTGTTCATCAAATTTTTCTTTTCCTCTTTAAAATGTAGTGCTAAAGGTTCTAGAAGCGATTCCTTTACAGTAAGCCTGGGATCAAGTGAAGTGTATGGGTTCTGGAAGACAATCTGAACACTTCTGCAATATTCTAAAATCTCTTTTCCCTTCATATTGAATACATTTTTTCCATCAAAAATTATCTCTCCAGCTGTTGGTTTCTCAATTCTCACTATACATTTTGCAAGTGTACTCTTTCCACAGCCTGTTTCACCAACTAGGCCGACTGAGTCTCCCCTTTTGATCTCGAAACTTATGTTATCCACCGCCTTTATTGTCTCTTTTTTGCCAAAAATTCCAATTCTTTTATAATAGTATTTTGAAAGATTTTTTACCTCTAACATATTTTATCATCTAACGGATGAAAGCATGCTACACTATGCTCTTTTGAAATAAAATATGGTTCAGGCTTAAGCTTTCCACATTCTTCGCTTGCACGATTACACCTTTCTTTAAATCTGCAGCCCTTTGGTGGATGAAATGGATTTGGCAGGTTTCCCAATATAACTGGCAAAGGTCTATCCTTTGGCTTATTGTATGGTAATGCTTGCAATAGTCCAAACGTATAAGGGTGTGCTGTATTATAGAAGATTTCTTCAGTCGGCCCAGTTTCCACGATCTGTCCAGAGTACATTACTCCAACCCTATCACATACTTCTGCCACAAGCCCAAGGTTATGTGTTATAAGTAGTATTGAAGTTCCATACTTGTCCCTTATATCCTTTAAAAGTGCAACTATTTGTGCCTGAGTCAAAACATCTAGTGCAGTAGTCGGTTCGTCTGCAATCAGAAGTTTAGGCTCTCCACTTAAAGCGATTGCTATTGCAATCCTTTGCTGCATTCCACCACTTAACTCGTTAGGAAAGCTGCTAAATATTCTCTCAGGCTCTCTAAAGCCCAAAGCTTTAAGCAACTTTAGGGCTTCTCCTTTGACATCTTCCCTATTAGGCTGGTTAGATTTTATTGCATCACACAATTGTTCTCCCACCTTGAACATTGGATTAAGTGACGAAGTAGGATCTTGCAGAATCATTGAAATCTGCTTTCCTCTAATTTTCGCCATCTCCTTTTCAGTCAACTCAAGCAAATTTTTTCCATCAAATATTATTGAGCCTTCAATAATACTATTTTTTGGCAAAAGTCTTGTGATAGATAATGCTGTTACACTCTTACCGCAACCCGTTTCTCCAACAAGTCCAAAGATTTCGCTTTCATAAATTTTAAAGGAAACATTGTCTAGAACATGTGCCAATCCCTCGAATGACACAAATTTTAAATTTAATTCCTTAACCTCAATTAAAGGCTTCTTCAAAAGGCTGTCCCCCTAAATTTTCGAGTTTTTGGATCCAGAATGTCTCTAAGGCAGTCTCCGAATAGGTTGAAGGCTAAGGCGATTAAAAATATCGCTAAACCAGGGAACACTGGAAACCACCAGTAGTTTAAAAGATATATTCTTCCCGTGCTAACCATTAGACCCCATTCTGGAGAAGGTGCTTGAGCCCCTAGGCCGATAAAGCTTAATCCAGCCTCTGCCAAGATTGCTGAAGACATGTCCATTGTTCCTTGAACAATAATTGGTGTAAGCGAATTGGGTAAAATATGTTTGAATACGATTCTAATTTCACTTACACCCATCGCTTTAGACGCTAATATGAAGGGCTGTTCCTTGATTGAAACAGCCTGTGCTCTTGCAAGACGCGTATACCAAGGCCACCATGTTATAGCCAAGCTTAGCATTGCATTAAATAGTCCAGGCCCTAATGATGCTACAAGGGCTATTGCGAAAAGTAGTGATGGAAAAGATAGGAACACGTCTGTAGCACGCATTAGTATCTCGTCAACTTTACCACCATAATATCCTGCAATTAGACCTATTGGTGTTCCAATAGATATTGCACATATTACAACAAATATTCCAACTGACAGCGAAATTCTTGCACCGAATATTATTCTACTTAAAATATCTCGTCCAAGATAGTCTGTTCCAAAAGGATGCTCTATTGATGGTGGAAGGAATCTTTGTTCTGGAACAGGCTTACCTTCACCCTCTTCTGGATATGGTGCTATGTAGGGTGCAAATATTGCCATCAAAATAAATAATACTATTACTGCTAGTGAAAATAGGGCTAGCTTATCTTTTAACAAAAGCCTTAAGGTTATCTCATTTTCTCCTGATACTATTCTTTTCATTGAAGCCTCACCCTAGGGTCAATGTAAGCTTGAAATATATCCAATAGAAGGTTAACGGCAACATAGAAAATTGTTCCAACTATTGTTACACCTAATATTGAAGGATAATCGTTCTCTAATATTGCGTTAACAGTGTATGTTCCAAGCCCAGGCCAGCTAAATATAACCTCAACAAGAAAGGCTCCAGTTATACTGTATGCAAAGGATAGTCCAAGAGCCATTAGGGCAGGAGTTAAAGCATTTTTCAGAGCATACTTATAATAGATTAAGTTCTCTCTGAAACCGTTTGCTTTTGCAAACCTAATATAATTTTCATTTAATACTTCAACCATCATCGACCTAACCATTCTTGTTACAAGACCTATAGGATATGTGGCAAGCACTGCCGCTGGCAAGATTAGATGTCTTAAACAGTCTAAGAATGCTGGAAAGTTCCAATTTAATATAGAGTCAATTGTATAAAATCCTGTGATTGTCTTTATTGGATTAAAAAGTTGTATTTCAGTACTGACTCTACCGTCGAGAGGAAGTATGCCGAGGACTCCAAAAAATATAAGCTGCATAAGTAGGGCAAACCAAAATGATGGTATAGACACACCTCCAACAGAAATAAACCTTATCAAATGGTCTTCCAAACGGTCTTTCTTTAAAGCAGAAAATGTTCCAAAAAATATTCCAATAAAAAGTGCTATAATATTTGCTATAACAACAATTTCCAATGTTGCCGGAAGATATACAAGAATATCATGTAACACTGGTTTATGAGCCCTCAATGACGTTCCAAGGTCACCTTTCAATAGTCCAAAAACATAATTGATATACTGAACATACAGCGGTTTATCTAAACCTAATTCTATTATAGCCTTATCCCTCTGCTCCTTCGTCGCCTTCGGGCCAACATATAATTCTGCAGGGTCTGAGGGTACAACATGTGATAGTATAAACGTGATTGTTATAACAAAATATAATACTATGAAAGCCAAAACTATTCTTCTTACAAGATAGCTTTTAAAGGAAGCCATTTTAGATCATTAAATAAAAAAATGTTGAACGGCATAGCCCTTAGCTTTCAACCCATATGTCATAGAAGAATACTACTTCAGTATATGCTGAATTTGGTTTAAAGTTGTGCACTTTAGAGTTTACGACCATAATTGTGTCCATGTCAATTATGAAGAGTGCAGTACAATCTCTTATCACCTGCTCCTGCGCTTTCCTGTACAATTGTAGTGCCTTATTTAAATCCGTTCCTTCAAGCCTGCTTGCTGTATCGATTAAATTATCGTATGTTGAATTATAGTAATATGCGAAGTTAAATATGACCTTTTCTTCTGAATGGAATAGGCTGTATAGGAAGTCGTAGGGTGTTATATATGTTGGCCACCAATAGAATAATAGTATATGCTGTGCCTCTTTAGGGTCTCCTCTTGCCAGACTATATTTTGCCTTTGTTGTCATCTCTCTAATGTCAAGAGTTATACCAAGCTTCTCCAACTCAGCCTTATATAATTCTGCTACCTGTTTCTCAAGCTGGTCTCCAGAAGTGTATGTTAATATGATTGTAAACCCTCCATTAGGATATCCTGCCTTTTCAAGCAACTCTTTTGCCTTAGTAAGGTTGTAAGTGTAATGTGGCATGTCCTCAAAATATCCTATCATTCCAATTGGAATTGGACCTTTAGACTGTGCCGCATAATTTTGCATCACATTTTTTACTACGGCATCATATGGGAAAGCGTAGGCTAGAGCCTGTCGAACTAGAACATTATCTGTTGGTGCACGCTTTGTGTTTATCATACCCAGCAGGTTCCTATAACTGGGTACAGCCAGAACTTTAACGTTAGGATTATCCTTTAGTTCAGGTAAATAGTCTACAGGCAAATCTACAGTAAAATCAGCTTCACCCGCCTTGATAGCCTGAAGTCTTGCTGTCGGATCTCTAACTGTCTTTATCAAGACCTTTTCAATATGATTGCCACTCCATCCTCTCCAATATTTATCAAACCTCTTAAGCACAATCTGGAAACCTGCTTCATAAGATTCTATTGTGAAAGCGCCTGTACCAGCATCTTTTCCTTGATTAAACCATTCTGTCGCATCAGTATCATTTGAAGGTATCTTTGGACTGAAAATCCATGCACCATACTGTGATGATGCAATTTGCGCTAACGGTGCAGGATACTGGAGAATAAACTTTATTGTATAATCGTCGACAACCTGTATTTCTTTCACAGGGTCCCAGATGTAGGCTGCACCAAGTCCCATCCTTTTTGTACGCTCGACACTAAACTTTACCGCCTCAGCATTGAAAGGTGTTCCATCATGAAACAGTATATTCTTTCTAAGGTTAAATGTCCAAACAAGTCCGTCTTGAGAATAGTTCCAGCTTGTAGCAAGCCAAGGCGTTAATGGCGAACTAGGATTAGATGAATTATAGAATATAAGTGCCTCATAAACGTTTGCTAAAATAACTTGTTCGTCTTCGAAAGCTATACTTGGATCAAGTGTAGGGAAGTCTGAGACATATGCGTATACTACAGAAGATTTTACCTTGGGCTGAGTGGGTTGTGTGAAAAGTATTGCTGAAAAGATTATTGCAATTGCTAGAATGGCTATGCCTACTAAGCCAATTTTTCTAGACAACGCTTTCTTGCATGGTAGTTTGTAACCCATTTTACACCACATAACCAAATTGGATAGATTAAATAAACTTTTTATTTTAAAAGTGCGTTTTTCGTCTTAAATTTTCAAAATTTTATAAAATAAATTTCAGTGCTGATAGTATTACTTTATTTTATAATAAATATTAGATTTTTCTCATCTTTTATACCAAAATTCTATTTAATATATGTGCAGGAAAGAATTTTTAAAAAATTTATAAACTGTGAAACTTCACCCTGTTATGAGATATATGGCAAACTGTATAGGAAAGGTTTTTTCAGACGAATTATTTGATTTCTGTAAAACTGTTTTTGAAAAGACTGGCGTTCCTAAGGATGATGCTGAAATTGTTTCAGAACATTTGGTCAGAGCAAACTTGAGAGGTGTTGACTCTCACGGCGTCTTTGTTAGGCTCCACCACTATGTTTCAGCAATAAAACAGGGTATAATAAATCCTAGACCAAATATAAAGTTTGTAAAAGACACTTCTGGAGCCTGTTTGATTGATGGCGACAACGGTCTCGGGCCTGTGGTGGCTATGAAGGCGACAGAGTTGGCTGTAAAGAAGGCTAGATCCAACGGAGTATGTGTTGTCGGTGTAAGGAACACAGGCCATGTTGGAATGCTTGCAAGGTACACGTTAAAGGCTGTAGAAGAAAAGATGATAGGCTTTGCTGCAACAAGCTCGCCGCCTATCGTGGTCCCATGGGGTGGCGCAAAACCTGTGTTTGGAACAAACCCGTTTTCGATTGGATTTCCTGTGGACGAAAACTTTTCAATAATAGTTGATATGGCTACAAGCACTGTGGCCGCTGGAAAAATTGCAGTATACGCTTCTAAAGGTGAAAAGATACCATCGGATTGGGCTCTCGACAAAAACGGTAAACCTACCACAGACCCTAAAGCTTTCCTCGACGGTGGTATGCTCCTACCCTTTGGAGGATACAAGGGCTACAGCTTATGTTTGAGCGTTGAAGTTTTAGCAGGCATACTTGTTGGCGCACCATTCAGCCACCATATTCCAAGAGGGTGGGCTACACAGGGGGGCTTCGTTGTCGAAATAGTGAACATTGAACATTTTAGACCATATGAAGACTATAGGAAGGATATGCTTGAGCTTATAGAAATTATCAAGTCAGCTCCATTGGCTGAAGGCTTCAAAGAAATTCTTTTACCAGGCGAACCAGAACATAGAGAATACTTAAAAAGGTTGAAGGAGGGGATACCGGTTTACGAGGACGTTTGGGAGAATATTAAGAGGGTTGCAGAAGAATATAATGTTCCACTTCCTAAACTCTATTAAACAGTCCACCAGAAAGTCTTATATAACATTCTTAAGATGTTAATGAATATGTGATGTAAGTTGATAAAAAATAGGATGAGAGAATTAATAAGAGAAGGGAAGCCTACGATTGGAACAAGAATTTTGACTCCCTGGCCTGCTGTTGTAGAAATAATAGGCCAGACAGGCATGTTCGATTACTTCGAATTTCTTGGAGAGTATGCGCCGTGGACACTCTTTGATCTAGAGAATATTGCACGTGCAGCAGAACTTTATGGACTATCTTCTATGATAAAGGTTGACGGTATACCAAGAAGCTACATTGCTGCAAAAGCACTTCAATCTGGTATACAAAATTTTCTGTTCGCTGACATAAGAACTGTTGAGGATGCTGAGGAAGCGGTTAAGGCTGTAAGATGTGAGCCTAAGGGGATAATGGGTATAGGCAACTTTAGGGTTGGAGGATATGTTTTCACAAACTATTCTGTAGCAGACTATAGGAGGGTGTGCAGTGACGCCGTTATAGCTTTCATGATCGAGAAAAAGAGTGCTGTAGAACATCTTGAAGAAATATTGTCTGTTGAAGGCGTTGACATGATACAGTTCGGTCCATGGGATTATGGACTGAGTCTTGGCCTATCTGGTGAGCCTGGAACACCTTGGGGATTAAATGATCCAAAGGTTAAGGAGGCAGAGCTTAAGGCGATAAAGACTGCGCTGAAAATGGACAAGAGGCCGAGAGTGGAAATCGGTGATCCAAAAGAAATAGAAAAGTATGTTGAACTGGGTGTGAAAGACTTTAACCTAGCAACTGACCTAAGAATATTATACAGTTTCTGGAAGAACAAGGGTGAAGAGCTAAGAAAACTATTGTACAAGAACATCTAGCCCACTAAATTTTTAGAAAAATTTATCAATAAGCATAATCAAATATTACACGATGTCAGAAGAAAAATTGGAAGTTGGAAAAGTAACACACTATTATCCAAAAATTAGTGTGGCAGTTGTAGCCTTAACCGCACCACTTAATGTAGGCGACAGGATTCTGATAAAAGGTAAAACAACACATATAGAACAGTCTGTTGAATCAATGCAGATTGAAAAAGTTAATATTGGGAGGGCTGAAGCAGGCCAGTCAATAGGCTTAAAGGTGAACGGTAGAGTTAAAGAAGGAGACATTGTCTACAAAATAGTGCAATAATCCAAAACCCATATTACAAAATGAATTGAAAACCTACTGTTCTAGAGTTGCGAATACGATAAAGGTTTATCATACAATACACTAGAGTTTTGATGACGATCATTATTACTATATGAGGCTTGAAGCGTTTGAAGGTTAAAATTAATAAGTTACTTTTGTATTAGATTGTTGACAAAAATATGATAATAGCATTAGTCTTGATCAATGTTGAAATGGGTTCAGAGGTTGAAGTTTTAAAGTCGTTGAGGAAAATGGATGGTGTTGTTGAAGCTTTCGCAGTCTACGGCAACTATGATGTTGTTGCAAAAGTTCAGGCTGAAAGTTTAGATAAGCTCAATCAGATAGTGACTGGAAAGATTAGAAAGATGGAGAATGTTAAGTCAACCCAGACAATGATAGTTGTTGACGAAAAAAGTTTAGGCCTTGAATGGATAAGGACATAACTTCTAACATAGTCCACAAAATAAATATATACAAGAATAAATGATGTTGGATAGATGCTTGACTTAGCCGTAATTTTAAAGATTATTGGTGTAAGTGCTTCAGGCGCATTTGCTCCAGGCCCCTTAACCGCATCATCTGTAACCTTTGGTGCAAAAAGTGGTTGGAAATCCGGCTTAGGAATAGCTGTAGGCCACACTATGGTCGAATTTCCTCTTGTTTTAGCAATAGCTTTCGGATTAAGCACATTTTTTCAGATAAACGTTGTTAAAATGATGTTGGGCGCTGTTGGCGGAATATTTTTGATATTCTTTGGAAGCCTAACATTAAAGGATGCATTGTATATAAGAACATTTAACGCTTCAAACGATAAGTTAAGATACGGTTCATCTATTTTAACAGGCATATTTCTCACTGCTTTCAACCCATATTTTATTGCTTGGTGGATCAGTGTGGGAACAGCGCTTTTGCTTGAAGCTGTAGCCGTGGTTACTTTGTCGATTGTAGTAGTGTTTTATATTGCACATGTTTGGCTAGACTACTTTTGGCTCATCCTAATGTCAAAGGTAGGCTCATTTTCTAAAATAAATCTCAAACTGTATAAAATTATTCTCTTGATTCTTTCGATCATGATATTCTATTTTGGCGTAGACCTACTCTATAAGGTTATAGTATTGCAGACAGTTTAGTAAACAGTTTATTTTTAATTTAAATGAATCGCTTGCGAAGAAAATTTTATATTAATGGTGTTCTAAATTGTTTTATTTGATGGTAAGGCCGGTTGGCTGGCGTTCTATAAGCAGCTGGTCTTGCATTAGATGTGGTAGATGCTGCAGACTTTTGGTTCCAGTTAAAGTTGGTGAAGCCTTATATTATCAGAAGAAATATGGTGCAAATGTAATAGAATATTTTAACAAAGGTTTTCATCTGAAGAAGAAGGGTGACGGCTACTGTATATTTTTAGACTGGGTTAAAGGTAGAGCCTACTGCAGTATATACCATTTTAGGCCTAAAGCTTGTGTCCTATATCCGTTCTACATTTACAAAAAACCATTACACAATGATAGTGAAATGGCATTTTTCCAGCTTTATAATGAACAATATTATGTTTACATTGACGCTGAATGCGTTGGTATAAACAGAGGCTACATACCAATCAATAACATTATCGTTAACATCATACTATATTGGATGGGAAGGTTAGATTTTATCGGATCAGAAAACGTGCAAGTGCTTAAAAGTGTCTAAACATGCTTGTCAAAATTATTTTAGGTATCATACTGTTTTAGTCCAAACTATATTTGCAGTATAATATTATTAGCTGATGTCAAAATTTTTGAACATAATCTAAGAAAGATTAAAAGCTGTACAATTGTAGCCAAATAAGATGGATAATATAGAGTATTTCTTTAACCCATGCACTGTCGCTGTAGTCGGTGCATCCTCGAAGCCGGGTAAAATAGGTCATGAATGCTTTAAAAGTATGGTTAGGGGAAACTTTAGGGGAAACGTTTACCCTATAAATCCTAGTGTGCAGGAAGTTTTAGGCAAAAAAGCTTATCCCAGCATCGAAGATGTTCCAGAGGACATAGACCTTGTAATCTATGCTCTTCCAGCAAAGGATTCTGTTGAAATCTTTAACCAGTTTAAGAGGAAATCTGTTAAAGCTGTAATAATAATATCTGGAGGTTTTAGAGAGTTTTCAGAAAACGGAGTACTACTTGAAGAGGAAATATTGAGGATAGCAAAAAGAGACGGGTTTAGAATTATTGGACCAAACTGTGTAGGCGTCTTCGACCCCTATTCTGGCGTAGACAGCCTTTTCCAACCATACGAACGTCTTCCTAGACCCAAGAAAGGTAATATTGCAGTAATTTCCCAAAGCGGCACATTTGCTGTAACATTCATGGACTGGGCTTCTGAAGAAAATGTGGGTGTTAGCAAGGTTATAAGTATTGGAAATAGGTCTGACGTAGATGAGGCTGAGCTCATCCATTTCCTAGACAATGATCCACACACCAAGGTTATATCATTGTATGTTGAAAGCTTCACCAACGGTAGGATGCTTGCTACATCAATAAGGGAATGTAGTAAGCCTGTAATCGTATTTTTGGCAAGTAGAACATCATATGGTGCTCGAGTAGCAAAATCTCATACTGGGCGTATGGCTTCAAACTATCTTATCGCAAAAGATGTTATTGGAAGTTGTGGTGCATTTGTAGCTGAAGACCTTCAACAGTTTTATGATGTTTCAAAATGTGTTTCATTATCGAAGAATTTTGTTGGCAAGAATGTTATGATGATAACTAATGGTGCAGGACCATGTGTTGTTGCAGCCGACCTTATATCAGAATATGGCTTAAGTATGGTGGAACCGTCTGAAAAGTTAGTAAGCCTTCTTAGGCAAATCTTGCCACCGTATGCAATAGTAAGCAACCCTATAGACTTAACTGGAAGTGCTACATCAAAAGACTTCATAAATGCAGTAAGAGTATGTGATGATTCGCATGAAGTCGACATAATAGTGCTTTCTATAGTATTCCAGGATGTTCCATTAGAAGATGATTTTGTGAAACAGCTTAGTCTCGTTAAACCAAAAAAGCCATTATTTGTTTTCGCTGCAGGCGGACAATATACTCGAGAAAAGTTTAGACTCTTACATGAATCAAATATTCCAGCCTTCCAGAACATAAAAAATCTTGTATCCTCAATAGATGCTGTAATAGCTTTCACGAAAAAGGGTAAAATCTAATTATGGTGCAATGTTTATGTTTGAAGAACTTGTAGGCCTTTCTCCAGCAATATGCTGGGCTCTTTCACCAATCTTCTACTCGCGTGGATTAAAAAATCTTAGCCCAATAGTTGGAAACTTTTTAAGAGCCTTGCCAGCAACCATTATAACATTTATTTCAACAACATTAATTCTTGGATTTGATAAAACATTTAATCTCCCCATAAACGCCTACATTACACTCCTATCTAGTGGGGTGATTGGATTAGGTTTAGGTGACCTACTATATCTACTAAGTATAAAGAGAATAGGTCCATCACATTCTATAACCATAACAAGCACATACCCCCTATTAACCATTCTAATCTCATTTCTATTTTTAGGCGAGAATATAACATTTTATGTGCTAGCTGGAACAGTCTTCGTTGTCCTCGGAATAACAATAGTTTCTAGAAAAGATGGTGAAAGGAGAGTGGATTTAATAGGTATAGGTGTTGCAACGCTTGCAGCACTTTTATGGAGTATAAGTATAACACTTGTAGGCTCCATTTCAGGTTCAGTCCATCCTTTTGCAGAAAATTTGTGGCGTACGGCAGGCTACATGCTTGCCAGTAGTATAATATTGCTCCTCAATAGGAGAAATGAAAATTTTGTTCTAAAAAGAGGCTCGATCATAAATATTGCTTTGGGCGGTGTTATCGCACTAAATCTAGGTTGGGCAACATACATTTACAGCATTCAAATTATTGGCCTGTCCAAGGCGACAACATTATCTTCCGTATCACCAATATTTACTGCTACAGCAGAATTTTTGATCGAAAAAAGGTTTAGGCTAAACGTCTTCCTCGGAACATTTTTAACTACTATTGGAATAATTCTTGTAACATTATAATATTATAAAGACATTTAGAATTTCAATCCACATCATGCTACCCCAATTTTTCTAATACAATATTTTTACCCTTTCTTTACTGATTTTATTTTTTAAATTCGTTTACACTATATATTTCCTGCAGCCTTTTTCTAGGCCTTAAAGTGTGAAGGATCTTGGATGCTATTTCTATTCCGTCAGCAGGATAGCCTAATGCAAGTAATGCTACAACCTTATACTTTTCAGGAATATTCAAAAGCTTTTTTACAGTATCTTGGTCGAAGCTTCCGACCCAGCATGTGCCTAGGCCAAGCTCTGTGGCTTCAAGCACCATATTTTGCATGGATATGGCCACGTCAACCACAAACCAGTTTGGTGATGCTTCAGGGTCACCGCAGCCTACAATCACTACAGGCGTGTTCTTTAGAAAGCCAGCCCATTTGCCGCTTTCAGCAATCTTCTTCCTCTTCTCGGAGTCTGTGACTATAATATAGTGCCAAGGTTGACTATTGTGGGCTGAAGGTGCAAGTCTTCCAGCCTCCAAAACCTTTAATATAAGCTTCATTGGAACTTCCTTGTCAAGATATTTTCTAACTGACCTCCTTTTCTCTATTGCCTCAAACACGTCCATCCTATTCGCACCATATTTTAGATGATATTGCATGCTTTTAAAATTTTAGAAAAATTTTTGCAGCCATCTTTATTTTTTAAACCTTTTATCGCCAACACTTTTATTCCTTGTTGATGGGACTTGGATAAGGTTTTCCAAAACAGGTTTATTTTAGAAATTTTGGAAAAATACAAGGTTATTTGGTCAATAGAGCATGCGATGGCACTACTAAGCTGGGACAGTGAAACCTATATGCCTGAAGACGGTGTTGGTGAAAGAAGTGTTGCCGTCAGCCAGCTTGACCTTCTTAAACAAAAATTTATCACTGAAGAAGGTTTCATTAAACTTGTTGACAGGGCTTCTGAGGAAAGGGATTTGAATGAGTATGAGTTGGGCTTGCTGAGGGTTCTAAATAGGGCGATTAGAATCTATCGTCTTCTACCACCAAGGCTTATTGAAGAGTTGGCTAAGGTTACGGAGGAGGCTAAGATTGTTTGGAGGAATGCTAGAATAAATAACAATTTTAAGGCATTTGAACCCTATCTTGAAAAGATATTTTCTCTTTCAAGAGAATGTGCTGACTATCTTGGATATAAGGAGCACCCTTATGATGCACTGCTTGACCTTTACGAGGAAGGCTTAACCTCAAAGGATGTTGCCCAGATATTTGATTCTATAAAGGATAGGTTGAAGACTGTGTTGGAAAAGATAGAGTCTGAAAGGGTGTTTAGTGAAAGACATCCTCTAGAGGATATAGAATATGATAGAGATTCTATGAGGAAGGTTAATTTCTGGGTTGCTGAAAAGCTTGGCTATGATAGGAAAAGGTTTAGAATAGATGTTTCAGCCCACCCATTCACAATCCATATGGGTTTAAGGGATGCCCGTATAACAACAAGGTATGAGGGGAAAGACTTTAAATCAACACTATTTTCAGTAATACACGAGTATGGTCATGCACTGTATGGGCTGCAGCATAATGAGGCGTTCATGTTCACGCCTTTAGCCAATGGTGCATCCTTAGGTGTTCACGAGTCACAGTCAAGGTTTTGGGAAAATATTGTTGGAAGAAGCATGCAATTCTGTACTGCAATATATCCTTTCTTAAAAGAAAATCTAGGCTTTCTAGAAAAATTTTCTGTTGAAGATGTTTATAGATACTTTAACATAGTCCGTCCAACATTAATTAGGGTTGACGCTGACGAAGTAACATACAACTTTCACATACTGTTAAGGTATGAGCTTGAAAAGCTCACTTTGGCTGGAGAGGTTAGGGTTCAGGATCTGCCAACATTATGGAATAGTATGATAGAAGATGTTTTAGGTGTTAGGCCGAAAACAGACTCTGAAGGAGTACTGCAGGACATACACTGGAGTCTAGGTTCAATTGGATACTTTCCAACATACACTATTGGAACAATCCTTTCAGCACAGCTTCGAAGCCATATTCTAAAGGACATACCAAACTTTTACGATAAAATCTCAAGACTCGAATTTGATGAAGTGAAAGAGTGGCTTAAGAACAAAATACACTACTGGGGTTCAATGTATCCTCCAAAAGAGCTTCTAAAAAGAATGTTAGGTGAAGAACTTAATCCACAACACTTTATAAGCTATCTTGAGAAAAAATATTTAGAGAGGTCCATCTAGTTTTTCAGCTACCGTGCCCTAGATTGGACTCTTGGCTCAAGCAACGTCCAAAGCCAGTCAACTAGTTCCCTCACATTCTTTGTTTGGATGTACACGTCACCTGGCCCAGTTATTTCTGTAACCAAACCCTCCCCTCCCAAAAGCGTTTCTTTTAAGCCTCCAAATTTTTTCACCCTATACTGGCATGTGTCCGAAAAGGCTACAAGATGAAAGTTATCGACAATCAATGCTTCTCCAGCATTAAGTGTATGCTTATCTATTGCACCAAATGTATTAATAAAAAGTGTTCCTTGACCTGTTGCCTTAATCATAAACAGTCCCTGCCCAAACAAGCCTCTAGTGAAACCCTGCCATTGTACGTCAAGGTTAACGTCTGATGTGCTCGCCACATAAGAATTTTTTTGTATAATGTACCCTCTTGTTGGCGAAAGTTTTAGAACCTCTATATCTCCAATTGGGGCAGAAGTGAAGGCGACCTCACCTTTGCCGCCGACCGCGGTATAATCGTTGACAAAAAATGACTGTCTACCTAAAAGGGTGAGTCCAATAGACCCTAGTAGGCTCTTCTCTCTTTTTCTAGTATGAACTTCTATAGTTGGGCTCATGTATGTCATAGCTCCAGCCTCTCCAACAATAGTTTCACCGACATCCAAAGTGACTACAAGCATAGAATATGAAGGCCTATACTTAATCTCAAATTCCATATTAACCACATAACTATACTATCTCTAGTTTATAAATTTAGGAATCGCTCCAACCCCCTACCCTTTTCCACATTCAAGAGCACAATATCTCCTCTAAGGGGCAGTGAAACATTGTATACTGGTACTCCGTAAACTTCAGCAAACGGTTGGCCTCTATGCGCGTGCCCCGTTATTACTGCATCAAATTTTGGCACCAGATCCTCAAGCCTATTTGAACCCATCTGTTTCAAAAACTTTGGATTCTCTCCCCTGAGAATTTTTAAGGTTGGCGGATAATGTAGCATGAGAATCTTAATATCACCCTTGCATTCGCTTGAAATTTTTTGTAACTTTAGAATCCTTTTCCTGTAAACTTCATCTATACCCGGAACATTCTTTTTCTGCCAAAAGGTAGGCTCATCTAATACTCCTCTAGAACCTACAATGTTAACTCTAAAACCTTCTAAATTTATTTCAAAAAGTTCGTCGTTCAAAAATTTTACGTTTGAAAGCTTTTCCTTAACAAGGTCTTCCTTATCTTCGTACTCGTTGTTTCCAAAACATCCTAATATGGGTACATCTACTTTGTCAAGCAGAACCTTAACATTATCAAGCTGATCAAACTTTCCTCCATCAACAATATCTCCTGCGAGAAGAAGGAGGGAAGCTTTATATTTAAGAGGCAAAAGCTTTTTCAAGCTTTCCTCAAAAATTTTAAGATATAATGGTGCATGTATGTCAGCAACAGCAGCTATTTTCATCCCATCAAAAATTTTATCTTACAAAAAATAAAAATATTTTCTTTAAAAACAGAGTGGTTAGAATTCTATTAAATATTTATGGCCACTGTTTCTTCAAAAAATTTTTTGATTTTTATGGTTCTAAAAGCTTTTTATCTTGCTCCTCTAAGGGTTGATATAGGAATTGTTATAGTGAATTTTGAACCTTTTCCTACCTCGCTTCTCACATCTATTTTGCCATTTAATATTTCTATGAAACGCTTGCATATTGCAAGGCCTAAACCTTGTCCCTTAGCCTTTGTTGTAAAGAATGGTGTGAAAAGCTTTGGTAAAATATTTTCTGGAATACCTGCACCCGTGTCTTCTACAGCTAATACAATATTATCGTCTACCTTTTCTCCCCTTATTGTTAAGATGCCACCTTCAGGCATTGCCTGCACAGCATTCAATATAAGATTATAGAGAATACGCTCGAGCAACATTTCGTCACAAACGATTTCTTCTACATTAATTTCTTTTCTAACTACAATTTTTTCTGATAGAATTATTTGTGATAGTATCTTTTCAATCATTTGCTGTAAACGTATTCTACTATATTTGGGTGTTATAGGCTTTGAATAGTCTTGTAAATCCCTTACAATCTTATTCATATAACTTATTTCGTTCTCAATCCTCTTTAGAATGTCTTCTAAACCCTCTTTTTCTAGCATAATCTTTGTCCTCTTTGGAAGCTTATCCAAAAATTTGCTCTTTATAATGTAAACGTTATTTATGATGGCCTGAAGTGGGTTTCTCAGGTCATGGCCTACCATCATTGTTGCCTCGCCTATTGCAGCAAGCCTTTCAGATTCCCTAAGCTGTCTCGTACGCTCTTCCAGAAGCTTTTCAAGATTTCTCGTATACTCTTGAAGCTTTTCTTCAGCCTCCTTCAACTTTGTTATATCTCTTCCAACACCAACTATACCAATTATGTTTCCTTTACTGTCACGTAATGGTGAAAGTGATGTTTGAAAGTATAATGTTTTACCTTCAGCAGTCTTTGTTGACCACTCGTAGGTAACGTTTTCACCCTGTAATGCTTTAATGTTTGCTTCCTCATGAACTTTAGCCGCTTCATCTCCAAATACGTCTCTTGCAGTCTTTCCAAGAAAAGCTTCTGGACTAGTTTTATATATTTTGGACCATTGCCCGAATACACTAACATGACGCTGATATCTATCTAAAATAAATACAATATCTGACATTGATTCAACGACTGTCCTAAACTTTTCCTCGCTAGCCTTAAGTTCCCCCTCCATCTGCTTACTCTCAGTTATATCAAAGTAGAGTGCCTGAATATATTGGGGTATTCCATGTTCGTCGCAAACGTTTCTGAGAAACACCTTAACCCAGATTCTCTTACCATCTTTCCTAACTACTTGGTAATCTCCTTCAACTTCTAAGTTGGATTCTGTAAACAGCCTGTTTACAGTTTCGTAAAATCTCTTCTTTTCCTCTTGTGGAAGAAGGTTCTCCAAAACTGACTCGCTTGAAAAGAGTTCGTTTAAACTGTAGCCTGTGATGGTTTCAAAGTTTCCATGAATAAAAACTGGTTTAAGATTCCTGTCCACTTGAACTGCTACACCATTGATATTGTCTAAGAATCGTCTATACATTTCCTCCTTATTCCTAAACTCTTCCCTTTCTTTAACCAGAATCGATGTCCCCTTATGTAGCAGATAATATATGATAAGACTTGTTATTAATACGAAAACTATTCCCTTTAAAACGCTTATTTGGAAAACTATGTTAAATGCGAATGTTTTTGGGTCAAAGACTATAGCGTCGGTGATAATAATCCAAGAGTATCCAAATATGCTGTATATTAATGCAACCTTTAAAGGAACATTTGAAACACTCTTATCTCCGCCTGATTCATCCCCTCTACCATAAAACAATTTTATCGCAATAAAGTTGAAGAACTTGATTTATAAAATTTTGGAGTATAAATTCGATAAAAATTTTATTCTAGGAAAAATGATAGCATAGCACATGAGCCTATCTATTACAATACATCAACTGTCTTTTGGAGAAGATAAAAGAGGAAACCTTTACAAAATTCTTTCACATTTAGAAAATTCTAGCCAGTACCTTAACATTTTCCCAGAATATTGTATGGGTGTACCAGTAAAGGGTTTAACAGGAAATTTTGTGCAAGAGAATGCTGAACCAATAGATGGAGAGTTTGTTTCAAAGATAGTTTCTAAAAGCGGGGAAAAAGGGAATGCTGTAGTCTTCACAACCTATTTGAAGGAAAAGGGTGAAGTTTATAATGCTGCAATATTGGCTGAAAAGGGACATGTTAAAGGAGTTTATAAGAAAATACACTTGTTCGACGCCTTCGGATATAGGGAGTCTGAAATATTTTCAGCTGGAGAAGATATAGTTGTAGTAGCCTTAAATGATTTTGTTTTTGGTCTAGCAGTATGTTTTGACCTACGTTTTCCAGAAATATTTAGGATCATGGCCTACAGGGGTGCTAACATGTTCATTGTACCCTCTGGCTGGTATAGGGGACAGTATAAGGTTGAACAGTGGAGGGCTTTAACAGCTTCACGAGCTCACGAGAATGTGTCATTTCTTGTTGCAGTAGACCAGACAAGCCCGTTCTTTATAGGCCACAGTATTATAGTATCACCATATGGTGTAACAGTTAAGGAATTGGGTGAAGAGGAGTCTTGTGTCAGCCTGCAAGTGGATTTAAGGGAAGTTGTTGATGCTAGGAAAATTATTCCATCTATAGCTTTATCTAAAACAAAACTTTACAGTAGATTATATAATAGTTTGGTGGACTAAACTTTGGAACTAAGTTACTTTAGTATGACCACTTCAGTGTATCCAGAAGCCTTTTCCTTGAACCTTTTAGCATCCGATGTACTTCCAACTATTGAACCATAATGCATTGGTATTGCAACTTTAGGCCTTACAATTTTAACCATTTCAACAGCCTCATCAGCTGTCATAACATATGTTCCACTAACTGGCAGTAATGCAACATCTATTGGCGTATATGAGGCTATTTCTGGAATATTGTCCGTGTCACCAGCATGATATATTCTAACATTTCCAACCTGTATAATGTACCCGACACCCTCATACTGTTTCGGGTGAAAGGGTTGTCCTGGTGCCCTAAACTTGTTAATATTATATGCTGGTGTTGCAGTAAACTTTATACTACCGTAATCGGCTGTCTCTCCAGGCCTAAGAAACCTTGTCTCTCTAACATTAACATTTTTAATTTTTGCTTCACAGTTCTTTGAAGCCACTATAATGGTTTCTGGTTTACTGACCTTCCTGATATCGTTCAAGCTTAGGTGGTCAAAGTGCTCGTGTGAAACAGTAATATAGTCTGCCTTTTCTCCACCACTAATCTCGAAGGGGTCAGTGTATACTATTTTGTCACCAAATTTTATTTTAAAGCAATCATGGTTTAGGTAATCAAACTCTATATTCTGATACTTGAACATACAGAATCTTAAATCTTGCATGCTTTTAAATTTTTTAATAGTACAATAACATATTTATACCGTCTACAGCGCAATTTTATATCATATGCTGAAGTTTGCTGTTGCACAGATAAATGCTACAGTAGGCGACCTTGAAGGTAATGCGAAAAAAATTATAGAATATATGGGGAAGGCTAAGGAGGCTGGAGCAGACATTATAATTTTTCCAGAACTTGCTGTAACAGGCTATCCTCCACAGGACCTTCTTTTCGAAAAATCTTTTGTGGAGGAGAATAGGAAGCAGCTTTATGAGATTGTTGAAAAATCTGGTAAGATTGTTGGTGTTGTAGGATATGTTGAATCTTTTGGAGAAAAACTTTACAATTCGGCAGCAATTTTTGGAAATGGAGCTATTTTAGGTAAGGTTTACAAAACTCTGCTGCCAACATACGATGTCTTTGATGAAGCAAGATATTTTACAAGCCAAGATGTTAGTGAGATATGGCCTGTTAAAGTTGATGTTAGAGGAAAAAGTTTTAGTTTGGGTGTAGAAATATGTGAAGACCTTTGGGATGAAAAATATGATGTTAAAGTTACAGAGGTTCTTGCTAGAAGAGGTTCAGATTTTATAATAAACATTTCAGCCTCACCATACTATGTTGGGAAAAAGTTTGAGAGGCTTAAGCTTTTGAAGGAAAAGGCTGAACAGTATCATGTTCCAATATTTTATGCAAATTTGGTCGGTGCACAGGATGAGCTTGTATTTGATGGACAAAGTATGGTTGTCGATGGCGAAGGTAACCTTGTCGCCTACGGTAAACAGTTCGAAGAAGACCTCCTCATCATAGACGCTTCTGTCTTTGGAAAAGCTAGTTTACAGCTTCCTCAACCAAGTTTTGAAGAGGAAGTATTTAATGCTCTAGTACTTGGTGTTAGAGACTATTTTAGGAAGACAGGTTTTGAGAAGGCTGCAATAGGGTTGAGTGGCGGTATCGATTCTTCTTTGACAGCATGTATTGCGGTTGAAGCTTTAGGAAAAGATAATGTTATCGGAGTCCTTATGCCATCAAAATATTCTTCTGAAGCAAGCAAAAATGATGCAAGAACTTTAGCCGAAAACCTTGGAATATGCTATGTAGAAATTCCAATCCAAGAAGTTGTTGAAAGCTATAGGAAGACTATGATGGACCCGTTGAAGAAGGTTAGAGACAACTTTTCTATAAAAGTTGAAGACGATGACCCTGTAGCAGACGAAAACATTCAAGCTCGTGTTAGAGGAAACATTCTAATGGACATATCTAACAGGCTCAAAAACCTGAAGATACTTGTTCTAAACACTGGCGATAAAACAGAGGTCGCGTTAGGATACTGTACAATATATGGGGACATGGTGGGAATGCTTGACGTTTTAGGCGACATAAGCAAGCTTGAATGCTATAAGCTGGCGGAATACTATAATAGGCGTAGGGGGAGAGAGATAGTTCCAGAAAATGTTTTCAAGAAAAAGCCTTCTCCGGAGCTTAAGGAGGGTCAGGTGGCGCCATTCGACTACAGTATTGTAAGCCCTCTCGTGGACGAGATAGTTGAAAATCGTAGAAGCAAGTATGAGCTTATAGAAATGGGATATCCGAAAGATGTAGTTTATGAAGTTTATTCTAGGATAAGGAGGTCAGAGTATAAGAGGTGGCAGGCTGCACCATGCATAAAAATACATAAGAAGGCTTTCGGATTAGGATGGAGGATGCCTATCGTTAACAAGTACGATTGCTAGAAGAGAGGACAAAAATATGTCTTCTCCAAAAAGTGTTAGTCTTCTAGAACTTTTCCTATACTTTTTCAGGCTCTCTTGGACAGCATTCGGTGGACCATTAGCATACATTTCGATGATGGAAGACGATTGTGTTGAAAAGAGAAAGTGGCTTTCAAAGGAAGAGTTTACTGAAATGGTTGGGGTAACAAACATGCTTCCAGGACCGAATGCCGCAGAAATGGCTATACATATTGGTTATGTCAAAAGAGGCCTTGTTGGCGGAATTTTAAGTGGCTTCGCATTCGTTACACCATCTTTTATAATAATATTGTTTCTGAGCTGGCTATATTTCCAATACCATACTATGCCAGCAGTAGGCGACATATTTTATGGAATTAATCCTGTTGTGGTCGTCATCATTTTGGTTGCAGCCTACAGGCTTGGACGTTCCTCCATAGTAGACTGGAAACTCTTCTGCATATTTATGGCAGCATTTATAATATCATATTTTACCGAAGTTAATGAGGCAATAATACTTCTAGTCTCAGGCTTGATTGGATTAATCCTCTATAATCAAAAACCAGTTTCTGTAAAAGATTATAAAAAATTAAACCTACTATTACCTCCAATAATCCTATTCAATCTTTCACTAGAGCATATGCCAACATTATTGATGATATTTCTAGAATTTTTGAAGGCAGGTTCACTTTTGTTCGGAAGCGGTCTAGTTATAATACCATTAATTGGTCCAGATGTTATAAGTTTTGGCTGGGTTAGCGAAAAAGAGTTTTTTGATGGTGTAACATTAGGCCAAATTACACCTGGGCCTGTTATGAAGACAGCTGCTTTTATCGGATATAGGGTTGCAGGGGGTTCCAGGAGCACTATTAGCTTTTCTAGGAGTCTATCTTCCACCTTTCATAATAGTCCCAATAGTCTCTTCATCGTTTAGGAGGATAAAAGATAATATGCTGTTGAAGAATTTTTTGAAATGCATATCAGCTGCTGTTGTAGGAACAATTTTGGCTGTTGTCATATCACTTTCAAAAGTCGCTTACGTAGACTATATCACACCATTTATTTCAATAGCATGTCTAATGTTAATGGTTAAGTTTAGAGTAAACGTTTCTCTTCTAGTTGTAGGAGCTGGTATTGTAGGTCTAATTATCAAATCCCTTATTTTGTAGAGGTATGCTATTGGACTCAGGTTAGCGGATAAACGTCATCCGCGTGAGCGTAAGTGTACCTCGATCCCATCATCGTCCAAAAAAGTAATAACCTATTACAAAAATATAAGCTTTTTCGAAATAATAATATTATGAATAAGTTATTTACTAAATAGACTTTTTACGCATACCTCGTGTTAAAGTGAATGGTACTGCGCAGGCCATAGCTGTAGCCTGTATAGCAAAGGATTTGGTTAAGGCGTTGGATAAATCTGTAAGAGAGTATCCTGCACTATTCGTTATAAGGCCTTCAGCCGTAATAAGCTTTGATGCAACATCATATGGTATAAACTGGACCATTGAAATGATAGCTACATTAAGGCTTAAAACGAATCCAATGTTAAAAGAGATTGTTCTCAACGCTGAAGCGACACCCCTTTTACTTAAAGGTGCAGATGACATTATTGAACTAGTGTTAGGTGCAATAAAAAGTCCAGCACCAAAACCAAATAATATTTCACATAATATTATAAAATTCAAGTCTGATTCTGGTGTAATTGTAGATAGTCCATAAAATGCTATAGCGGAAGCAATTAATCCAGATGAAGCGACTGATACATAACCATATTTGTCAGACAATCTACCTCCCAAAACACCAAATATCAGGTATGAGAGTTCAAAGGGGATAAGAAGAAAACCGGTTATGGTAGCGGAAAGACCCTTAACAACCTCAAGGTATAGGACTAAAAGTGTTGTTGAAGCTCCAAAACCTATAGAGTAAAGGAACTGTGATATAATTCCTCCACTAAAAGGCCATATCTTAAAAAGTGATATGTCAAGTGCAGGCCAAGGTATCCTATTTTCACAGAAAACAAAAGAAGCTAAAAACAGAATTGACGTTAATAGAAGAATTGATGCTAAACTAAGATATGGTGGCCCAAAAGTGAAAAGGGATAATGCAATCAATATTAATGAAAGAAATCCTGTAAACAGTGTGAAACCAACTTTATCAAGATTAGGTTTCTCAGTAGGCTTATAAACTTCCTTTAAAGTACGTGCACTCCACAAATAGAATCCAAAACCCAATGGGACATAAAATAAGTAAATCCATCTCCATCCAAGATAATCAATTATTACACCACTAAGTGATAAGCCTGCAACAGCACCAACCCTCCAAGCAACCTGATTTATACCAAGCCAGGTGCCCAGCCTATTTTTCGGCACATTATCAGTCAATATGGTTACACTTAAGGTCATGAGAAAAGCGCCACCTATTCCCTGTATGATTCTAGCTAAAACAAGAGTAAAGGGGTTGGGTGAAAATCCAGCAATAACTGCAGCAGTAATAAATATGAGAAAACCGAGATTAAAAAGTCTAACTCTGCCAAACAAATCAGATAACCTTCCAACAATCAACTGGATTATAGTAGAACCCAGCATAAAACCTTGGATGATCCATAAAATGGTATCGATGTCAGCACCCAATTCATGCGCTATAACTGGTAAACCAACTACAGCCAACCTAGCATTTAAGCCAGTAAGAAATGATGCGAGCGTCGTAACAGAAATTACACCAAGAATCCCGAAACTATCTTGTTCCAATGTGATTGCACCTTTTCCACTAGCCTGCTATACAAACCTATACCTTAAAATTAGAGACTTTAATAATTTTAACAAATGTAGAATGTTTAGCAGAAAAATCACGTTTTTCTATAATACTTTAAATGTAAGGTTGGAACTACTTTATTCGCTCTCTCATAAAGCATGTTATCAGCTAACAAAAGTGTACCCTTAACCTTTTTTGCCGCTGCCAAGTATGTTGCATCATAATATGTTACATCATTTTTTATGCTCAAATCAAGAACTTCTTCATAATCTTCCCTCCCCAATTTTATAACATTCAATTGTAGCTTCAAAAAATATGAAATCCTTTCTCTCGCATCCTGTAAGCTTATGAAGCCTTGCTTAAAAGCCCTCCATAAAATGTTTCCAACTTCATAAATTAGAAGCTCTGGTGCTATCAACTCTATTTTACCATTCATAAAGTCTTCAAGCACATATTCAGCCTTATCAGACAGATCTTCGAATAATAGAAATCTAGCAGCAACTGAAGCGTCTATAATGTATAGGCTCATCTGTTTTCCCTTGTCTCCCTAATATTCTTATTTATGAATCCTTCTGGCACATTATATTTTCCTGACCTCAGGTCATGGATAAGCTTTTTAGCAGCCTCCTTCCTCTCCTCTAACTCGACCCTCTTTCGTATGGACTCCCTAATATATTCTGACCAATTAATGTCTATTTCCTTCATCTTCTTCTTAAGCTCTTTATCAACTTTGACTGTAACGATCTCCATCATATCATCAAATATATACTTGATTTATATACTTTTAAACATTACCTCAGATAATGCTTTTAAACAAGGTTGTTGTAAACTTAATTAGAAAGCATCTTATATCTATACCTTATATATAGGTAAGAACTTATATATTATAAATTTTGAATAAACAAAGTGATAGTGAATGAAAAAGACAATATTAATACTGTCATTAACTGCACTAATATTAATCACCCTTTCAACATTTATGCCTGCTCTAGAAACTATTAGGTCCATAGGCTTCGAAGGCGTATTCACAAACTTATCTCTTACAGAAGTAATGAAGTTTTCCTTTTCAAGCTACCTCACCTTTACATTATTAGCGTTAGGTGCAAACATGATAATGGCTCTTTCACTAAGAAAAGGTTACATTACAATCACAAAGTATACTGGCATCATCCTAACCCTCTTAACGATCATATTACTCTATTATCAGTTTTCTGGAATAATGTCCTCCAACATACTATACATGTCTCTGCTTTCACTGAGCACAATCTTCACTATAGCAACAACAGTATACTCGTTTAGAGAGAAGGAGGTAAAGCCCATAATTAAACCATTAACCGTAAAGGAAATAGCCTACGTAAGCGTTTTCAGCGCCTTAACCGCAGTATTAACTGTGAGTACAGGAGGGCTGATACCTTCACCAACAGGAGGATTCACACACATAGGTGACACAATAATATTCTTTGCAGCATTACTTATGGGAAGCAGATGTGGAATGCTTGTCGGCTCCATAGGAAGTGTTGCAGCAGACATATTTCTAGCATATCCAAGATGGTACGTTTCTATACCAGCACACGGTTTCGAAGGCCTAATAGCTGGACTTGGGAAAGACAAACCCATATGGATAAAAATAGTTTTCCTTATTATAGGAGGCTTTATAATGGCTTCAACATACTTTATAGTAAACATTTTTATCAAAGGCTACCCTCTAGCAGTAATCTCATACTTTAGAGACCTTTTCGGGCAAGCTGGAATTTCCATCATAATTTCCCTCATGCTAGAAAAAATAGTTAAAGCAAGAATAAAACTCACTTAATTAGTATATTGGAATACCTAGAATGCTTTATTTCGGAAAATAAACTTATTAATTAATAAATAAAATAGTCTAAGTAGGCAGATGAAGGTCGACAGAAACCTAGTTTATAAGCTGCTCAAGCAGGTACCTAAAGGGAAGGTGACAACATATAAGGCTCTAGCTAAAGCAGCAGGTAATCCAAAGGCATCAAGAGCAGTAGGACTGTTTATGAGAACAAACCCCTACGCACCCATCGTACCATGCCATAGAGTAGTATACAATAATGGTAGAATAGGAGGTTTCGCAGGCAAGACAAGAATAAAGGATAAGATAAAAATGCTTGAAGAAGAAGGTGTTATAGTAAAAAATGGTGTGATAGTGGATTTTCAAAAACATTACTTCGACAACTTTTCTATAGAAAAAGCTGAAAATGAAACATTACCCTAGAACATTTTCTGTTCATTCGGTCTCACATAATATCGTAAACTATTAATGTTTAAATATATGTTTAAACTTATTTAATTGATGACGGTCGTATGGCAAAAACGATAACAATTAGAGATGATGTTTATAAGAAGCTGTT
>JBMFNX010000014.1:0-38127 GCA_049969935.1 Nitrososphaeria archaeon
AAGCAAAAATCAAACAAGACAAAACCCATAAACAAAAAACATTAGACCAACAGGTAAAAAATTATCGTGACAACATCTACAACCGTATCCAATCCCTTAATATTCCATTCAATACCATTCTCTATTTCCATGAGATCCTCTCTTATTTGCCTTTTTTCTATTGATTCAAAGTGTGTGAGCATGCTTTGACTAATATAAGCTGTACTATAATTAATACTATTGTTGTAACAATAACTATTATGAAGGCCCTTTCACTTTTCTTCAAAAAATTTCACGTTTACTATGCTAGGAGGGAGCTTAAAAAGGTTTTTATAGTCTTTTTTGAAGATATTCGCTAGCAAACTTCATTTTCTTTTCAACATGCACACCTATTTCTTCATGAGCCATTCCATAATAGACTTCGATAACCTTATCCTTTGAGCCCAAGTGGTTGTATACTGCAAATACTGTTGATGGGGGACATATGGTGTCAATTAGTCCAACAGAAAATATTGTTGGCTTCATAATTTCTGGTGCAAAGTTCATTCCATCAAAATATGATAATGTTTCCATAATTTTTTCCTCTTCCTCAGGCCTCGTTCTAAGATAATTTAATATTTCAAGATATGGTCCGGCTTCTGCAACATATACTGCTCTGTCAAAGTGGCAAAGGTATGGTACACTTGGCATTGCAATCGAAATATTTGGATGTAATGCTGTAACAGCTATGGATAATCCTCCACCTTGGCTCATTCCTGAAACACCAATCCTGTTCCTGTCAACATCCTTTCTTTCTAAAACATACTTTACTGCCCTATAGCAGTCCATGTAAACGTACCTGTAATAGTAGGTGCTTTTATCCTGTATACCCTTTGTCATGTTTCCAGTAATGCTTCCGAAAGGATATCTTGCATGATCAGGTGCTTCTCCAGCCTGTCCCCTAACATCAACAGCTAAAATTGAGAAACCAAGCATTATCCAACCAAGGTAGTCTGTCACAACACCCTTACTTGAACCATATCCATGAAAGAACACTATTGTCGGCGAAGCTTCCTTGTTCTTAGAGTCTTTGATAAAAAAAGCTGTTATTGGAGTCTTGTCAATAAATCCTTCGAATAAAATCTTGTAGACTTCCACCCTATTTGTGAAGTATTCCACCTTCTTTTCGCTAAAGTTTAGCGGCTGATCTTCGGCAATCTTAACATTTTCTTCCCAAAACTTTTTGAAATCACTTTTTCTTGTCAGAGGGGGCTTATAATTTTTTAGCTCCTTTAATGTTAGGTCTACTAGAGGCATACATTAAACCCTATCTTACATGGTAATAAATTTTTTAGAAAAATCTTCTACCATTTTTACTACAACTTTTAGTTTACGATTTCATTTGCAAAGAAAATGCTTTAAACGTTCTTCATCAATTTCTAGGCTAAGCCCAATCTTTTCTGGAACAGAAATGT
The DNA here is from genome assembly GCA_049969935.1 of Nitrososphaeria archaeon. Lineage (GTDB taxonomy): Archaea > Thermoproteota > Nitrososphaeria > JACIWG01 > JACIWG01 > JACIWG01. Next base: position 1,434 of record JBMFNX010000014.1, read on the forward strand.
ATCCTTTAGAAAATTTTTCAACAGGCTCAATGCATATGTCATTTGAGAAGGGATTTGGACTCTCCTTTATATCGTAAACTTCATATGTTAAAAATGTTTCTGGCGAAGTTGATGCTGAAATTTGTATGGTAGCAGCCCTACATCCTGCACCCGATAGGCCTACATGCGGTGAGTAGAATAGGTTGTATGCTTTTGCAAGAGCCAATATTTTTGAGCAGCCTGTTATCCCTCCAGCTCTTACAATGTCAGGCTGTATTATGTCTACTGCAAAATTTTCGATCAACTCTTTAAAATCGTATACTGTGAAAAGTGATTCTCCACATGCTATTGGTATGCCAACTTTCTTCTTTAACATAATATACCCTTTTAGATCATAAGATGGCAGCGGCTCCTCAAACCATCTTACTTCAAGCCTTTCAAGAGATCGTGCAAGCCTTAACGCGTTACTAAGGTTATATGCTGAGTTCGCGTCAGCCATAACTTCAACATTCCATCCCACTTCATTTCTTATGGCCTTCAAGTTTTCAGCATCCCTTTCAACACCCATACCCACCTTAACCTTTATCTGATCATGCCCCTCTTCAACCCACTCTCTTGCCTTCTTAGCCATGACTTCAGGTTTCCCAAAAACTATTGATGATGCATAAGCTTTAAGCCTTTCATGAAACCTTCCACCTAATAGAGTGTATACTGGTTTTTGCAAGATTTTACCCTTTAAGTCCCATAATGCTATATCCACTCCAGACATGGCTTCAATTAGATGACCTCTACTATAGCCTCTGTTCTTAAGTGTAGCAAACATCTTCTCCCATATTACTTCAGTTTCTAGAGGATCTTCTCCTAAAATAACCTTTTTCAAAAGCCTTTCAACAATCGCTGCTGTAGCCTGCGGGACTTCTCTAACCCAGCATTCTCCAAAACCATATAGTCCATCCTCTACAACAACCTTTACAAAACATGATGAGTATCCACGCCTTACTGTTCCTTCAAGTGAGCCTGAGAAGGGCAGGTAGCCTGATATTGCAGAGGATGCTTCAGCATAAACAGGATATACTATGACATCCTTAATTTTTGGCATACACCTTTCCACCAAAAGTTTCTATTACAACTATTCTATCTTTTCCACGTAGATTGCTGAAACTGGACAGACGTCAGCACCCTCCTTTGCACAAGGATAAAGTTCGTCTGGAATTATTCCAACAGACCTGCCTTCCCCTATTTCGACACTATATTTTTCAACAACCTTATTCTTTCCATTATCTTTTCCAAGCTCATAAACTTGAGGGCATGTTGTAGGAGCAGCTCCACATGAAATACATAGTCCTCTATCTATGACTATTCTATAGGGCATAACACAAATGTCCAATCCATGTTTTAAAAATTTTTCCCTAATACTGTAGGAGCTAAAAATTTTACTAGAATACGAACATTTTTATAAAAGCGGTAGAAGCTATATTTTATGCTTAATATTGGTTCAAGACTTCCAGAAATTAAGGCTCTGGACCAAAATGGTGTAGAAATAGACTTCAAAAACTTTATTGGCAAGGTTACAGTCATATACTTTTATCCAAGAGACTTTACACCCGGATGCACTAAAGAAGCATGCTCGTTCAGAGACAACTTAAGCAAGTTCGGTGACATGAACATAATTGGCGTAAGTGTTCAGGATGTGGACTCTCACAAAAAATTTTATTTAGAATATAATCTAAATTTTACTTTAATAGCAGATTATGACAAGAATGTTTCAAAAACCTTTGGTGTACTAAGACCATCTGGATTATCTGAAAGGGTAACATTCATCTTTGATGGGGATGGAATATTAAGGTATGTTTTCGATAAAGTTGATCCTAAAGGGCATGCTGAAAAAGTTTTAGAAAAGATTAGGGAGCTTGGCCTAGGTTAAAAAAAGTAAATATAATTGTAGTCTTTTTAATTTTGCTATGGTTAAACGGCTTTCAGTTCTAGATTCTAACAGGTGTACTGGTTGCCAAAGTTGCATGTTCGCGTGCTCGAGAAGGTTTGGTGTTGGCGGGCTAGCTGACTCAGCAATCCATGTACGTTCGGTTGGAGGGATTGAATATGGGTTTGTCGTTATAGTCTGTAGGGCGTGCCCGAATCCCCCATGTGCAAAAGTGTGTCCAGTTGATGCACTTAAGGTTAGGGAGGGTGGTGGAGTCATATTAGATTCTACAAAATGTATTGGCTGTGGACTCTGTGCTAAATCATGTCCTTATGGTGCAATATTCTGGAATGATAGAGAAAATAAGCCTAACATTTGTGTCTACTGTGGATATTGTGCAAGATATTGTCCACATGATGTTATCGCCTTAGAGGAGTTGAGGTGATAGGCTTGGACGAGTATTTAAAAAATGTTTTATACATTGACCTTTCAAGAAAAAGATTTTGGATCGAGGATAGAAGAGAGATTTTTGAAGAATATTTGGGTGGTGTTGGTGTCGCCTCAAAGATTTTGATGGAGGAATGTCCTAAAAATGTGGACCCACTTGGGCCTGAAAATGTTATAGTTTTTGCTGTCGGACCATTAAACGGCCTCTTTCCTCTAGCCTCAAAGACTGTTGCATGCTTTAAATCTCCTTTAACAGGCTTTTATGGTGAAAGCCATGCTGGTGGTAGGAGTTCTATTGCAATAAGGCAGGCTGGTTATGGTGCCATAGTTATAAAGGGTGCTAGTGAGCAACCAGTTTACGTTGCAGTCCATGGAAGAAATGTACACTTTAGGGACGCTTCAGCCCTTTGGGGTTTAAGGAACAGTATAACTGTTGGACGTGTGCTTAGAGAAATAGAGGTGGGTGCAGGGGTTAGGACTATAATGAGGATAGGTGTGGCAGGAGAAAATCTTGTTTCATACGCTTCAGTTAATACTGAAACATACAGGCACTTTGGTAGACTGGGTTTGGGGGCTGTGTTTGGAAGCAAAAAGTTGAAGGCTATGGTTGTATCAGGTAGATTAACGTTACAAGTTTCAGACAAAAAAATGTATAGGGAAACTTATGACATGATCTATGATTCTGCAATAAAGTCGGCTGCTATGAAAAAATATCATGACCTTGGTACATCTGCAAACGTACTACCATTAAATTTGATAAACGCGCTGCCTACAAAAAATTTGAGGCAATCAAGTTTCGAGTACGCGGAAAACATTTCTGGAGAAAGGTTGGCGGAAAAGTATCTTGGAAGAAGAGTTGCATGCGCACACTGTCCAGTAGCATGCATTCATCTTGCAGCATTAAGGGAACCATATGTTACAGAACCATACTTTTACAAGACTACTATGATATCATATGATCATGAACTATTATATTCACTTGGATCAATGATAGGGGTGAAGGATGCTGAGGGAGTGCTAAAGCTTATTGATGAAGCTGAAAAGTGGGGTGTTGACGCCATGATGACTGGAACAGTATTGTCTTGGATGACAGAAGCCTATGAAAAGGGCCTGATAGGGGAGAATGAGACATTGGGATTAAAGCTTGAGTGGGGTTCAGTTGAAGCATATACTAAAGCTATAGAGTATATTGTTAAGGGGGTGAACGGATTATATGGTACAGCAGCAAAAGGTTTGGACGCTCTAGTTAAAAGATATGGTGGAGAAGATTTTGCACTCTCATATGGTGGGAACGGTATGCCAGGATATCATACTGGACCTGGAGCACATTTAACATATTTGACTGGCGCAAGACACAGCCATCTAGATAGTGCAGGATACAGTCTAGATCAGGAGATGCTGAAGGGAAAGACATTGAGTATACATGATATTGTAAGAGAATTGTATCGTGAAGAATCTTGGAGACAGATACTGTCTAGCCTAGTAGTATGCTTCTTTTCTAGAGGAATTTATACACCTGAAAATGTTTGTAAGGCTTTGAAGGTTTTAGGCTATAACTTGGGAGAAGATGATTTAAGAAGATTGGGTGAAAGGATTCTTAGTAAAAAGAACAAGTTTAAAGAAGTGGGGGGATTCAATATGCTGGCACTAAAGTTTCCAAAAAGAATATTTGAGACACCCACACCATTTGGGATGCTTGACGAGAACATACTTTATGAGGGGGTTAAAGAATTTTATAGCATACTTTCAGCAGAAGACTAGGGCTTAAATGTCTTCTTCAGAAAAGACTTTGACACCATTTCTTTTCAAAAGAGCTGCTGTAACACCGTCACCTGATACAAGCCTTTCAGAAAATGTACCATCATAAATTTTACCACTCCCACATGATGGACTACATTGCTTAAGTATTGCAGAACCTATTCCATAAAGTTTCACTATCTTCAAAGTTTCCTTTGCACCCTTGACAAAGTATTGGGTAACATCTTTACCTGAAAACGTTATAACCTTACCCCTGCCATCGAGAACCATGTAACCGTCTCCAATGATTTCAGCATTTTCTCTTGGTGTTGGAAGACCACCCAACTGTTCAGGACATACTGGAATCAATATATTTTTATCTAGAAGCTTTAGAACCCTACTGTTAAGGTTGCTTCCACCCCTATAATTGCATTCTATTCCAAGAAGACAGGCGCTGCAGAGTATCAAAAAGCTTGCACCACCAATTTCTCACACATGATACAATTAAAACTTTTTAAAAACCCCTGTAAAAGACATATCATATGAAAAAGGATGTGGAAGCCTTTAACCTGCCATACCTACTACACCCTAAGCTCACCCTCCTAATAACATGTGGAACATTTGAAGAAAGCAACATAATACCAGTTGCATGGTCGATTCCTATTTCAAGAACACCCCCGCTTGTCGGTATAGCAGTGTCGCCTAAAAGGTACAGTTACAGCCTTATAGAAAAATATAGAGTGTTTGCAATAAACATTCCAACATACGATCAACTGAATGCGATCAAAGTATGTGGCAGTGTTTCTGGAAGGGATAAGAATAAGTGGGAGCTGGCTAAGCTAACCAAGGAGAAGGCTAAAAAGATTGATACTGCAATAATAAGAGAATGTATAGGCCACATAGAATGTGTTCTAGATAGAAAGCTTGAACTTGGAGACCACAGCCTCTTTGTTGGAAAAGTTGTTGCAGCATATGTGGAGGAGGAAGCGTACGCTTCAGGAATCTTGAACACGTTAAAATTTAAGCCTCCACTTCATTTGGGGAAAGAGGTTTTTACAACAACAATATAGTTGATAAAAGTTGAAATAGTATTATACAAGATATTTTCTGGAGGACCAGTTGCATATAGCCCAAATAGGTACTGGAAGAGTTGGTAGGCCAACAGCATACACGATATTATGTTCAAGGCTTGCCGATGAGCTGACAGTATGCGACATTAAACCTGGACTCGCAAAAGCTTTCGCTGAAGAGCTTAAGCATGTTTCCGCAAGCCTCAACTTGGATACAAAAATATACTATTGTGAAAGGGATGAGGATGTTTCTGGTGCTGACATAATACTGATTTCAGCTGGAAAGCCTAGGGTTCCAGGTGTTAGCATGAGTAGAAGGGACTTGGCTATAGAAAATGCAAGAATAGTAAAATATGTTTCTGAAGTGACAGCGTCATCAAATCGTGGAGCAAAATATGTTGTTATAACAAATCCAGTTGACGCCATGACTATGGTCTGTAAAAGATATTCTAGGGCAGAGTTTGTTATAGGAACAGGAACATATGTTGAAAGCCTTAGGCTCAGGTCCAAGCTTGCAGAATACTTTCAGATTCCAGTGTCAGAGGTTAGCGGATGGGTTGGTGGAGAGCATGGAGAGCTTGCAACAGTCTTGTGGACAACTGTTAAAGTATATAGTACACCATTGGAAGAGTATCTGAAAATTAGAGGAAAGTTCCTTGAAAAGAATGTTATAGAAGATTATGTTAGGTCGATAACAAAGTTTATTATAGATAATGTTGGTGGAACAGAATACGGTCCAGCCGCAGCATTCAAAGATATTGTTGAAGCGATAGTTAAAGATAGGAGAACATATTATCCAATAGACGCACCCATAAGGTTTGATGAGATTTCTGAGCCAGTTTATGTTAGTGTGCCAACAAAATTGGGACAAAGTTTAGGAGAAAACTTGTACAATAAACTTTCTTTTGAAGAAAAGATGAAAATTCTTGAGGCAGGAAAGGCTATTTATAGAACATATGTTGACGCAATCTCAAACATTAATAAAGCTTAAATACCATATATATTGTATACCAGACCCCACTAGAATGTTAAAGGCTTGAGATAAGATGTCGTTTGAAGTACAGGACCTCTATGATGTAATAAAGATAGTTACTCTCTTGATTTTAAGCAAGACTTCTAAAATTGATTTAAGTAAATTAAGAGGGAGAATAGAAGAGTTATGTGACCATCGTATTTGTGTTGAACCGGGAGACCTAAATAGGGCCTTATCTGAACTTGCAAATGAGGGACTCATCACTGTTAAGGGAGAATATATTGAGTTAACTTCTGTTGGCTCAAAGGTTAGTGGTGACTGGAAAAGTTTACTGTTAAAAAGTGAGCCAATATTGGAGGTTGTTGCAGGCTTAACTGACGGTTCAGTAACAAGTCTAATGATTATTCTCTCATCCTTTTTTGCTAGACTATCATCTAAGTTAACGATCTTTGCAGCACTATTAACATTAGCTTCTGTAGCTATAACAAACTTTTCAAGCTTCTTTCTAGGAGGGGTTACAGAAGATATTTCCGAAATTATTGCTGTAAAGAGGTTGATGGACTACAGTTTAAGCGATAACCCAGACAGAGGACAAAGGTTGAAGTCGATAGAACTTTTGAAGCAAGTCTTTACACTCTTGAACAAGGAGGTTCAGAAAGCGAATATCGTTTCTGCAATAGTATGCGCCCTTACAACATTATTTGCAGGTTTCACGCCTATACTAGTCTATTTAGTGCTTCCAACACCATATAATTTATTGAGTTCAGTGGCATTGATTGGGTCAATTGTTGTCCTATTGCTTGCAAGATATCGTTCAAAGATGACAAGAATTCCTTTGAAAATCACTTTGCTAGAGACTTTGATAATAATGCTTATAGCAACATTCGCTTCAATACTTTTGGGAACAAGCTTATAGATGATTTTATTGCTTCATCTTTTTAACTATATTCGCGTGCTCTAGAGCCATTTTAGCCCATTCAGGGTCCTTCAAAATCATTCTTCCAACAGCAACTAGGTCAACATAGCCTTTCTCTATCACCATGTTAGCGTATTCGAAGCTTCTTATTCCACCAACACCTATAACTGGAACATTAACAGCCTTCTTTATTTCACGAGCTTGAGGTATAAAGTATCCTTCTACAGTCTCAAACTGTGCAGGCCTACTTCCACAAACTCCGCCACTAACATCAATAATGTCTACACCCTTTTCCTCTAACTTTCTAGCTAAAGCCTTAGAATCATCTATAGAGACACCTTCAGGGTGCAGGTCGTCAGCACCTAAACGGTACAGTAGAAGTTTGTTTCCAATCTTACATTTAACTGCCTCCACAACCTCTAATGGAAAACGCATCCTATTTTCAAGTGTTCCACCATATTCATCTAACCTTTTGTTAGTAAGCGGTGAAAAGAACTGGTTTACTAGAAAACCGTGTGCACCATGAACTTCAACACCGTCGAAGCCTGCGATTACAGCTCTTTGAGCGGCCATAGCAAAATCTTCTACAACAGCTTTTATCTCTTCTTTTGTTATCTCCTTTGACCTTCCATCAGATGATGGTGATAGGGGGGTTATGTTAGGTAAGCTGCATTTTGAACCAGAATGAACTATCTGCAATACTATAGTAGCACCTTTTTCATGAACTTTTTGGGCGAGCTTTCTAAGGCCTTGAACCATTCTATCATCGTGTACACTAAGTTGTCTTTCAACATATTTTCCAGTTTCTGAAACATATGAGGCTTCGACAATAACCATGCCAACGTAGGCGGACCTTATTATATAATGTTCTATCAGCCTTTCGTTAACACTTCCATCAAATGATGCAAGATTAGTGAGTATGGGTGGAAATACTAGACGATTTCTTAAAGTAAAGTTTCTAACATTTAGTGGGTCCGCTAATGAAGCCAACAATATTGCACCCCTTATTTTATCCGCTCAAATTTTTGTATAGCGTGACATTCGTTTGGAACATTCTTGAATTCGGCTGAAGATATTACTACTTCACCAACATATATGTTTCCTTTATGGTCTAAGCATAGAGAATGTGGCGCTCTAAAATATCCTAGCCTACAGCCTTCTTCTGAACACCATCTGGTAACAATTTCACCGTTTAAGTCGAATACTGTTAGCCTAGCAGCCTTAACACCATCCCGAGGCGTTGTTGAAATAAGACTATGTCCAACATTGTACCCGAGTTCTGTCACGTAAACATATTTGTCGTGTACGTAAACGTCCGTCGGCCTATTAGCATACCATTCTCCAACGTATTTTCCTTCCGTGTCAAACAATTGTATCCTACAATTTTCTCTATCAGCAACATAGACTATACCCTCATGAACGTATATCCCGTGTGGGAGATTAAATTGTCCAGGACCCCTTCCAGGCTCACCCCATGAAGTGATAAGTTCACCTTCTTTAGAAAACTTGTGAACTCTAGCGTTACCGTATCCGTCAGAAACGTATATTGTACCATATCTGTCAACAAAAACGTCAGTTGGAAGATTGAATGGTTCAGCTCCACGTTTAATTGTCCTATAATCTTTATTAACACATCCACTATCTGATGGACAACCTTTTTTTCCAAGAACCATTAGAAGACGACCGTCTCGTGTAAACCTTTTAACTGTATGGTCTCCATCGGTGCAAAAGATTGTATCATCGGGTGCAACGTAAAGGCCGTGAGGCCAGCTGAAAAGACCTCGCCCCCAGCATGTTATAAAGTTACCGTCTTCATCAAAAATTAGAAGTGGGTCAACACCTCTAATGAATGTGTAAACATTGTTTTTACTGTCTACTGCAACACCTGTAACTTCAACAAACGGTGAATAGAAATGTTTTCCCCATCCTTCTACAACCCTATACTTTAAAGGTTCGCAGCCGAAAATCAAATTAGAACACCATCATTTACATTTGAAAAAACAAGTTTATAATTTTTAGTTTTTGCTTTTAAAATTTTTATAATATGAGTGTATGTGCATGTTTATGCAGGCCATTATTCTGGCAGGAGGTTTTGCGAAAAGACTTTGGCCGCTAACGTTAGAAAAGCCTAAACCACTTCTTCCCATAAATGATAAGCCGATTATAGAGTATTTGCTTGAAAAGATAGACGAACTAAATATTGGAGATATTATTGTGTCAACAAACATGAGGTTTAAGAACGATTTTGAGAAATGGCTTTCATCAGCGGGTAGGAAAAATGTTAGGATTATAGCTGAATCTTCAATGAGGGAGGAGGAGAAGTTGGGTGCAATTAGAGCCCTTGCAAGACTATCGAATGAGGTTGTTGGAGACTGCCTTATTGCAGCTGGCGACAACATTTTCACTGAAAGCCTTCTAGGCTTTAAAAAAATGTTTGATAAGCTTAAATCTCCAATAATATGCTTATACGATGTTAAAGATGCTGATCTTGCAAAAAACTATTCTATTGTAGTTCTAGAAGAGGATGGTAGGATTATGGATTTTGTTGAAAAGCCAAGGGAGCCTAAAACAACACTTATTGGAACATGCCTATACATTTTTCCAAAGGAAGTCTTTGAAAAAATTAACGAATATGTTGACATGGGTAGGGATTCAGATGCGCCTGGAAGGTTCATAGAATGGTTATGTAAGAAAATGCCTGTATACGGTTACATATTGAATGGAAGCTGGTGGGATATTGGGACTCTAAAATCTTATGAGGATGCGAAAAGGTACTTTGCCGGCAAAAGATAGTGGCATGTATGAGCGGAAACCTTTCAAACATTGTTGAAGAGTCTGCAAGGGGAGGCTTCTTCCTATTTGTAGGCTATTTCATGTCATTGGTTATTTTATCAGTAGGTTCAATGATTGTTGGAAGGCTACTTGGGCCAGAGGGTTTCGGCATATTTTCTCTAGCATTTGTTCCCTCAGCCTTAATTCTAGGATTTCTTGACCCAGGCGTAGGTGCTGCATTAACAAGGTTTACAGCAAAATTTAGGGCCGAGAATAAGGTTGATGTTGTAGCAAGTGTACTGAGAACAGGCTTTTTGTACAAGTTTATTGTAAGCACTATAGCGACATTATTATGTTTCACGTTTTCAGAATCTCTTGCAGCAATACTGCTTAATAGAAGTGAGCTGGGATATTTTGTTAGAATAGCTTCAATTATAATATTGTTTCAGACACTATTCAACTTTTTAGGTGAAGCGTTTTCTGGACTGGATAGGATGGAGGGGAACGCTCTAATTTTAAACACGGAGGCTATAGTTAAATCCTTTCTTTCACCAGTACTGGTTATTTTAGGTTTTGGCATCTTGGGAGCAATATGGGGGCATGTAATAAGTTATATAGCAGCATTTATTATTGGAGCATTATTCTTTTTAAAACTTTATAGGATGCTTGGTAAGCCTGCAGAAAACAGCTTTTTTACGAATATTAAGATGATGGTATCCTATGGTTTTCCATTATATGCTGCAAACTTTTTGAATACGATAGCATCCCAGGTTCAGGTTCTAGTTTTAGCATTCTTTGCATCAAATACCGAAATTGGAAACTTTTATGTTGCAGCGAGACTGCTTGCACTCGTAGGCGTACTAACATACCCCTTTTCAGCACTTTTTCCAGCTTTCTCTAAAGTTAAAAAGGATTCAAGTGAACTTTTTCAACTGTTTAGGCTTTCAACCAAATACACTTCACTAGTTATAGTCCCAGCCACAGTTCTAATAATGGTTCTTTCGAGGGACGTAGTGTACACATTTTATGGTAGAAGTTATACTCTTGCACCATCATATCTTACCCTATACGTTATAACAAACCTTTTTGCTGGATTCGGTTCAATAGTCTTTGGACACGTTTTCAACGGCCTGGGATATACAAGACTTTCATTTTATAGCGCTTTAGTAAACTTTACTACATTCATACCATTAGTGTATATTTTGACATCCTACTACAGTGTGTATGGAACACTTTTTGCCATAATAATTTCACAAACTTTTTCCATGGCCTACAATATTTTAGCATCTAATAGAATATTGGGTTTAAAGTTTGATGTGGCAACTTCTGCAAAAATTTATTTAACATCATTTGTTTCTGCACTAGCCACAATTTTAGCAATAGATACACTCTCTTTCCCATACTGGATACTCAATCTTATATCGAGAGGACTACTATTTTTTATCGTATACTTAACTCTTACACCGATTTCTAAAACAATATCCACATACGATATAGAGAATATAGAGATTCTAATAAGAAGATACAGCTTCTTTAAAATAGTATTGGCGCCTGTAATAAAATATGAAAGAATACTACTCAGTTTCGTAGAGAAAATTTGAATTAACGGTTTAAACATTTATTAGTATAAAGTGGACCATCAGCATTGGATGGTTTTAGAGTATAGGAGAGAGGGGGTGGAAAAGGATAAATTATTTGAGGAACTATTTAGAACATTAATAGAATATTCTCCAACACCCATAATATTTTTGGATTTGGAGGGAAATGTTATCGAGTGTACAGATTCCACGCTAAAATTATTCAAAATTAATAGAGAAGATTTTATTGGAAAAAATTTTCTAGAATTCTTTCAAGAAGAAAGGGAGAAAGTTGTTTCAAAAATGGAGATGCTTTTAAAGAGTGATAAACTGATCTCATCAACTTTTATCCTAAAAAATTTTGAGGGAAAAAATTTTGAGGCAGAAGTTTATGCCAGCACTGTTAAAGACCGTGAAGGGAGACCTCAACAGGTTATTGTTACAGTATTGGATGTGACAGAACATAGGAGACTTGAGAGGGAACTTTATCGTGAAAAAGAGTTTTTGAACATTCTCATGGAGGCGGTTCCAGATGCAATATACTTTAAGGACACACAGTCACGTTTCATGAAAGTGAATCGAGCGCATGCTGAAAGAATGGGTTTAAAGGACCCTGAGGAAGCAGTTGGCAAAACTGACTTCGACTTCTACAGTGAAGAGTTTGCTAGACAAGCATTTGAAGACGAGCAAAATATAATCAGAGAAGGAAAGCCTATAATAAACAAGGTTGAAAGGGTTATCGGAAAAGATGGTAGAGAACATTGGGTTACTGCAACAAAGATGCCTATTAGAGATAGGACAGGAAAGGTTATTGGAATAGTTGGAATTTCAAGGGATATAACTGAAATGAAGCGTATGCAGGATATGTTAAAAGAATATAATGAGAGGCTTGAAAGGATTGTTGAAGAAAAGACTAGAGCGCTTTTGGATGCTGAAAGGCTTGCAGCTGTAGGGGAAGTTGTTTCGATGATCGTTCATGACCTACGTTCACCATTACAAGTAATATTGTATAAGACATTTCTTTTGAAGGAGAAGCTTAAACTTTTACCAATACCATCTTATGAGAAGGAAAGTTTTAAGGAAATTTTGGATTCAATAAATGAGCAGGTAGAGTACATGAATAAGATGGTTTCAGATTTCAAAGATTATGCGAGAAACATGAAGCCAGAATATATTGAAATAGATTTTAAAAAACTTGTTGACGAGATTCTTGCAACATTTATAATTCCAGAAAAAATTAAAGTAGAGGTTTCAATTCAAGAAGGTTTTCCGAAACTGCAAATCGACCCCCTAATGATGAGAAGGGTGCTATCAAATCTGGTATCTAATGCCATTGACGCACTACCAAATGGCGGCAACATCATTATTAGCGCAAGAATAGAAAATGAGCATATAGTTATAAGTGTAGAGGATACGGGAGTAGGTATTTCAGAAGAGAATCTTGGGAAACTCTTTAAGCCGTTCTTTACGACAAAGGAGAGGGGTACAGGACTCGGGCTTGCCATATGCAAGAGGTTTGTTGAATTACATGGAGGACACATTTTTGTTGAAAGCAAGGTCGGTTATGGAACAAAATTTATTATAAAACTTCCTGTTGAAGGACATGTTAAAAGATAAAGATTATAAAGATGTGTACCCATATTTTTTTGAGCAAACATGTCGAACGAATTTGATGAAAGAGAATACAGGCTTCTTGAAGAGCTCATGTTCTCTTATAATGCTACATCTGAGAGGAATGCTGTACCAAAGGAAAGTCTTATTTCAAAGATAAATAAGCTTGAATTTTTTAAGGAAAAAGGTTACATTATGGAGCTTGCTGATGGAAGAATATTTCTAACACCCAAGGGTATGCAGGCTCTTTTAGCACACTTTAGCTAATCTTAGAATATAGATTAAAAAATTTAATAATCACATTAACATTATGGTGTTGTGATAAGATGGTGGATAAGGCTGACAAGGTCGTAATGGACGCTATAGATGAAGCTTTATCCATTTTAGGTAATAAGGCAAAGGAGGCAGTTTACTATTTTATGGAAAGAGAGTACGGGCTCCAAAAGGAGGATATTCCATCAAACCTAAAAAACTTTCACGATGGACTGCACATGCTTTTTGGTGTTGGAGCAAATATTATTGAAAAGCACATTTACAACTGTTTACAGAATAGGATTGGTATTAGAGCCCGTATAGAGCCTGAACTGGATTTTATAGAAGTTTTAAATAAACTTAGATCCTTCGCCTGAATACGTGAACAGATTCGCCCAGAGAATCTTCTGCAGCCTCCATTAATGCTTCAGAAAGTGTTGGATGTGGATGCATTGTTGAAGCAAGTTCTCTAACACTTAAACCTAATTCAACAGCTAAACTTGCTTCTCCAGCGAGCTCGGAAACGTTAGAGCCAACAATCTGGATTCCAATAACCTTCAAACTATCCTTTTCAACAACAACTTTAGCAAAACCTTCTGGAGAAGCTTCAGTAAGAGCCCTGCCTGAAGCCTGCATTGGAAAACGTCCCACCAACACTTCTAAACCATTTTTCCTCGCCTCATCTTCACTTAAACCTACTGAAACAACTTCAGGTTCAGAGAAGACTACATTTGGGACAGCCCTAAAATTGTATATAACATTTTTTCCAGCCACGTTTTCAGCAGCGACAACACCCTGCTTAAAGGCCTTGTGGGCAAGATATGGTGGTCCAGCAACATCTCCTGCAGCGAAAACGTTAGGAACGTTTGACTTCATCATCTTGTCCACGATAACATGGCCTTTAGAATCTAACATTATGCCAGCTTCACTCAAGCCAATCAAAGGTTTAGGCTTTCTTCCAGCTGCTACAAGAACCTTTTCAACTTTAAAAGTTTCTTCTCCAGCAGGTCCATCAACTCTTACTTCAACAGACCCATCTAGGATACGATAATATGTTAATAGTGTACCCGTGTATATTTTTACACCGAGTCTTGAAAGTGTGCGGTTAAGGATTCTGGCAACATCCTTATCGAATCCTGGAAGAAGCTGATCCATCATTTCAATCAAATACACTTGTAAACCTATCTTAGATAAGGCTGAAGCAAATTCTACACCAATCGCGCCTCCACCGACAATAAGGATGCTATTTGGTAAACTTTCTAGACTAAACATGTCTTTTGAGGAGAGCACATATTTTCCATCAAATGGTATGTTTGGTAACTGGACTGGCCCTGAACCTGTGGATACAACAATATTTTCTGTGAAAAGTTCAAGAGTATTATTGGCTCCCTTTACAACAACATTTTTTATAGACTTTAAAAATGCTTCACCTTCAAAAACTTTTACACCATTTCTTTCACAAAGAAAACCTATTCCTGACCTAAGTTGGAAAACAATCTTGTCCTTCCAAACCATGAATGTCTTTAAATCATATCTTGGCTCGGAAACAACTCCAATTTCACCACCCCTTTTCGCCTTCCAGAAAAGGTTAGCTGATTCAATAAGAGCCTTTGTTGGAATACAACCATAATTTGTGCATTCGCCGCCAAAATGGTGCTTTTCAACTAAAGCAACTTTTAAACCAAGCTGTGCAAGTCTTATAGAGGCAACGTATCCAGCTGGACCCGCTCCTATAACAATAACGTCAAAGTTCATGCTAGGGGGTTAATTTTGTAAAAAGATAAGTTTTTCCAAAAACTTTAAACACAAAAATATGGGGATCGATAGAGGTAGCTATGGAGAATACAGTTCTTGTTCTAGACTTTGACGGGGTAGTGGCTAGATTGAATGTTGACTGGCCTAAGGTTTATAGTAGGGTTTCAGAGGTTGCAGGATATAGGGTTACTGACCTAATAACATTCTGGAAGAACGCCTATGGCACAAGCCTCTACGATAAAGTGAACAAGATAATAGAAGAGTATGAAATGGAGGCTATAGCAAAAAGTGAAATCTATGATGATGTTATCGAGGCACTGGAACTTTTTAAGGGAAGAAAATATCTTGCTTCAATGCAGTCGCAGAAGGTTCTAGAAAAGTTTTTGGAAGAATATGGCATAAGAAGATACTTTAAAGAGGTTTTAGGTAGAGATAGGTTTGGAAGCAAGAGGAGACAGCTAATATACATTTTAGAAAAGGAAAAGGGGAACAAGGTTTACTTTATAGACGATTTGCAGAGGAATGTGGACAGCTGCATTGACCTTGGAATAGAATGTATAATTGTAAGGAGATATGAGGGTGAAAGTTTACTTCAAAAGGTTAGGGAGATAGTTGCTGGATATTCAATAAAAGGTTGACGTTTAAATTGGATTAATTTTTAGACTGTTTGTTTCTCCAGCTATCGTCTAGGGGCCTAAACTTGAATCCGTAACTTATTATTCCCTCATCATCCTGTTCAAAAAGTTTTCTGAAGCAGGCTTCTACCTCCATACCTATTTTAACCTCTTCCGGCCTACAATCAACTATCTGTGACACTACCTTAGGCCCTTCATCAAGTTCCACTAACGCAAGTATGTATGGTGTATACTTTTCGAAAGTTTTTGGAGCGGCATGTATTATCGTGTACGAGAAAACCTTTCCCCTACCTGAAAATTCTGTTTGAACCATCTTCCCCTTTCTCCTGCATTTTGGACAGACTTTTGTTGGAGGAAAATATATGCTACCACAGTTTTCGCACTTTGAACCAAGTAGCCTATATCTTTCCTTAGCCCTCCTCCAATGAGCTGGTGGAGCCATTTGACTCAATTCTTTTCACCCCCTAGATAATATTGTGACAACCGCTGTCGCACCCGAGCCTCCAACATTGTGAGCTAATCCTACTTCAGCATTATCCACCTGCCTACCCTTTTCTGCTTCACCCCTCAACTGTTTAAAGAGTTCAACAATCTGTTTTACTCCAGTTGCACCAACAGGATGGCCTGAAGCCTTTAAGCCGCCATCCGTGTTAACTGGAAGCCTACCTCCAACATACGTTTCACCCTCCTCATACAGTTTCCACCCCTCACCCTTTTTTGCAAAACCTAAATCTTCTATAGCAAGTATTTCAGCTATAGTGAAACAATCATGTACTTCAATAACGTCCACTTGACTCCTTTCCAAATGCGCTAGTTTGAAAGCCTTTTCAGCCGCGTTAACTGTAGCATCTAATGTGCAAATATCCCGCCTTCTCAGCAGACTGAGTGTGTCTGAAGCCATGACAGAAGATTTTACTATAATAGGTGTATCAGTGTATTTTTTTGCAATTTCAAGCGGTGCAAGTATTACTAGTGCAGCACCATCTGATATTGGGCAGCAGTCATATTTTCCTAGTGGGTCAGCAACCATAGGCGCGTTTAAGGCTTCATCCACAGTTATCCTGTTTCTAAAATGCGCTAGGGGGTTCATGCTTCCATGATAATGGTTTTTTACTGCAACCTTGGCAAGAGACTCCCTTTTAAGCCCATACTCGTGCATGTATCTTCTCGCCATCAGAGCATATATTCCTGGAAATGTTGCGCCAAAGTATGCTTCCCATTCAAAATCCATCGCTCCAGAGAGAGCTGTTGTAGCCTGCTCCTGTTCAACGTCTGTCATCTTTTCTACACCACCTACTGCCACAATATCATATAGTCCAGAAGCTACTGCCAAGTATCCTTGAAAGAAGGCTATCCCCCCAGAAGCGCAGGCGCCTTCTACTCTAAGAGATGGTATTGGATTTAGGCCGAGAAAGTCTGCTACAAGTGCACCAATATGCTCCTGGCCTACAAACATTCCGCCTGACATGTTTCCTACAACAAGATATTCTATATCCCTACCACTTATACCAGCTTCTTCTACAGCCTTAACTCCAGCCTCCCAAGCAAGATCCTTTATACCCTTATCCCACAGCTCACCACATCTTGTTGTAGCAGCAGCTATTATTGCAACATCCCTTTTCTTTATCATGCCATCAACCCCTATACAGACGTCTGTTTCTCGCATAAACCGCATAGTCAACATACTCTTTTCTTTCTACATAATATTTTACTGGAGGGGCAAGACCTCTTCTTTCCTCAATAAGGTCCGTCACTATTATGCTGAAGGAGTCAGAGCCTGCTCCAGAACCATATGATGTTAATAGGATTCTTTCACCAGCTTTAGCAACATCCAACACTGCCGCTAAACCTAAAAGTGATGAGCCAGAATATGTGTTACCAATCTTTTCTACAACAAGTCCAGGATTAACCTGCTCTATCGTGAAACCTAAAACTTTTGCAGCCCTAAGAGGAAACTTACCGTTTGGCATATGAAATACTACATATTTGTAGTCTGAAGGCTTTGTTCCAAGCCTTTCCATAAGACCCTTACTTGATTTTATCACATGCTCAAAATATGCTGGCTCCCCCGTAAACCTTCCACCATGCCTAGGATATGGCGCACATTCTCTTCTCCAAAAGTCTGGAACATCCTGTGTGTAAGAGTACGTGTCTTCAATTTCTGCAACAAGATTTTCTCCACCAATAATGTAGGCTGCAGCACCAGCTGACGCAGTATACTCTAAAGCGTCGCCGGGAGCACTCTGTGCAGTGTCAGAGCCAATACTCATACCATATCTTATGTACCCAGCCCTAACCAGACCCATGCACGCCTGTATTCCTGCAGTAGCAGCCTTGCACGCGAACTCCAAGTCTGCGGCAGTAGCCTGAGGTGTTATACCTAAAGCTTCTGCAACAGTAACAGCTGTTGGTTTGACCGCATAAGGGTGTGATTCTGAGCCAACATATACTGCTCCAATATCGGATACTCTAACATTCTTCGCCCTCTTAAGAGCATTTTTTGCAGCTTCAACAGCCAATGTTGCAGTGTCTTCATCAAGAGATGGCACAGACTTTTCTATCACATCCAAACCACTTTTTATTGATTCAGCATCCTGACCCCATACTCTTGCAATTTCTTCAACACTTATCCTATACTTTGGAACATATGCACCATATCCTACAATACCAACCTTCATATCTTTCTCCTCACACGATTGCCTGCACGCTTTAGAAGCTCTATTTAAGATTTCCATACAAGATAAAATGTTAGATGATTGGCTAATTTTTGAAAAACTTTTATAGCATAACATAAGATTTTTATTCCTATGATAAAAGAAAGTATATTTAGAGCCTACGATATTAGGGGAGTATACGGTCTAGACTTGGACGAGAATGTTGCAGAACTCGTTGGAAAGGCTCTTGGAACATTTCTTGGCGGGGCAGGTAAGAGGGTTGCAGTCGGATATGATGTGAGAAAAAGTAGTCCAGCACTAAAGAAGGCGCTAGTTGATGGGCTTACTTCGTCTGGAGCGGAAGTCTGGGATATAGGGCTTGTGCCAACACCAACCGTATACTTTGCAATATCACATTTTGGCCTAGATGGTGGCGCAATAGTCAGCGCAAGCCATAATCCACCCCAATGGAACGGATTCAAACTATGCAGGGAAAAGGCGATGCTGTGTGGATGGGGTATGGGTTTAGAGAAGATAAAGGAAATAATATTTTCAAAAAAATATTTTGAAAGTGGAGGGGGAACTGTACTTGACAAGGTTGATGAAGTTAACAGAATATATCAGAATTTTCTTCTAGAAAAGGTTAATGTTAGGAGAAGGTTAAGGATTCTAGTCGACCCTGGAAACGGTTCATGCTCAAAGTATGCGGACAAAATTATTGAAAAAGCAGGACTTGAGGTTATGACAATAAACAATTATCCTGATGGAGATTTTCCATCACGTTCACCAGAGCCAACTGACGAATCACTGAAGAATATGAAGAAGATGGTTTCTGAAGATAATTTCGATTTTGGAGTAGCATATGATGGTGATGGAGACCGTGCCGTATTCGTTGACGATAAAGGAAGGGTTATTGAGGGGGACAAGATGCTGGCGTTGCTGATAAGACATTTTATAAAAGGTTCTGGCGAAAAGGTCGTTTACGAAGTAAGCTGCTCAAAGTTGCTTGAAGACGTGTTTGTGGAAAAGGGTGTTGTACCGATAATGTCTAAAGTAGGCCACTCCTTCATACTTGAGAAGATGATTTCAGAAAAAGCTTTATTTGGTGGAGAGATAGCGAGCCACCTATATTTTAGAGATGTTTACGGTGCAGATGACGCAATATATGCAACCCTAAAGGTTGCTGAAATGATTTCAGAATCAAGTGAAAGACTTTCTGAAATGGTGGACAGGCTGCCAAAATATTATACAACAAGATTAGTTTTCACAGTACAGGATGAAATAAAATTCAAGGTTATTGAAAGAATGAATTTAAAGGTTAAAGAGAAAGGGTTTACGCCAATAACATTAGATGGTGTGAGAGTGAACCTTGAAAGTGGATGGTATATTGTTAGAGCATCGAACACGCTGCCACAGATAAAGGCTACAGTCGAAGCAAAGGATAGGGAAAAACTTTCAATTCTAGAAAAGGATGTGATAGAAATGGTTACTGAAGCAGTTAACGAGGCTAGAGGCTTAAGTGCTAACATGCCAGTTGAGTTTAGAAGGGTGTCTATAACATGAGATATAGGCTAATGGATATTCTAGCATGCCCAATATGCAAAAATTTTCCACTAAAACTTTACGTATTCGAGGAAGTTGAAACGAAGGCGGCTGAAGTCCCAAAGAATGTTTGCGAACTATACTGTGCATACAAAAACATTTCACCAAACAATATAGAAAAGGATGCGTTAATAAAAGAGTGTAGAAAATGCATCTCATACAATATCAAGTGGGGTATAATATTGTGTGAAAAATGTGGAAGATGGTATCCTATATCAGATGAAATTCCAATAATGTTGCCCGACGAGCTGAGGAAAAGTGAGGATGACATAAACTTTCTAAAAATATTTGAAAAGAAGGTTCCGGAAGAGGTTCTTTTTAAAGGAAAACCACATCACCTTTAAAGTTTATATAACAGTTTAACTTACATACTGCAAATGAAAGGGCTAAAATTTACAAAATTACATAAATTTATCTTTTGTAAAAAATTTTTAAATAAAAAAATCTTATCATATGATGTATTAAATAATAGTAAAATGTGTAAAGGGTGAAGCCTGTGGAATACAGTACACTGAGAAAGATTGTGAAAGATTCTATTGAGTCAGGGCTTTCAGTTATAGGTGATGGACCAAAGGATGCGATTATTACACATTTTCTAAAAAGGTACCGTTTAAGGTCTCTGGAAGATGTTGCAGAATATTCTAAAGAGTTTGAAGAGTTTCTAAAACTTGTATTCGGTGCAGGGGCCATGTACCTTCTAAAGGCTATAGTTAAAAAGATGTTCGAGAACCTCGATTTAGAGTACATTTCAACTGAAATGAGCTTTTCTGAAGCTGTTTCAGAAGTAAGGAAAATGGTTAAGCCTATAAGATAGGATATAAATTTTTATAAAATTCCAGTAAAGGTTATATATTTGAATAGAAAAATTTTTTTGAGCGTATATGGTTAGGAAGATGACTGAGAAAAGTCTTAGTGAAGGATTTGCTGGAGAAAGTATGGCGCACATGAAGTACCTGATATTTTCTGAAGTGGCTGAAAGGGAAGGTTTACATAATGTTGCAAGACTCTTTAAAGCCATAGCCTATGCAGAATTTGTTCACGCAAAAAACCATTATAATGTGCTAGGCAATGTTAAATCTTCTAAAGAGAATCTTGGAAACGCTATAGATGGGGAAACCTATGAGGTTGAGGAAATGTATCCTGCATTTAAGGCTGTTGCAGAACTTCAAGGTGAAAAGTCAGCATTAAGATCATTTGATTGGGCATACAATGCTGAAAAGATACATGCGAAAATGTATGAGAAAGCTAAAGCTTCTGTAGAAAAGGGTGTTGATGCCCAAATAGGAGACATATACATTTGCCCACTATGCGGTTACACTGTAGAAGGAACACCTCCAGAAAAATGTCCAATATGTGGTGCAAAAAGAGAATCCTTCAAAAAATTCTAGCAAAAATAATCTGATTAGAGAGCATGTAAAAAGATTGGGGCTGGAAACAACCTAAACTTTTTTATATCCTCTTATCAGTCCAGAGATTTTTAGCTGCTCAAACTTTCTTCTTGCAGTAGAAATTATTTCTTTAGCATACTCATATTCTTTCTCTCTACTTGTCATTTTCCTCGCCAAACCCTCCAAGCATGCTTCATAGGCTGCTGCAGCAGCTTCTCTTGGATACACGTCCCATTCTTCCATTGTAGGCACAATATATTCTTCACCTAAACCTTTCTCTTCAGCCATCCTAGCTATTTCAAATGCGGCTGCAAGACACATTTGGTCAGATATTCCCTTAGCCCTAACATCTAATGCACCCCTAAATATTCCAGGAAATACAAGTGAATTGTTAAGTTGGTTTGGGAAATCAGACCTTGCAGTAGCAACAACTTTAGCGCCAGCCTCCTTAGCCTCACTAGGCCATATTTCTGGAATAGGGTTAGCGCATGAGAAAACTATTGCCCTATCATTCATTTTCTTAACCCACTCCTTTTTGATAACACCTGGACCCTGTCTTGACATCGCTATACAAACGTCCGCACCATCTAAAGCTTCAGCAATGCCACCCTCTATCCCCTCAAAGTTTGTTCTAAGGCAAAGCATCCACTTGTATGGCTCACTTTTTTCAAGGTCAGACCTACTTCTACTCAGTATCCCCTTACTGTCAACCATCACAATCTTTCTTTCATCAACACCGGCTTTGACAATTAACCTTTCAACACTCACGTTAGCGGCTCCAACACCTACCATTGCAACCTTAACGTCACCAAGCCTTTTTCCAACAACCTTTAGTGCATTAATTAGGCCAGCGCAGACTATTGTTGCAGTACCCTGCTGGTCATCGTGCCAAACAGGTATCGAAAGCTCATTCTTCAGCCTCTCAAGTAGTGAAAAACATTTTGGCTTCTCTATATCCTCCAAATTTATTCCCCCAAACGATGGTTCAACAGCCTTAACAACTTTAACAATCTCTTCCTCTTCTCTGGTGTTGATGCATAGGGGGATAGCGTCAACACCACCCAAATATTTAAAGAGAAGAGCTTTACCCTCCATTACTGGAAGTGCTGCATCAGGGCCAATATTTCCTAATCCAAGCACTCTTGTTCCATCAGAGACGACGGCTATAGTGTTCCATTTGAGTGTCAGCTCAAAAACTCTATCCCTTTCATCGATTATCGCTCTACAGGCTTCAGCGACACCAGGAGTATACCATATGGCAAAATCTTCTAGCCCAGAAATCCAGCATTTGGGAATTGTTTCAATCTTTCCCTGAAAATATTCATGCATTTTTACAGCATCATTTTCAGACTGCCTTAAATCATCCAATATTTTCTCCCCAAAATGCTGGCTTTTATCATGCTTATATACCTAAACTTTTAGAAAAGATTAAATTTTGCAGGATAAAATGCTTTCTGGACATGAAGCTTAAAGTTTTCAGCCCACTATCAGAAACACTTGGTTTTAAGGAGAAGGAGATAAGATTGTCTAAAAAAGTTAGGGTAAAGGATATTCCAGAATTGGCTAAAGTTAAACTCGAGGATTACGTGCTTTCATTAAATAGGGTTAAAGTGGTTTCCTCAGATACTGAAGTAGGCGATGAAGACGAATTATGGATTCTTCCTCCAATAGATGGTGGATAAAAATAGACCCCTACTTTAGGCTACCATAGTAGAAAACTTTCTTCTAAAATCCTTTCAAGCAATTTTACGTTAACATGAACTGGGCTCATCGAGAGAAGCCTTGTTTGCAAAAGCGCCTTTTCAGCTAAAACATGCAATTCTGATTTTCTAAAACCAATTTCATTCAACCCATTTGGGAAATCAAGTATTTTCATAAAGTTTGTGATAATTTCCCAAACTTCAACATCATATTCTTTGAAACCGAAAAGGTAGCTGATATTACCAATCTTTTCAACCAAATATGGTGTCAGAAGCCTTAATGTTGCTGGAGCAGTTATTGATACAGCAAGACCATGTGGAACCTTAGCACCCTTTTCTAGAGCTTCACCTGCAATTGGATATGATAGGGCGTGGCAGATGTGTACACCAGCATTGCCGAAAGCTAATCCAGCGATGGTTGAGGCAACATGCATACTTGACCTAGCTTCAATATCATTGCCATTCGAGTATGCTCTTGGAAGAAACTTTCCGATAAGGGTTATTGCTGATTCAGCTAAAGCGTCAGTTATTGGGTTGGAGCCACAGTAGACAGGCCTTTCAGCAACAGTTGGTGGAGCAGGTTTAGCATAGTATGATATTGTAGTGTACGCTTCTATTGCATGCATTAGGGCGTCCATGCCTGTTGTAGCAGTAACCTTCTGAGGCATACTTAAAGTGACAAGGGGATCTAAAATTGCTAGTGAAGGCCTTAAATGATCGTCTGATATACCAAACTTAACCTTCTTTTCGGGAAAGGTTACTACAGCAACACTTGTAGTCTCGCTTCCAGTTCCAGATGTTGTTGGAACAGCGATAAGAGGTTTTAATGGCCCTGGAACCCTTAAACCTTTACCCAAAGGTTGGGCAAAATAGTCTAGAAAGTCTGTCGGATATGTTGTGTAAAGGTTTATTATTTTAGCAGTATCTATTGCGCTTCCACCACCTAAACCGATTATGCAATCATATGATTTCTTTTTTGCAAACTCTATACCCTTAAGGATAGAAGAATATGAGGGTTCAGGTTCAACACCATCCCAAACATCTACTACAACATTTTTTTCGCTTAGGCTAGAGACAGCTTCTTCAACAACCTTAGTATTTTTCCTCAAAAAATTGTCGGTAACAATTAAAGCATTTTTTACAGCAAGCTTAGAGACATCGTATCCTATTTCCTTTAAAACGCCTAAACCGAACTTTATTGGAACCGACCTAAACCAGAATGCATAATCAACAGGCAAACTTAAGCTACACATAATATTCCCACAAACATGTATGGAGAAAGATGAATATAAAGGCTTATGAGACTAAGCGTCTTAGTGCAATAAAAATTAAAGCAGATTTGCCTCGTAGAGAATGATTCCTTCATTTAAAACATTTAATATGAAAGGATTTTCTTCCCTAAGCATTCTATTAAACTCTTCTTCAGTATATCCAAGGGGTTCTATGGGAAGATTCTCGACATTAAGTTCAAGCAAAACTTTAATTCTATCAAGAAAACTTTCATTCCATTCGCCTACAACAATTAAATCTATATCGGAGCCTTCACTAAAGTCGCCTCGAGCGAAGGAGCCGAAAAGGATAATCTTTTTTGGCTTCAACTTTTCAACAAGCACATTCTTGTACCTTTCTATGCCTTCAAACAATTCTTTACTTCTACTAATATCGACTCTACATAGTTTACACATTTTTCAGCAACCTCACGAGTATAGTACCTGTATGGTGCACCTGAAGGGTAAGCGTTTGGATACCTTGCACCTATATAATGTCGGTCCAATTCTCTAGCAAAATCCATAAAAGCATTAAATCTTTCATTAAACTTTGAAGCTTCTCCAACCAAATCTAAAACAGAATGTGTTATTAAAGCCCTAAAACCTTTAGAGTAAAGGAAACCTTTCAGCACATTTTTCAGCAGCCTGTTGAGAAAAAATGATGACGCATAATAGTTACCGTCCTTAACACAATCTTTAGCAGTTTTAAGGTCAGCTTCAGCCTGATCAAGCCACCTTAATCCTTCAATCAAATTTTTATCCATGAAATCATCTCTGAAAAATGAAGACAACCTTCTATTTAAATTTTCAAACCAAAATGCTGAATCAAATAACCTTCATCTTTTAACCTTTGCAAGTGGAATAGTGCATGAGAAAGGTTGTTTTTTAATTATGGTAGAGCAAAAGATTTAAAATGTTATAAATAAAACTTATGACTGGGCTCGTAGCTCAGCATGGATAGAGCGGCAGCCTCCTAAGCTGTAGGTCGGGGGTTCAAATCCCCTCGGGCCCGCCACCATATTTAATACAAATCATTGCTTTTAGAATAAAAATGGATATATACACGTTTTTTGCAGGTATATATTTTGAGGTAATTTGGAAAAGCGTAAACTTATTCGCCTTGGAAGGTCTACACTTGTCGTTTCACTACCCTCAGATTGGGTTAAAGTTAACGAGTTAAAGCACAGTGATATAGTTACTTTGGAAGTTCAGAGTGATGGCAGTCTCCTAATATTCCCGACAGAGAATAGGGTTTCAGGGGAGAGGGAGATAACAATTTACATTGACCAGTTAGATAGAGAAGGTAAAATCACTAGAGAAATATTGTCCTATTATCTTAATGGCTACAATACTATTAAGGTTGTTTCAAGTAGGGTTTTAACGGTTAGACAGCAGAAGTTGATCAGGCAGCTTGCTCAAAAACTTTACATGAATATAATTAGTGCAACATCCAGTGAAATGGTTATGCAGAGTTTACTAGACCTTTCCAAGATACCATTAGAAACAAGTTTAACTAGAATGTATACTATAACATATTCTATGTTCTCAGACCTTGTTAAATCTTTAGAGAGCTACGATCGTGAGCTTGCAGTAGCAATAGTTTCATTAGATGATGAAGTTGACAACTTTTCATACCTTCTTTTAAGGCTTCTTAGGACAACATTAGCCTATTCAAGCACTTTAGGCCAGTTAAAAATTTCAAAAAACAGTTGTCTCGACGGCCTAATTGTTGTACAGAACATCGAATATATTGCTGACAATATTGTGAATATAGCGCAAAGAATTTTAGGAATAATAGAGGAGGGCAGAAGGTTTCCAAAAGAACTTTTAGAACTTCTTAAAAAATTATTTGAGGAAGGAATAAAATTTTATGAAAACGCCTTTAATGCTTTTATTACAACTGACAGCCAGCTTTCAAACAGCATACTGGAATCGAGGACAGTGTTTAGTGAAATAAATTCAAGAATATTGGAAAATCTGATTAGACAACATGATCCTGTAATAGTTTGCGCCACATGCACCATAAACAGTAACCTTCAAGCGATAGTTGCAAGCATTTCGAGAATAGCTGAGGCAGCCATAAACAAGCATGCGTTAGCAGGCAAATAGCATATTCAAATATATTCAAATATATAATTTTATATAAAATCATATATTTATATACAGTTTATATTAGTATATTGACAAAAAATATATACTCAAAAAGATTACCCGTTGTATAACAATTGAGAGAGGCGAATGAATTGTCAGAGTATCCTAAAACGGTTTCAGATAAGAGAATAATTTTAATAGATAAAACAATAGCCGCATACGGGTATAGGAGAGATGCTCTTCTAGAAATATTACACGTAGCCCATAACATTTACGGTTACCTTGACAAGAAAATACTTTTACACATTTCCGAAAGGTTGAAGATTCCACCTAGCCAAGTTTATGGTGTTGCAACATTCTACAACTACTTTAAGCTTAAAAAGCCTGGATCTCATGCGATAACATTTTGTCTTGGGACAGCATGCTATGTTAAGGGAGCTGAAGAAATACTTTCGGCTGTGGAAAGAGAGTTTAATGTGAAAAGGGGGGAAACATCCGCTGACGGAAAAATTTCAATATTTGTTACAAGATGTGTTGGCGCATGCGCTATGGCACCGAACGTTATAATCGATGATGAAATGATAGGTAAAGCGACTAAGGAGGCAGTTTTGGATAAGATAAGAAGCCTTTTGCAGAGGTGATAGTTTGAAGCCTGAGGAAATTCAGAAGATTGCTGAAATCGAGCATGACATGAGAATGGCTTACAAGTATCGTATTAATGTATGCTGTTCAAGTGGATGCATTCCCTTTGGAGCACAAAAACTTTTGAAAGCATTCGAGGATGCTGTCAAGGAGCTTGGGCTACAGAATGTTTGCAAGGTTGCTAGGACAGGGTGTGTTGGCACATGTTCTGTTGCACCAGTTGTCTTAATAGACCCTGGAAACCATCTTTACCAGAATGTTAGACCCGAGGACGCTAAAAGAATTGTTCAAGAACATGTTGTTAATGGACGAATTTTAGAAGAGTTTGTTTATAAAAATGAGACATATTTTAGTAAACAGTATAGGCTTGTTTTAAGGAACGCGGGAAAGATTGACCCACTAAGGATAGAAGATTATATTTCAGTCGGAGGCTATTCTGCACTAGCTAAGGCATTAACGCAGATGACTCCGGAACAAGTAATTTATGAGGTTACAGTAAGTGGTTTAAGAGGACGTGGAGGCGCAGGATTTCCAACAGGACAAAAATGGAACTTTGTTGCAAAGTCGACGGCTAAACCAAAGTATGTTGTAGCAAACTTGGACGAAGGTGACCCCGGTGTATTTGCAAACAGAACATTAGCTGAAGCAGACCCGCATGCTATAATTGAGGGAATGACTATTGCAGCATATGCTGTTGGAGCGGAAAAGGGCTACATATATATTAGAAGCGAGTATCCTTTAGCAATACAGACTTTAAAGAAGGCTATTGAACAGGCAAAATCCTATGGCCTTATTGGAGACAACATTCTAGGTTCAACATTCAGCTTTGATATAGAATTGAGGCTTGGTGCGGGCGCGTTTGTTGCTGGAGAGGAGACGGCTATACTTTCCTCAATAGAGGGGCTTAGGGCTACACCTAGGCCTAGGCCACCATATCCTGCTGTTTCAGGACTTTGGGGTAAGCCGACATTAATAAATAATGTTGAAACCTTAGCCAACGTTCCATTGATTATATTAAATGGTGGCGCATGGTTTTCCAAGATAGGTACAGCAAAGTGTACTGGAACAAAATGTTTTTCATTAACTGGAAAGGTTAGGAATCCTGGACTAATAGAGGTTCCAATGGGAATAACATTGAAGGAGGTTGTTTATGAAATCGGTGGAGGTGTGCCTGAGGGTAGGAAGTTTAAGGCAGTCTTGGTCGGAGGGCCCTCAGGAGGATGTCTTCCAGAAAGCCTGCTTTCACTTCCAATAGACTATGAGTCGCTTACACAGGCTGGTGCAATAATGGGTTCAGGCGGTATTGTTGTAATAGACGATGAATCATGTATTGTTGATACTGCAAGGTTCTTTATAGACTTCTGTATGGACGAATCCTGTGGAAAATGTGTGCCATGCCGTGCAGGATTGCCTAAGGTTAGAGAAATTTTAGACAAGATTATGGTGGGTGAAGGGACTGTTGACGATCTCAAAGTTTTAGAGGAACTTTCCTATCTTATAAAAGATGCAAGCTTATGCGGCCTAGGACAGACAGCTCCAAACCCCGTACTCACAACATTAAACTATTTCAAACAAGAGTATCTTTCACATATTTTGGACAAAAATTGTCCAGCTGGAAAATGTAATATTAAAAGGATGGAGGTTGTCAAGAAATGAGTGAAAGAACAGTTAAGCTTGTAATAGACGGCAAGGAAGTTTTTGCAAAACCAACGGACACAATACTTAAGGCTGCAAAAGACAATGGAATATATATTCCAACATTATGCTACCTTGAAGGCTTAACAGCATATGGAGGGTGCAGACTTTGCGTTGTAGAAGTGAAGGGTAATCCTAAGCTTATGACATCATGCACTACACCAGTAAGCAATAACATGGAGGTTATAACAAATTCGCCTAGACTGAACAAATACCGTAAGCAGATAATAGAACTTCTGCTAGCTGAAAGAACACACACTTGCTCAGTGTGTGTGGCAAATGGAAGTTGTGAGCTTCAGGAGCTTGCAACAAGATTCGGAGTAGACCACACAAGTGTTTCAAGAAACTGGAAAAGGTTTGAGATTGACATGACACATGAACGTTTTGTCCTAGACCATAACCGATGCATCCTATGCACAAGATGCATTAGAGTATGTGATGAGATAGAAGGAGTTCACGTGCTAGATGTGAAAAGGAGGGGAAAGGATTCGACAATTGTAATCGATTTAGATGAGCCTTGGGCAGCATCATATTCATGCACATCATGTGGAAAATGTTCAGCCGTATGCCCAGTTGGAGCAATATACGTTAAACTAAAACCCTTATCTGAGACAAAGAAGAAGGAGCTTCCAGAATTTGTTGTTGAAAGGAGGAGAAGGTGAGTTAGGTTGGCGAAGGTTAAGGTTGCAACAGTATGGTTAAGTGGATGCTCAGGCTGCCACATGTCATTCCTAGACCAGGATGAGAAGATCATAGAATTGGCTGAGAAAATAGAACTAGTTTACAGTCCAATAGTTGATATAAAGGACTTTCCAGAAGATGTTGACATAACATTTGTTGAGGGAGCAGTAGCAAACGAGGAACAGTTGCACCAGCTTAAGACCGTTAGAGAGCGTACAAAACTTCTTATAGCTTTCGGAGACTGTGCTGTGACAGGAAATGTTGTGGCTTTAAGAAACATGTTCCAAGACAGTGTTAAAGAGGTTCTTGAAAGAGCTTACGTTGAAAACGTAGACCATAATAGACAGTATCCTACGCAGGTTCCGAAGCTTTTAGAAAACGCTCACCCCCTACACGAGATTGTCAAGGTAGACTTCTATCTCCCCGGATGCCCGCCATCAGCTGAACTCATAAACTATGTTCTAAACGAAATTTTAGATGGTAGAACACCATCTCTAGAGGGAAGATTTAAATTTGGTTAGAGGTGAAATGCTTTGAAAGAAGTTGTAATAGATCCTGTAACAAGAATTGAAGGACACGCTAAAGTAACAATATTCTTGGACGAAGATGATACTGTTAAGGAGGCAAGATTTCATGTAACAGACTTCAGGGGATTTGAAAAGTTCTGTGAAGGCAGACCATACTATGAAATGCCCTCTCTTACTGCGAGAACATGTGGAATATGTCCAGTAAGCCACCTGCTTGCTTCAGCAAAAGCATGCGACCAAATAGCTTCAGTAGAAGTCCCTGATGGGGGAGAAAGGCTAAGAAGGCTAATGCACTTTGGACAAATAATACAGTCTCATGCACTAAACTTCTTCTACCTATCTTCACCAGACCTGCTTCTTGGAATGGACTCTGAACCGTCAAAAAGGAACATTTTTGGACTCATAAAAGAACATCCTGAGTTCGCGAAAAGAGGTATAATGTTGAGAAAGTTTGGTCAACAGATTATTGAACGCATAAGCGGTAAAAGAATACATTCTGGAGAATGGATAGTTCCAGGTGGAGTGAGAACACCACTATCGAAGGAAAAATGTGAAATGATCCTTAATGAGACACCTGAAGCCTTAAAAATGATTCAGAAGACTTTGGAAGAATTCAGGGATAGAATTGACAAGTTTAGGGAGGAGATTGAAAACTTTGGAAACTTTCCAACATACTATCTTGGCCTTGTTTCAAAAGATGGGTTACTAGAACACTATGATGGATTTATAAGGGTTGTTGGGCCTAAAGGTGAAATTGTAGCGGACAACCTTGACCCCAAAAAATATTTCGAGTACATTGGAGAGGCTGTTGAACCATGGTCCTACATGAAGTTCCCATACTATAAGCCTTTAGGATATCCGATGGGAGTATACCGTGTAGGCCCACTAGCAAGACTAAATATTGTTTCAAAATGTGGAACACCATATGCGGACAAAGAGCTCAAAGAATACAAGAGGTTTGGAGAAAATGGTGTTGTAGGAAGCACCTTCCTATACCACTATGCGAGACTAATAGAAATATTATATAGTATAGAGAAGGTTAAAGAAATGCTTGAGGACAATAAAGTTTTGGACGAAAATGTTCAAGCAAAATCCTACACATGCAGAAGTGAGGGAGTAGGTGTTGCTGAAGCCCCGAGGGGAACACTAATACACCACTACAAAGTTGACAGGGATGGAAAGATTACTTGGGCTAACATGATAATTGCAACAGAAAACAATAATCTGGCATACAATATGGCTATCACACAGGTTGCAAAAAAATATGTTAGGGGAAAACGTTTGACGGAGGGAATACTTAACAGGGTTGAGGCAGTAATTAGAGCCTTCGACCCATGCCTAAGCTGTGCCACACACGCTTGGGGTGAAATGCCTCTCACAATACACTTGTACGATTACAGGGGAAGGGAAGTGGATAGGCTAATTCAGGACTAGCCTAGAAAACATTGTTTTGGAAAATATAAAATATTTTTAAACCCTATTTTATCACATACTTGAAAAGGCTTTCAAAAGCTGATAGGACATCATTGCCGTGAACATTCCTGTTTATCAAGAAAAGAGAGTATGAGCCTGTGCCAGAAAGTATGTCAAGCGCATGCCTTACCATCTTGTACGCCTGCTCAAAGCTTGTCAATAGGATTATGTCACTAAGGTTATCGAACACTATTCCATAACAGCCTTTACCCAGTGTATTAAAAACACCTAAGATACTTGATACATCATTAACTGGAACAGCATACATTTTATCATTCAACTTAAGAATCTTTGATGATGTAGGAGATAGGAAAAAGAATTTTACACCATCATATTCCTTAAAACTAGCCTCAATAATACTGCCTCTCCTAGTGAATATGTATGCACTTTCATTGTTACTCAAACATTCTCTAACGAAGTCAGTAACCTTGGACAAATAATTTTCTGAATCAAATTCTAGTAGAACATTCGAGGTTCTAAGAACATTATGGTTTAAACCAATCTTTCTAGAGAAAACTTCAAGATCGTCTTCACTAAACCCCTTAGGCAAAAATATCTGCTTCAACTCTTTAGCTGAAAACTTTTCGAAAACCCTTTCTGATACAATATATTGTTCATGCTTTTTTAGAACATGGACAAGCTCGGCGCCCAACAGGTTATAGTTTCTGTCAACAAATTCAGCCAACACATCCTTGAAAACATTTTCAACTTCACCCTCCTCCAGGAGGGTTAAAGCTAAATCAACAAAACTGTTGATCTTGTTAACGTCAACATCCCCCCTAACATTCAAGACTATTCTAGAACCTTTATCATCATAGGAAATAAGGTCATTCAAACCTCTACCATTCAAGTACGATATTACCCTAAAGTATCTTATGCCAAGCTGTTCAGGAAACCTTGATAAACATTCAATAAAAGATTTTACAAGCCCAGAAAAGTCTTCAGACATTTTAGAATAACCTATTGGAACCAAAGCTAAAACTTCTTTTTCAGGAGAACTTGAAACATAGTATATTATTGTGAATGTTGCCAGATAAAATAGGCCACCCAATGGTGGAAAGTTAGGGTCAGACTGCATTAAAATTATATTTGTTACAGTAACACCTACAGCCTGAAAGACTATAAACGATACGAGAATGTACAAGATTTTTCTTTTAAGAGACTTTGTAGCAGCCTTAAGCCAGAGAAAGAATAATACAATCAGTATCGAGGCCATGTAGATTGGTGTAAATAATGTTATAATAAAATTCGCTTGAGGATCTATTATCGTTTGATAACTCCATCCAAAATTGCCCCAACTCATCCTATATTCTACAAACATTGCATAAAGAAAACTTCCAAAAACACTTGGAATTAGACCAATAACATTTAACATTCGAGGCTTCCATATGTTAAGGAATGTTAGGAAAAAGAAGCCTAAAATGAATGGATGGATTATGCCTATTATCTTGAACATCTGGAGAGAGAATTCATATGTTCCAGCTGTCCGATGAAGGAATACAAGAACATCCCATACAGCTATAGATATGCCGAACATTGCAAGAGAAACACTAACATAGTTCACCTTCAACCTATAAATTGTTAATACTGTTGTAAAGATTACAGCCAAAGCTCCAACAAAATATTCTAGAAACAGGAAAATAAAGCTGAATGAAGAAAGTTCAAGCATTTCTACTACATTCTCTCAAATCTTCTAAAATTTGCACCCTTTCAGGAGGAATTATTTTTGGAGGCTTATATTGGCCTAATGGAACATTTTTCCTCGCCTGCATGATAGCGTATCTGGTGAAAGTACCTCTTGAAAGAAATTCAACCTTTATGGCTTCAGAGGGGTCGATTACCCTAAAGTCATTAACATAGCCTCTGAACTCAGGTTGTACATTAATCAGGGCATTAAATATCCTTTTTTCAGCATCCCTTTCACTTATAGACCACTCTTTTTCGAACAGTACAAGAAGCTTTTCTTTCGGATTAAGAATTTTGGTAACTGCCCACCTGTCTGAAGCCTTAAAATTTGCTTCAACAAGAGCCCTTGCCATAACATCTTCAGTAACCCTATAATAGTCATATACTGAAATTAGAGACTGAACCCTGCCTTCGAAAGAGAATACGGGCATACCATCATAGAAGTCTATAACCCTAAACATGTCACCAATCCTATATCTTACAAGCATAGTGTAAAAGGGTGTTCCAACAAGCTCATATGATTCACCCAACTTTAATTCATTAATCTTTCTAATTTCACCTTTCTCGTCAAGGAACTCGAAGTATAAGCTTTTAAGATTCGGCATAAAATCCATCTTCCTATCAGGTCTACCGAACATGGCGCTACCGAATTCAGTTGAACCATACGAGTTTAATGGTGTAACATCAAATTCTTTTTCAAAAAATTCAGAGTACAGTCTAGCGTCTGTACTCCCTATAAGCACACCCTTCAACGGCATAATTTCTTTTAAATCCCTCTTTCTCCCATTAGAAAACTTTAGAGTAAAAACCTTTAACATTATGAGAAGACGTTTAATCCAACTAGATGTAGCCTTATAGGATTCCTTCAAAAAATATTCTTGGTCAGAAAAGTACTTGCATGCCATATAAAGTAGTGAGCCACTGCCTCCAGCCATATGTATCCTGTCACCATCTTCAATCATCTTTAATGCAATATAGAACTTTTTACCCATATCCCTTATCCTGTCAGCGACTTCCATTGGAGGAATAAATTTTAGAAAATTACTCCAGTACTTTAAAGCCCAACCACTAATGTATGGTGGTGGTGCAATAAGATTAAGCGCGTTCACCCTATCATCTAAAACATTATCACCCCAATCTTTTGAGAAGGCTATAAGTACAAGAGCCATGCTACTTGAAATGAATGTTTCATAGAAGCCTTTTCCGTGGACAAAATATTTTGGCTTACCAGTTGTACCAGTAGTCTTTGCACAAAAATATGGTTCATCTGGAACATATCCTTCACACAACGGTCTAACATGCTGTCCAAATATTCTCATATAGTAGTCATGTAATGTTTCATTTTCTTTTACAAGAAACTTTTTTTCACAATGTTCTATAGCTTCTGTAACCCTGCCGAGTATTTTATAGTCACCGTATTCTGTTATTGGTAGATCACCAATTCCCTTTACAACTTTACCTCTACACAGGTCTTTACCAGTGTAAGTGTCCATCCATGAGCGCAAATGTCTATTTAGCAGTTTCTCATTATATTCAATCTGTTCCTCAAAACTTTTTCTATAAAATCCACAATACTTTTCCCAAAGCTGTCCGCTGTCCATCAGTATACCTCTGGGTATGGTGTTATAACAATACCATCATTTGGAACAATATTATATTGATAATATTTTGTCTCATGCGAAGAGCCTCTCATCTTTAAAACTGTAAGCCTCCTCTTCAACTCACCTTTAGAGGGGACAAGTTCCATCTTTATAATACCGTCTACAACAAACTCTTCAACACCTGAACCGAGACTTTCTACACCCCAAGGTGTTTCAGTTATAACAATACTTGTACATTCAAGCCTTCTCAAAAGCCTTTGAATGATAGAGAGTACAGCCCTAACCTCCTCCTTCTTTTCCATAGCCATTATGAGGGCGGTTAAAGAGTCTATGACAAGACGCTTGGGCATAAAGGATGAGGCTTCATCAAATATCATTTCCATCAAGCTTTCTAAACCTATCTTTTCAACAGTTATGAAATCAAGTATCTTGATCAACCCCTCATTCTCTAGCCTAACAAGATCCCATCCCATACTATTCATGTACTGCTTTAAAGCTGAAGCGTTTTCATTAAATATTACAAGCACACCCCTTTCTGAAAACTTTAAGGCACCATTGTATAGAAACTGTAGTGCAGTAATCGTCTTACCAGTTCCAGGGCCTCCTGCAAGTAAGGTTATCGAACCTCTTGGCAGTCCACCGCCTAAAATTCTATCCAGCTCCTCTATACCAGTTAAAACCTTATCAACTTTAGAACTCATTTACAGCTAACCTCCAAAACAAGCTTCCTCATATCCTTTACTTCAGCCACAGACTCTAACTTTTTAACAGTAAACTTCCTATCATACATTTTTTCTAGAAAACCAGCAACTATACCTCTAATCAGGTTCTCTGAAAGAGTGCTTTTAAAGGGAAACCTTGAAACATTTATTAGACCATAGCCTGTCTCATAATCTACTTTTATAAGAGAAACTTCACCCCAACCATTTGATTTGAAAAGGTTACAGAAATTTGATAAAAGATTTTCTCTTTCATCATAAAATCTTTTAAGTAGTGTACCATAGGTTCTTCCAATAGATAAACCAATATTATATATAATGAGCACACCACCAACACCAAACGTGCCAACAATCACATCAATTATACTATCCCAGCATACAGCTGGCATTTCAACAGTATGTTCAAGAGGCATCTTATGTGAAGGAAAAAAATTTTCAACCACTTCTTCAGACAATTCTACCCTATAACCTTTTATAACACCCTTTTCCTCCAACCTTTTAATCCTTCGTGCAACAGTCCTGTCAGAAACACCAACCCTTTTAGATATTTCATTACATTGTGCACGCGCATTCTCCTGCAACAACCTTAAAATTTCTAGGTCTATAGAATCAACACTTTCCCTAGCCAAGGGAATCAATAGGGATGTAATATATGATTATAAAAATATTGTTTTAATGACAAACTTTAAAGTAAAAGTTGACTATAAAATCCATTATCGACAATATCAGACGATAGTAATTTTATTGCTCATTTTGGTAACGGCCCCTATAGCCTTCATCAGCCTTCCTTTCGCATCTGATTAGAATAAGTTGAGCAAATCTTGCACCCTTCTCAATAATGATAGGGTTTTCTACATTCAAAAGTATCTTCGAATATCCCACATAGCCTGAATCCCATAAAGCTGAACCAACTTGAACACCCATTCTCACCAGCGAAGATCTAGGTAGACATATTCCTACAGCATCAAGAGGTATCGAAATCCTTTCTTTAACTTGAACAACATACACACCCTTTTCAAGAAAAAATTTACCTTCATCACATTGGACTTCAACATATTCTGGAAGCTTAACATCATTACATAATATTACTCCAGCACCCTTAAGCCTAAAAATCCTTTCAACCGTTAAATCAACACCATTTACTTGCACCTGCTCACGACTAACATTTTCCAAATAATTTGCAACATCATCACCAGATAGAACACTCATAATAGGGGCATAGGAAGTTGGTGGATATAAAAATAGAGCTTTAACATTAGTGATGTTGTCACGATAGTCCATTCTTTAATATCCAGTTGTATATTGCTGTGAATGAGCTTATG
>JBMFNX010000015.1:0-36591 GCA_049969935.1 Nitrososphaeria archaeon
AGCAAAAATCAAACAAGACAAAACCCATAAACAAAAAACATTAGACCAACGGGTAAAAAAATTATCGTGACAACATCAACATTAGTAAGCGATAAAAATATATATCCAAAGTTTAGTCCATAATTTAGTGTCCCGGGGTAGCTCAGCCTGGCAGAGCTTCCGGCTGTAGAAGTTTGCCTTGGCAAACTCGTTCAGCCTGCTAGGCTTACAGAAACCGGAGTGTCGGGTGTTCAAATCACCCCCCCGGGACCATAAAAACATTTTGAATGGTAGCAGGTTAAAATTTTTATAAAAAGGGCGTTAATTTATATTCTATTTTGGCTATAATTTATTAAATGTTAGGATAATGTTTATAAATCGTATTAGGTGATAATGTTGGTTAATGGAAAGATTTTTGACGATAGACAAGGGGTTAATGGATAACTTTTTGGAAAGAGTGATGGAATATTATCAGTTGATTGCACCTGTCAGGACAGAAAAGGGGGTATTATTCGAATATATTTCAGGAAAGGAGGAGGTTGACTTAACTTATAGTGGGCATACGATTTTACCGCCTAAAAAATTCTTTTTTCCACCAGTAGAGGAAATGTTTGTTTACGAGTATGAGGATTCTGGAAATATTAGATTATATGATTTGCTTGATGAAGTTTCAAAGGGGAAACGTGTTATAGTTGGTGTAAAACCTTGTGATATAAATGGTCTTCTTGTACTTGATAAAGTTTTTACAGGAGAATATAATGATCCATATTATACTGCGAGACGAAAAAACACGCTGGTTATTGGTCTAACATGTAATAGGCCGATGGAATACTGCTTTTGCGCATACCTCAACACGGGACCCTTTATAAAAAAGGGATTTGATATCCTGCTTTCAGACCTCGGGGACAAGTATATTGTTGAAGTTGGAAGCGAGGATGGATGGAAGCTTATAAAATTTAACCTCGACCTTTTCAGTGAGGCTAGAAGGGATGATGTTGAAGAAAGGGAAAAAATGCTTATGAAGGTTGAGGAAGATATTAGGAGTAAGGGTTTACCCTATTTTGAAATTATAGAGGGAGCTTTAAGGGAAAAGTTTCTGGATGGAATGTGGGACGAGTATGGTAAAAAGTGTCTTGCATGCGGTAAATGTAACTTTACCTGTCCAACCTGCAGATGCTTTACTATAACTGATGAACCGAATCCGGACCTTAAAAGTGGTAAAAGAGTGAGGATTTGGGATTCATGCCACTTCCTAAGCTTTACAAGGGTTGCGAGTGGAGAAGTTTTTAGAAGAGATAGACCTTCACGTTTCAAGCAAAGAATATATCATAAATTTGTTTACTCAATAAACGAGATAGGTTCAATATCATGTGTAGGATGCGGTAGATGTGTTGAAGTATGTCCTGCAAAAATAAATATAATGGATGTTATAAGGGAGGTGACTTTTGGTGTCAAACCCTTATCTGCCAAAATTGGCGAAGATTGAATCAATAAAAGACGAGGCCCCTGAAACGAAAACTTTCAGGATAAAGATTTTAGACGAAAAAATAAGGAACAGTTTCAACTTTTCACCTGGACAGTTTATAGAATTAACTGTTTTCGGATATGGTGAAGCACCCTTCTCCCTTACATCATCACCTATGGTTCACGAGAATTTTTCTATAACTGTAAGGAGAATGGGCAATGTTACAAAGGGTCTTTTCAGATTAAAGGAGGGAGATTTTGTTGGAGTTCGTGGACCATTTGGAAGAGGGTGGCCGCTTGAGAAAATGAAGGAGAATGATGTTCTGGTTATTGCAGGAGGAATCGGTTTAGCGCCTTTAAAGCCTTTGATAGAATATATAATTTTGCATCGAAAAATGTACAATAATGTTAAATTGTTTTATGGCGCTAAAACGCCTAAAGACATAATATATAAGGACATGTTTGATGAATGGAGAAAATACATTGACATTGAATTAACTGTTGATTTCGCGGAAAAGGATTGGAGCGGCCACAGTGGTCCTGTAACAGTATTGTTCAAAAATTTCCAGCCATCTTCAGACAACATATATTCAGTTCAATGCGGCCCACCCATAATGATGCATTTTGTTACAAGACAACTTTCTAGCATTGGGTTACCGCCAGAAAAGATATACTTTTCACTAGAAAGAAACATGAAATGTGGCATGGGCTTCTGTGGAAAGTGTATGACTGGCGGAAGATACGTGTGTAAGGAGGGGCCAGTGTTCAACTATAGTGAGGTAAAAAACTTTCTTGAAACACCAGTTTAGGTGAGATATCTTGGATAAGATTAGAGTGGGAATTTTTAACCTTTCCTCATGCGAGGGATGCCTTGTCCAGATACTGAATCTTGAAGACATACTATTGAATATTTTGAAAACATTTGAAGTTGAAAGCCGTGTACTTGGAACCATAGGCAAAAGTGAACCATATGACATTGCATTCGTAGAAGGTTCAGTCATGTCAATTGAGGATGAGATGGAGCTTAAAAAGATTAGGGGTGCTAGCAGAATTCTTGTAGCATTGGGAGAGTGCGCATGCCATGGAGGAAACTTTCTAGTAAAAGATTTTGATGTAGATGAAATTAATGAAATGTTTCCAGGTTCAGAAAAATGGTACTCTCACCCCATAGAAAGGTATGTTAGAGTGGACTATCGTATACCAGGCTGTCCAATCGATAAAGAAGAATTTTTTACAGTATTTAAGTCACTTTTGCTGGAAAAGTTTCCTGAACAAGCTTCTTTCACAGTATGCAGTGAATGTATTCTAAAAGAAAACAGTTGCCTAATAGAAAAGGGTGTAGCTTGCATGGGCCCAATAACTAGGGGCGGATGCAAGGCAATATGTCCAACATTCAATAGAGAATGTTATGGATGCAGGGGGTTAAATGATGACGCTAATATAGATGGACTCCTACACACATTTAAAGAGAAGGGTATCAGTATACAACCTTACATGCTACCTTCTAAAAAGGGTGAGGTGAAAAGGTCTTGAATCATGAGCTTGTTGAAGTGAAGGGTGTTCCTAAGGTTGAGGGGGCGGTTGACGTAGTTGTTAAGCTAGTGAACGAACATTTTGAGGTTAAAGTGAAGGCGCGTGAGGGTATAAGGTTGCTTGAAAGACTTCTCATTGGAAAAAGTTACAGGGAAATACCATTTATTGTTTCAAGAATGTGTGGCGTGTGCCCAATAATCCACAATATTACATCAGTTCAGGCACTAGAAAAAGCACTTTCAGTAAATGTAGGTGATGAAGTTAAGAGTGTTAGGGAGGCGATGACGATTGGAGGACACCTGCAAAGCCATCTAATACACTTGTACGTGTTCACTTTACCAGACATTGTTGGAAAAAAGAACATTGTAGAAGTTATTGGAGAAAATGAGAAAATGGTGAAGACAGTTTTCAGGCTTAAAAAGATTGCTAACACGATAACAGATCACCTTGGAGGCAGAGCTGTCCACCCGATAACACCTACAGTTGGAGGACAAACAAAAATTCCATCCAAGAGCGTCATGGTAACACTTTTGAAGCAGGCGCAGCTCTTTAAAGAAGCATTAAAAGAGATACTTGAAGTTATTTTAGCCGCAGAACTTCCAGAATTTGAGGAAAAAACACAGTATCTTTCTCTAAAATCTAATGAAGTTTATCCAATACTTGACGGTGAACTTACAGTATCAAATGAAAAATTTTTTACACAAAATGAATACGAGAACTTTATTACATATGTTAATGAAGAATATTCTACAGCAAGACATTATCTTTTAAACGGTAAACCATATATGGTCGGCGCACTCTCTAGAATAAACAACAATTACAGCCTACTAACTGAAGAAGCTAAAAAATATTGTGAAATATATGGCTTAAAATTTCCTTCACATTCACCTTTCATGAACATAAAAGCGCAGGCTATTGAAATGATACATTTATCTAGTAGACTAGTAGACGTACTAGAACAGCTTTCGTCAACCACATTCAAGGAAGATTGTGTAAAATATAATGTGAGGAGGGGAGAAGGTGTATCGATTACTGAGGCACCGAGAGGAATTCTGGTACACCACTATAAGGTTGATGAAGATGGGAAGATTGTTGAAGCAAATATAATAACACCCACAGCCCAAAATTATAAAAGTATGGAGCATAGCCTGCAAAAGTATCTTACAACAATTGTGGAAAGAGACTTAAACTTGATTTCAAGAAGGGTTGAAGAGTTTGTTAGGGCGTATGATCCATGTGTATCTTGTTCTGCAAGATTCTTAAGGGAACATTAATCCTTTTCACACCATATTAAAATTTATAAAAATGATTGTCATTTTTTAATGATGATTTAAATTGGGTGATAGACGAGAATGACTGAATTTAACATGGAATTTGAAGAAACTTTCAAGTTCGAAGAATTTGAGGCAATAAGGAAGTATCTTGACCTTATCGGGGCCATTGTTGTAGTATTGGATTTGAAGGGGAATGTTAGGTTCATTAATAGTTTTGGATGTAGTCTTCTAGAATATGACTTTAATGAGGTTATTGGTAGAAACTGGTTCGAAAATTTTATACCCTCAAGGGTAAGGAGGGAATTAAAGGAAGTTTTTTCTAAAATTATATCTACAAACGATGGAGTTAAGAGGTACCACTACTATGAAAATCCAGTTCTAACAAAAAGTGGGAGAGAACGTGCGATTGCATGGAATAATATTCTAATAGAATCTAGGGAAGGCCAAATTTTTGGAACGTTGAGCACTGGAATAGACATTACAGAGCGTGTGAAACTTGATACAATGGAGAAAGCGTTCGAAGAAAAACTTTCTATACTAAACTATTTCGCGAGCACATTGAATACTGCAAAAAGTTTGGATGAAGTTTACGAGTATGTTGTTGATGGGCTTACAAAAGCTCTTGGATTCGAATATGCAATGTTCCTTGTTATTGAAAAAGACAGGCTTAAAGTGAAAGCATATAGAGGGCTAAAACCGTTTATCAAGGAAATGCCTTTGAATTCTCAAAAAGGTTTGACAGTTAAAGCAGTAAAGACACTTAGAACTGTTGTCTCAAACGATACTTGGAACGATAAGGATTATATTGAGGGTGTGAAGGGTGTTAGGTCAGAACTTAGTACACCAGTAATTGTTAATGACACGGTTTACGGCGTTATAGACGTGCAGAGTAAGAAAGTTAACGCGTTCAGTAACGAGGATGCAAAGCTTGTTGAAATTCTTGCAACACACACTTCTACAGCAATAAGTAATATAGAGAGACAGACTTCACTTGAAAAACAGTATAGGCAGCTTTCAAGTTTAATGCAATTTTCAATAGAAATTATTAGAACATCTGATGTTAGAACTAGGCTACAGAAGGTTGTTGAGGCGATAGAAGGTCTTGGATGGAGACGTGTAGTTTTAAGCTTAAGAGACGAGAATTTGGAAATAAGGTCACCAGAAGACATTATAACAGCAGGATTAAGTGAGGAGGAAAGAAGATTTTTGTGGGAAAACCGTACCCCTGGAAAGTTATGGAGGGAAAGGCTTAGCACAAACTTTAACCGTTATAAGGTTGGACAATTTTATTACATACCATATGAGGATCAGTTTGCCCAAGAATATTTTACTGGAAGCGTACTAGATAGTAGATTAAGTCCTGAAGAAACAGTTGACTGGCATCCTCAGGACCTTCTATATGCACCATTAACCCTACCAGACGGCAGGATAGTTGGAATTTTAAGCGTAGACGACCCTGTTGATGGTAAGAGGCCTACAAAATATTCTCTAGCACCTCTAGAACTATTTCTAAACTATGCTGCAATAGCAATAGAAAATGCTCAACTTATTCAAAAGCTGGAGGCAGCTCAGAATAGGCTTAAGGAATATGCTGATGAACTGGAAGCTAAGGTAAACGAGAGGACAAAGGAGCTTGTGGAGGCTCAGGAGAAGCTTTTAAGGTCTGAAAGGCTTGCAACCATAGGAGAGGTTGCTGCCTCAGTCGGTCACGACCTAAGAAACCCGCTTCAAGTTATACTCTATGAATGCTTTGTCATAGAAAATCTTCTCGAAAACATTTCCAGAGAATATGATAGTAAATCCAGTGCTATGGTAAAATATCATCTTCAGAGGATAAGGGAGCAAATAAATTATATGAATAAGATAGTTTCAGACCTGCAAGATTATGGTAGAAAGATTACGATAAAAACGATTAAAGTGGACTTAAATAATTTTGTAAAAAATGTGCTATCGACAATTAAGGTTCCAGAAAATGTTAAGGTTATAGTTGATGTTCCATCAGAATTTACTTTGGACATGGACCCGGAAATGATGAAAAGAGTTTTCGTGAACATTGTAACAAACGCTATTCAAGCTATGCCGGAAGGCGGGACATTAACCATATATTCTAGAATAGAAGGTGATAAAAAGGCAGTTTACTTCAGAGACACTGGAGTGGGAATACCTAAAGAGAATTTGGATAAAATTTTTCAACCCCTCTTTACAACAAAAGCTAAGGGTACAGGCTTAGGTTTAGCAGTATGCAAGCGGATAGTTGAAGCGCACGAGGGAACGATTGAGGTAGAAAGTGAGGTTGGAAAGGGGACAGTGTTTAAGGTGAAGGTGCCTATAAAAAGTTAAAATACCTCCAAATTGTTAGAATTGTGTCAAAAAGAAATAGGTGGAATATATGAGTGTGAGGGAAAAGGCTAGAATACTTGTAGTAGACGATGACATAGACATATTACAGAGTCTAAAAGAGATTTTGGAGACAAAAGGCTACGATGTTGAGGTAGCTGAATCAGCTCAAAAAGGCCTTGAGTTGGCCAAAAAAAGGTTCTTTAACCTAGCAATCTTAGATATTAAACTTCCAGACATGGAAGGTACAGAGCTTCTAGCAAAAATACATAAGGAGAAGCCTCAGATGATGAAGATTATGCTTACAGGATATCCTTCACTTGATAATGCTGTACAAGCCCTAAACTTAGGTGCTGACGCATACCTTATGAAGCCAGTTAATCCAGAGGAACTATTGAAGGTTGTGGAAGAAAAGTTAAAGGAACAGTTTGAGGCAGAAAGCATGACAGAGGAGAAGGTTGCTGAATGGATTGAAAGACGTATTCAGAAGCTGGAGCAGCAGAAATAGTTTGCGAAGATATTGAGCAGGATATCGGATATTTTATGTAAAGTGTTTACTATAGGAAATTGATTTTTCACCCTATTTTTATTGAACCCACTTCATTTAAATTGCTAATGTCGTTTACTTTAACAATTTTGTTTGATATTGTGTAGAGGTAATCGCCTATGTATATTGCCCTTTCAATAAACTTTGAGTAGTCGTCACTTGAAAGGCCTCCACTAATATTTTGGTTCAAATGAGTAATTTTACCCCTAAATATGACTCCATGCTCTATTGTTAAATTAAACACGTATAAGCCTTGCCAAACTGGTTCACCGTAAGCGTATGGTGGTACAGTTCCATGATATTGGCTTCTGTCAATCACTGCTACCAGAACAGGTATAGCCATAAAACTTCTTTCAGCATCAAAAAGGAGAGCCCTATGGTCTCTAAGTATTGGAGAGTCTGTGCCTCTTTCACCAATGACATATTTTGAAATTTCTTTTGGAGCACTAACATTTTTTACATTAAAAAGTGAAATTTTAAGACCCTGATACCATGCGAAGCCACCTTCTTCAGCTTCAACAGTCTCCTTGCCAATTCCAATAACATGGTCATTGCCTAAAGGATGCAGGTAATCAGAGTACCCTGGAATCTTCAGCCAACCTAAAACTTTTGGATTTCTAGCATCAGTTAAGTCTATTACAAATAATGGGTCAACCTTTTTAAAGGTGACAATGTATGCTCTTTCACCCATAAACCTTGCAGAATATATCTTTTCACCTTTCGCAAGATTCTCAAGCTTTCCAATAACTTTAAGATCCATGTCAAGCACATATATGCTATTAGATTCGCTGGAGCCACCGCCTCTAATCCAGGGATAGCCTAAGGTTGTTGCAATCCT
This sequence comes from Nitrososphaeria archaeon, assembly GCA_049969935.1. Lineage (GTDB taxonomy): Archaea > Thermoproteota > Nitrososphaeria > JACIWG01 > JACIWG01 > JACIWG01. The sequence goes on from JBMFNX010000015.1 coordinate 7,973, forward strand.
AAAATATCCATTGTATTCGTCCATAGAAAACTGGTTGAGCACATGACCTGGAACGGTTCCTTCAGCTTCAAAATCCATGCTATTGCCTCTAATAGATATTCTATACAATAGTGTTTCCTCATTAGAAAATATTGTATTTTCTGTAATAAAATTGTATTTTGTTATAGCAAAATATATGTTGTTTGGCGAGACATACATGCTGCTAGCGGCTCCAGTTAATATAGTCTTTTTAACAATCGGTTCATCATCCAAGAAGACGTTTAAAGCAACTATAGTTGTAAAGGTGTATGATACGTCAGGAGCATTAGTGTAGTATACTTCCTTCGGATCTATGGACACACTTTCCCCGTTAACAGATACTGATGGCAAAACAATTTCTTCACCAACATAATATATTGGACTTGTTACAACAACATAAACATAATCTTCTATCATTCTAGCATTCAAATAGTAGCCTTCCAGAGTAACATTCTTTACAAGCTTAGGAGCTTTAATGTCAGCAAGCTCATATACTTTAATCTCGCATTTGATGGGATAGTATCCTGAACCGCCTACACCCAAGTTCTTTGAGTAGCTTGTGAGAAAGACGATAAGCCTATTCTTGTTAACAAAAATACCTGTAGGAACATAATTTTCAGACCAAACAATCTTAGACATTATCTGCATTTCTTTGAAAGGATATGCCTTAACAATCACAAGCTCTCTGTCACCAGATACATAATCTCGCCCACTTTTAAGATAGTAAATGTATAAGCCGTCAGTTTTAACAATATCAGGCTCGTCTACACCAGCAACTTGAACATTAGTTTGAGAATATTGTGGAGAAGCTTCAGCGGCTGCTATGGTAAAAGCAATTCCTCCAAAAACAGTTCTAGGCGCGGGTGAAACTTGGATACCGTAAACGTTAAACCATTTACTTGACAATTCAACATTACTTTTCACAAAATTTTTTAGCTCATTATATGAACCGAATCTCTTTAATTCATAGGATTCATTTTCTCCTACAAAAAATTTATAGTATAGCATGTAAGTTGATGCTGAAACCAATATAGCGGCTGTCAAAATTACCAGAATTCTTTTTCCAAACATATTTCTGTCAAATCATCTATAGCTTTAACCATATATTATTCCATATTATAGAACATGTGTAGAACAGCTTGTAATTGGATGTTCTAAGGTTTGAACATTATTCAACAAAACTCTTTTAAGAAACTTTGACTTAAACGATGGTGCTTGTCAAAAATAACATTACCTGATTCAACGGTAATAGAGTCTGAGCTAACTGGAAAGACCCTTCTAGTATACCTTTATATGCTAAAAAGTAAGAAGGATACATTTGGAGTTAGAGAAATACAGAGGAAGCTTGGATTTACAAGTCCGAGCGTAGCAATATACCATTTAGAGAAACTGAATTCGCTTGGACTGGTCGATAAAACCGAGATCGGAGAATATTATATTAAGCGGGAGGTTAAGGTTGGTGTACTAAAATTTTATACAAGAATAGGAAGTCTTCTTCTTCCGAGATACTTATTTTATTCAACATTTTTTACAGCCATGATATTATATTATCTAGTCTTTTTTGAGCACACTTTTTCAGTTGACCAGATTGTTGCACTAGTTTTTGGAACAATAGCATGTATAATATTGTGGTTTGAGACTTTAAAGATATGGAGGGCTAGACCATTCTAGGTGTTCTAAAATATGGAATTAATAACATATTTGCATTAAAGCTTATGGTGACAGAATAATGAGAATACTTGTAGCACCAATAATTTTTGCAGTACTATTAGCTGCAGTAGTAATGTTGATTCCAGCATATTTTATAGGATACAGTTCAGGACAGATGCAGAGAGTTGGTTCAGAAGGCTATGGAACTGTAAAGTCACCTCAACCAGCTGCAGCCATAGAGTCTTCTCAGACTGCAACGGCTACTTCTTCAAAAGGTATAAGTTTAACAGACGTTCTCATAATGCTATTTGCATCACTAACCATTTCATTATTCGTGACAATATTGTTTATTAAAATTAGAGGATAAATTGTGGCTCTAGAAGTCTGCAGGCTTGCAAAGCACCTTCCTAACCCTTAAATCGAAAAAGTTCATTGAATAGGCCGGCTTTATCACTAGTGCTGTATCAGCACCCCTACCGGTTCCAGCAACACATATTACATCTTTGTCGACTGAAATTAGGCCCGCGTCCGCGGCCATCAAAGAAATTTCTACACAAACCTTTGTGCCTTCTCCAAAACATCTTAGAGCATTTGCTATAATTTCAACTGGGCCTATAGTGTCAAATTTTTTCTTAAATGCTCTTTCCACACCACTGAGCGCATGTGTTGCAACCAGAATCTTTCCACCATTCCCTTCAATAGCACTTTTATAAGCTTCATTTAGTTCTAGACGCCCTGGCTCTCGAAAGCCAGCACAGTGGGTTACGACAACAAGATTATAGCCTTTAAAAACTTCTGAAGCCCTTAAACCTGTCTTTCCTGTTGTCGATGCGACAACAATGTCCCTAATGTTGTTTGCTTCAGCATATTTTTTACAGAACTCTAGAACTTCTTCCGTATGATCTCCACATTCATCAAAATATATTACATTTTCCATAATTTTATGGTTCATACGATAGACTATTAACTTTTTATACTCAAATTTTTCACTTACAACTGTGCTAATTTATGAAAGGAAGCGATTATATAGCTTATTGTTTGATTCAAGAGAATGTTGACACAATTTTTACTGTAGCTGCTGAAAACATTTATCCACTATTACAGTCCAGTCTAAAAGGCGGTTTAAAGGTTATAAACTCGAAGCTTGAGCTTTCAGCAGCCTTCATGGCTCTCACATACTCGAGGCTGAAGAGGAAGCCTTCAGTCTTGTTAGTTACGGGAGGGCCTGGAATTATAGGTTCACTTTCTCCTATAGCCGAGGCTAGAATAGAAGGTGATCCGATGCTTGTATTTTCAACATTGCCGCCCAACGATGGTAAAAGAACACACATGCACCAGTTTATAGAGGACAAGGATCAGAGTAGAATACTTGAGCCTATAACGAAGAAGCAATTTAAGATTAGAGAATTTAAGATGATAGCTGAGGTTGTTTCTAAAGCGTTCAAGGAGTCGGTTGAAGGAAAACCTGGACCAGTATACATCGAATTTTGTGTAGAAGTTTTAAGAGAGGAAGGCGATCCAGTCGAGTACAAAAGAGAGGAAACTGTTGTCCGAAAGCCTTCAGCTAATGAGGTTGAGATGGTCATAGACTATATTTTGGGCTCCAAATTTCCTGCTATAATCGCCGGTAGAGGAGTTTATCTTTCAGATTCTGTAGAAGAAATTTTGAAACTGTCTCGGATACTTGATGCACCTCTCACCACAACTATAATGGCTAAGGGAATTGTTCCAAAAGACTTTGAACTCTATGCTGGCGTTGCAGCTGGAAAAAGTGGAAACATTACAGCAGAAAAAGTTCTTGAAAAATCTGATCTTGTAATTGCTATAGGAAATAGGTTTAGTGAAATGGGGACTGGAAGGTACAGTCTTAAATTTTCAGGAAAACTTGTTCACGTTAATGTTACAGAAGAAGATATAGGTAGAGTCTTTAAACCTGATATTGGAATAGTTTCAGATGCAAAAGAATTTCTTAAAATTCTCTTGAAAAAGTTAGAAGAGAAAAATGTTAGTAGAAAATGTGATGCTGGTGAAACTGTTAAAGAGCTTTGGAAAATGGAGGAAAAGGAACTAGAAAAATTGTATAGTTCATTAAGAGAGGGGCCTATAAAATCTTGGGAGGTAATTGATACAATAAAACAGTTTATTGATGGAGACGCCATAATTGTAGGCGATGTGGGAGCACACAGAATTGAGACGTTTATAATGCCATTGCATGCACCACAAACATATATTGCGACAACAAGCTACGTTTCAATGGGCTTAGCAGTGCCAGGGGCTGTTGCAGCGTCAATACTCTTTCCAGAAAGGCAGGTTATTGGAATAGTTGGAGATGGAGGATTTCTAATGACAGGCCTTGAAATTTCTACCGCAGTACAGTATAATGCGAAACCAGTTATTATAATATTCAACGATTCATCTTACAAAGTTTTAAGAATATATGAGCATGCAAGATACCATACAGACACTGAAGAATTATATAAGCTTCCTTCAACAGACTTTTCAAAGATAGCGGAGGGACTTGGTGCAAAGGGTATAAAAATTTGTAAAAGAAGACAGTTATATCAAAAATTTAAGGAGGCATTTGAATGGAGTAATGGCCCTGTCGTTGTTGACGTCAAAATTGATCCAGAAACAATACCTGTTCCATTCCAAAGACTATATTCAAGCAAAATGATTAATGAAATACGATAAAATTTTTTGGTTCAAAATAGGGTTACATAAAAGGGAAAATTTAAAAGAATAGAAAAATGTGGTAAGAGTGGACAGTGACCGAATATGCCAATAACAGACCCTATTAAAAAGCAGATTGCACAGCAGAGGAGACTATTCTTTAAAATATGTTTAAAGTGTGGTGGAAAAAATAGTATACGTGCTGAAAAGTGTAGAAAATGCGGTTCAAAAGAGCTTAGACTTAAAAACAGGCAAGTTGGACCGAAAAAGTAGGGTAAAGTGGGCCAGTGGTCTAGACTGGTAGGACGAATCCCTCACACGGATTAGGTCGTCGGTTCAAGTCCGACCTGGCCCACCATTTTAGTACCCAATACCTTAATGTCCACTGTTTTATAGTAATAATATTGGAAAATGGCGGCCGTGAAGAAAACCATAATGTCTAGAACGCCATTTCTTTAATTCTTATCACTTAATTGGTTTATAATATTAGGGTTGGAGATGTTAAATGATATTGGTCTACATTGATGGATCATGTGAACTATATGGAGGAATCTTTAATTATGGATTTATCATATAATAAAACCATGCAAATAGAAGTTGAAAAAGCGTGGATGGCAAGATTAATTGATGCTGAGGAAACTGTTAGCATAAGCAAACAGAAAAGTTTCGGCCACCCTAATCCACACTATTATGTCGTCAGCTATTCTCGACTAAAGTCGGGAGTTTCCTTAAGCGACCTTTATGAATTAAATAAAAAAGTAAAGAGTGTGGGGGAGGTGATAAGTAAATGCCCATCATAGTCTATATTGATGGGCTCTGTTAGCGAGCCTGTGAACCCTAATGGTGTTGCAACTTATGGATTTGTAATTTATAGTGACAGTAAGAGTATTGCACGAGAATATGGTGTTGTTGGAGAGGGTGAAGGCATGTCAAATAATTTGGGTGAATATGCAGCATTGTGTGGGGCGTTAAGGGCTCTTATTAGGTTAAATTTGACTGAGGAAGAGGTGGTTGTTAAATCTGATTCCAAACTTTTGGTTAATCAAATGAATGGTGTTTGGAAATGCCATGGAGGCTACTATGTTTCCAAATATATTGAGGCAAAGGAATTGGTTAAATCTTTTAAAAGCATTAAGTTCATCTGGATTCCAAGGGAAGATAATAGCGAGGCAGACAGCTTAAGTAGAAGAGCGTATGAAGAATACTTGCGTTCACATCAACAATAGTTTCTTTAGAGAAAGTAGGATAGGCTAGTTGAAATAAAATAATATTACTCTTATAATGTTCTCAACAAAATTTTTGCACCTAATATGTGTTAAATAAAATGTTAGAATAGATGTTTTTACCCACTTCATTTTAAATTTAAATAAATGTGGTTTTAACCCGTAAAACGATAGAATGTATACATTTGTTCCAACCAAATATTTTTTGACTAAGGGTGTAGGTGTTCATAAGGATAGACTTGCAAGTTTTGAGCTCGCACTCAGAGATGCTGGCATCCAGCATTGTAATATTGTCCAAGTTTCTAGCATAATACCGCCTACAGCAAAAAGGATTCCAAAAAGCGAGGGCCTAAAATATATTAGACCCGGCCAAATAATATTTGTTGTTATGAGCAGAAACGAGACAAATGAACCTAATAGACTTATTGCTGCATCTGTCGGCTTAGCTATTCCCCAAGATAAAAATATGTACGGATACCTTTCAGAGTTTCACGCATACGGTATGACAGCTGAAAAGTGCGGCGAATATGCTGAAGATCTTGCAGCATACATGCTCGCTTCAACATTAGGTCTCGAGTTTGATCCTGAAAAAAGCTATGATGAACAGAAAGAACAGTGGCTTATTTCTGGAAAAATTGTTAAAACATCTAATATTACACAGTCAGCTGAAGGAGATAAGAACGGTAACTGGACAACAGTTATTGCTGCCGCAGTCTTTCTGCCATAAAAGATTTTTGCTAAATTTTTTATAATATTGGTTAAGAGATATGGTTGAGTGGAGATGCCAAGAGAAGTATTTGATATTAAAGAGTTTACAAAAATAGCTTCAGGTGCAAGGGAGATAAGAGTTGTTTGGAAGGAGGATTTTGCTAAGGTTAAGGCAAGGACAAATAATATCCTTTACACTTGCAAGATGCCCTTAGATGCTGTTGAGAAGTTCCTCTCCAGCTATAAGGGTACAGTAAAAGAATTTAATGAGAGGCCTAAGATAGAAGAGAGGCCAAGAAGGTCGCAAAGACGGAGAGCAAAACAGGCAGTGGAAGGCCAGGAAGCATCTTCCTCCTCTCAAGAAGAAGGAGCGTAGAGAGTACACCAATTTTAACCAGAATAATTGAGGTTAAGGCTAAAATTTCTCCTCCAACACTGTAAGCTAAACCTGTTGCAAGAGAATAGAATAGTAGGTCACCCATCCCAACTTCAATATCCTCAACCCTTACAAGAAGCAACGAAATTTCACTGGAGTGTAGACTGTGCGCTAAATGCTTCAACGGGCCTCTAAAAACTTCATATAGGTCGAAAAGAGAGAATCCTACGAGAAGCAGGCCTGTAGCGAGGTCAGAGAACATTAACTTTATGAGGAAAGCGCTTGATCCAGCCATAAAAATTGTTATTATTAGGTTTGGTATTGTAAACTTTTTCCAGAATATATATAATGTTATTGGAAAAAGTATTATGCTTACAAAGTTGATTAATTCTTCCCTATAGTATATGGTGCCTTCAAGGAGTAGGGATGATGATGTCAAGAACAGGGCGCAGCAGAGTAGACTCTTGAGCACTAGAAGAATGTATTCTAATCGTATAACCTTTTTCCTCACTATCCATAGAAAGAGGAAGGATACGGCTAAAGAGATTGTTATCAAATATAGTGTGTTTCCTGTTGCAACATATATGTCTGATGTTGCTGGAACAAGTGGTTCACTATAAATTTTTTTGGAAAAAGATAGTAGGGCTAAGGTTATAGCTTCAGAAGCCAAGATTATTAAAGACAGTTTAAAGAATATGCTTTTTACCATATTCACCTTAATCCCTTCAACTTTTCTCTACAATTGTTACATAGTATGGGAAGTTTGTCGTCAACCTGTTTTATTGTGTTAGCAAACGACATTATACATGTTGACTCAGGACAATGTGTTAGGCCGAGAAGGTGGCCTATTTCGTGAGCGCTTTCCTTAAAAATTCTTTCTTCAACAGTCCTAGCGCCAGTGAAAAGTTCTCTGGAGATTACTGTTAGTCTTGCAGTAGAGAGTATGGCGACCTTCTTAACAGTGTTCGTTACTCCAAAGACAAAGTTCATGTTTGGCATGGAAATGTCTATTGCCGTAACACCCAAAGTTTTACCCTTTTTATCCGAATCTCTTACAGCAGCAATCTTTTCTATTATCAAGTCAGCCTTAAACTGTCTTCTTACACCATCATATTCTTTAGAAGAAAGAGGTATAACGTTTACTGAAACATCTGGCTCTCTATCATAGAATTTTATTGCAGCCTCAATCTGGCTCATAAACTTGTATCCGTCCATATTGTAGACGGGGTAGACTGTAATCTTTTCTCTAAAGCTCATATACACCACCAATCTTTGGAGCTACAGCTTCTAGACCAAACTTTTCCTTTAAATCTTTTGCGAACTGAACACAGTTTTCTTCTTCACCATGCATTGTAAAAACTTTCGGATTACCCTTTATCCTCTTTATCATGTCAAAAAGCTCACTGCGCCCACTATGTGAGGAGAAGTTAAAGTGTTTTATGTCAGCATTAACCTTCTTAGGCCTACCATTTATCAATGCAACCTTTTCTTCCAGAAGCTGTCTTCCAGGTGTACCCTTAACCTGATATGATACAAAAGATATTCCGTTTTTTGGATCCTTGCTCACCCTCTCATTATAGAATGCTGCTGCACCACCCACAAGCATGCCAGCTGGAGAAATTATGACACACGGCTCCTTAACTATTCTCTTTCTATCCTTCCAACCCCTAACCTTTTTAACCCAATTCAATGTTTTAGCAAGAATATTTATGTCTCTAACATACTCTCCATGCCTTAAAAGTATTTCGTTAGTGTCCAATGCCATTCCATCCATGTACACTTCATGCTCGAAACCTTCCTTATACAATACTATTGCAATCTCCTGAGCCCTTCCCACAGCAAATGCTGGAACCAAAAGTGTTCCACCACCTTCAACTATTTCACGAGCATATTCAACAAAACTTTTTTCAACCTTCTCCCTGTTAGGATGCTCCTGTAAAGCATAAGTACTTTCAGTTATAACAATGTCCACTTCACCAAAATCTACTTTAGCACCTCTAAGAAGAGCTGTCTTTCTAGCATTTACGTCACCAGTGTAGAGGATTGTTTTCCCATCCAAGTTGATTTTAACACATCCAGCGCCAGGCAAGTGGCCTCCTTCACTAAACTCTATTATAGAATCCTTCACTTCAATAGGCTCGTCAAACGAAACCCTTCTAAGATATCTTCTCATGTTAAGCATATCTATGTACTCATAGGGTAAATAGAAGCCTGATAGTCCTATAAAGTCTTCGATCAAAAGTTCGGTCAGCTCGAAAGTAAGGTTGGTTGTTATCAGAGGGACACCACCACTAATATATAGCATTGGAAGAGCACCTGAATGGTCTAAATGTGCGTGAGTGAGTATGGCTGCATCAACCTCCTTAGGCTGTACATGGATTGGGAAACCAGGTTCTTCTCTAGAAAGCATTACACCATAGTCTAGCAGTAAACTTGTCCTCTCCCCTTTTATAAGGACACCCGACTTTCCAACCTGCCTGGTGCCTCCAAGAAACTTTATACGCATATTCTCTATGACAGCATAGACATAAATTTATAGGGCTTTAACCCTTTCCCTAGCGATGGCAATAAAAGTGTATGTTGGTAGGGAAAAGTTCGAGGACTGCACCTTTGTTACAGGCTTTCATGGAATAGGTTTTACTGGATATTGGAGTATAAAGTATCTTATACAACAGTTGAAGGCAGAGCGAATAGGCTTTGTTGAAAGCGTTTTCGCACCACCAATATGTACTGTTTCGAGTGGGCGAATTGTTACACCATTTGAGTTATATCAGAAAGGTAATCTTGTATTCTTTAAAGCAGAGGTTGCGCCTCCAAGAGAAAGAGAGTACCAGTTCTTTACACAATTAGGTGAATGGGTTACTGCCTCAGGATTCAAGGAAGCTTGCCTGATCGGCGGACTAGATTCAACACTAAAAAATGATGATACAACATACAGGATTGTTTACACAAGCAAGTACACTCTTCCTGACACGCTTAAAGATTCTATAGTGCTAGAGGATGATAGGCTAATTGTCGGGCCTATAGCAATACTTTTAAACCATTTTGAGGCAGTAGGCTTTCCAGCCTTCTCTATCCTAGCATATGCTGCACAAAACCGCCTAGACCCGAGAGCATGTGCTGAAGCAATAACAGTGATCTCAAGAGTATATAATTTTGAAGTGGACTTGAAGCCTCTTATAGCTGGTGCCGAGGCAATTGAGGAGGCTTTAGCTAAACCTCCTACAAAGGAAGAGCGTGGCGAAAAAGCTTTAGGAACATTCTATTCCTAGCCCTCCAATCTCTTCTAAAATCTTTTCAAGGCGTCTATCGGTTACAACCTTTAAAATAATATTTTTTCTTCTCTTAAACCATTCTACAATATTATCGTATTTTCCGTTAGAGTGGTCAACTACAACCATTTTTTTGAAGCCAAACTTTCTCACAAACTTTTTAAACCTTAGAATAGACTCTCTTCTCATTTCCTCATCCAGGGGCAAGGCTATTTCATACTGTGAAAAGGGATATATGTCACAGACTTCTATAGGAGCTATTGCCATTGGAAATATTCCAGCACAAAATTGGATACTTTCCACCCTATCACCGAACCTTTTTTCAGCCTCCCTTCTAAGCTTGTACAAGAAAGTATGATCGTTTGAAGTGGAAAGATATAGTACTAGAATATCTCTTTTTATTTCAAGATTTTCTAGAATCCTTTTAAAACTGTGCTCAGCTTCTGGCCTATACTGGTCTGGTGTACTGCAAAAGAAGATTCCCTTCTGCTTAAAAACAGGTGTACCTTCACCCAAATAAGAAGTATATTCTTTAAAGAGTTTGAATGCGGACCAAGTTTTGGGATGAGCCCTACATTTTACGCCAACATACTCCCATAGTCGACCTTCTTCAATCGCCTGCTTCACAAACTTAATTTCTTTTGAGAGGACGTGAAGGTTATGTAGGGCTAGAAGCCTAACCTTTTCCGGACTCTCTCTAATTTCCTTCACTGAGTGTCCACTGCAGACATTGCATTCGCATGGAAGATATTTTAGTTCATCTAATTCTTCTGTACCATATTCGGTCATGTACGCACCCCTTTTCGCGTAAAGTATGTAGGAGGCGGAATCGAATAGGTCGCAGCCTAAAGCGACTGCAATAGGGATTGTTAAAGGATGGCCTGCGCCAAATAGGTGTAGAGGCTTGTCCAGTGGAAGAACCCTTTTAACTGTAACAATCATTTTCGCAATATTTTCAAGGTCATATTTTTCCATCAACTGTGTTGGACTTCCTAATGCGTAGAGGTCGAAGTTGAACTTCATCATTTCCCTAGCACATTTTTCTAGCAGGTCATAAAATGTTCCTCCTTGTATGGGACCAGTCCAAAGTGTTTCTGATGGTTCAAAGTGTTTTATAGACCTTTTTGCAGCATCTATCGTCTTATTGACTGTTTCCTCAGCCCTCCTCCTATCTCTTGTAAAACCTGTTGGCGTATCCAATATTACACCAATATCGCTTCCAATCGACTTCTCAAATTCAACAATTTCCTCTGGAGAGGCTTCAATACGACCATATTCTAGAATCTGGTATGCGCCAGAATCTGTCATAACAGTTTTTTCAAAATCAAGCAGCCTATGGACTTCGAAACATTCTCCCGTTTGCCTGCTCCTCTTCAATATCATATATGAGTTAGTCATTACAGCATCGAATCCAATATCCAGCATCTCCTTCGGCCTAATAGTCTGACTAAATGGATGTATTACTGGAAGTATTGCAGGCGTCTCTATAAAACCATGCCTTGTCCTAAGCCGGCCTATTCTTGCCGCTAAATCTGTCTTCCTTACTTCGAAAGTGGGCATTCCATCATTGTCTCTTAGCGGTTTCCCTTAAATATTCTTCGAAAATTTCTCTTACCCTTACAGTAGCAAGACCGGTTCCTTCAACACCCTTTTCAGTAACCTTAATCTTGTCCATAACCAATATTGTACCAAGCTCCTCCATAAGTTTCACATTATTTGGAAAATACTTTTCTAACCGCATAGCTAAAGCTTTTAAGTCAAAAAGTTTCTCAACCAACTCTATCCTCTTAACAAAATTTCCATTAATAACAACTTTACTAACATTCTCTCCACCAACAACATTACTTAATATTATGTTTAGGTTTTCACTTATACCAGAAAGTTCACCACTAAATTTTAGTCCATCAACAGTTTCAACAGTAACCTTTTTGCCCACCAGATTCGCTAACTCTTCAGCAAACTTTTTACCAGCAATAGACATTTTACAACTCCATACTGGCTATTGTCACCCCATATTTTAAATTTGTCCACCCCACACACCCACACATAAAATATTTTACACAACAAACAAAATAGATGGCCAATTCAAAAGAAAATTTTGTAGACCCACCTTAAAAAAACATGCATAGAAGGCATTCCCTTTTATGGAAGAAAGCAGTTGCCCACTCTGTAATGGTAGACTAATATGGGTGGACAATGAACTCGTCTGCCAATCATGCGGTTACGTTGTACAAGAGACAGTTGCCACGCCCGCTGCTACTGGACAAAAGATTTTATACGAGCTAGGAAGCCAAATGGATTTTAAAGGCTTAAACGGAAACGGAAAATTTTCTGGAATTGGAGAAAGTTCTAGTATAAGATACTATAAGAGGCTTTCAGAACGTTGGCTGAAGACGTCAAAGGAATGTGAAGAATATTATTGCATGAAAGTGATATCTAGAGTTTGTGAAAAACTTTCTCTACCAGAAAATGTTGCATTGTATGCGTTTGAACTCTCCAAAAATATTCTTTCAAAAAATGAAAATTTTGAGGAAATCAGTGTTCCAACAGTATGCCTATATACATTAATTGTTTCATGCAAGAGGGCGAAGATAAGTAGAATAAGTATTAGAAGGCTTTTCAAAACTTTTAAAACACTTGGATATCGTGTAAGTTTAGCTTCGTTAGCAAAAGTTTCATGCATATCTAACATGGCTATTGAGCCTAAGCCTGTAGAAGAATATCTTACAACAATAATTCCGGCAATAATATCACATCCTATGATATTAGAGAGGCTAAAGGGACACTATCTTTCTCCAGTAGACTATGAAAGAAAACTTTATCGTGCAACTGTGGCAGTCTTATCTTACGTTGACAGAATAAAGAGGGGAGGACATAATCCTTACGCTGTCGCCACTACAGCAGTATATGCTGGAGAAATGGTTCTCTCTAAGATTGAGGGCAGACGGCCAATATTTTCTCAGCGTATGATGTCAGAGTGTGTTGATGTGGCAGAATATACTGTCAGGGAGCAGTATAGTGAACTTTTTAAGGAGGCCGTGCACATGCTCTTAGCCAATCTCAATTCTTAGAAGACTTTCATAGTATACTATAATATTGTTGTTTACTCCTATCTCGAAAACGCTTTCAAATACTGTAGGATATATTAGCTTATAGTATACTTCAACAAAATTTTCATTTACTACAATATCTTCTATAACAGCCTCACATTTAAAGAAAGTTTTAACCAGACCACTTACTTCATAGACTGTTTCGCTAACATTTTCTTTATTAAATTTCTCAGAAAGTCTTGAAGACAACTGTGATTCAAAAAAATCTTTTGCATTCTTAATCTCATCCAATACTAGCTCAAAATTGAAGTTGCATGAGACATAAAAAGAGTCTTCACCGTAAACATTTAGGTCAGATAAATTTGAAATATTGTACTTTAATACTGCATAAAATTTTGTTCCATCATATTCTGGAAGACCATACAATCTTTTATCAGAAAAGCCTTTTAAAGAAAAATGGGCTTCAAAAGATGTCGAAAAAAATCCGTCACTGCAGGTTCTCTTAAACGTTTTATCTCCGATAACATCTAAAAGTTCATCATAGGAAAAAATGTTCTTTGATAACATTATGGCGTCTATTGTATGAAGAAAGTCTATTGCAGCATTCAGTTCACATTCTATAATCTTACTTTTGACCAAAATAAGCTGTTCTTGGAGAAGGTAATGGTTTACAGCCTGTCTTTTAGCTCCTAAAATAGCTAATGTGCAAGAAAATAGTAAAGTGAAAACGATTAAAACGGCTGTAGTCTGAACTATACCCTTTCTTTTAAAGTCCACTATTTTGTAAACCAAAGGTTTATCACCATACACTGGCCTCCCATGAAAAGGACAAGCTTAACTGGAGTGCCTGAAGGTCTTCCAGCGCCAGCGGTGATCTTTGCAGACCCAAATTCTACAACTATAATCGTATACTCATATACTCCATTTTCTTGCAAAAACTGTTGAAGAAGAGGACTAAGCCCACCCTTTTCCGCTTCATGAAATAATCTTATTACACCATGTTCGTTTAAAATCTTTTCTAGAAGCTGGTAGCCTACAACCCTATTATAGTATTCTTCTTCATACTCTCTTAAGTTTATAGTGTATAGGTTGTTTAGGCACGAGGAGACAATAACTGCAACAATTATTAGAGAGAAAGCTTTGTCTATAAACTTGTACATTGGAACACCTCATTTTAACCTTCCAGTTGCAGGAGTATGTTGTATGATAGAATTGTTACTGCCAAAAGAAGGGCCAGTATGAGAATAAGATAGAAGGCTTCTAGGGTGAAATCAAAAACTTTACTCAAAGCTTTTCACCACAACCTTGCCACCAATTTTTGAAACAGTAACCTTTTCATGTAGTTCAACCTCTTCTCTAAGAAAGTCTATTCCATCACATACCATTGAATAATATAGCCTGTCATCCAAGATTACGCTAACATTGTGCCCGTCAGCCTTAAAGACAATCTTTTCACAGGAAACAGGCTTTTCTAAAAGAAATGTTATACACATTTTTTCATCAACCATTTTCCCAGCACAGACTAAAGTTTCCAGAAACTTTTTCACTTCAACCCTCTCACATCTAACATGAAAGTCTTGTAATGGTATCATAGAAGATAAGATAATTAGGCCTATTATAATATAGAAAATAAAATCTAGAGAAGATTCTAAAATTTCAGTCGGCATCCTCCACCACTATAAAAATTGCACCATTGTCTTCAATAAATGAGATTCTGGAGAAGCCTTCAGAAGTTCTAAAATCTTCTACAAATATATTAAAACTGTATGCGCCTACAATGAAAACTTTATCCTTAAACAAGATTTTTAATAAACCGTCTTCGAAACAGAGGTACAAATCTTTAGGAATCATGTAGTAGAGACTATACTGTTTCTTAAACATGTAAGATGCTTTAACTGCCTCATCAATTTCTTTAGCTAAAAATTTTATCTGATTATCTATATAACTTTCATACACTTTTAAAGAAGAGTTGAATATAGTAGGATACAGTGATAAGGCTACAATAAAACTTACTCCTAGAACCAAACATTTTTCAAAAAGCTCAACCATACAATTTCCATAGAAAGATGTTGTTGGCGTATTTAAGCATAGATAGCTCTTCTATATGATGAAGATTAGACTATTGAACAGTAAAAGAGAGAAGATTAAAAAGGATGGGCTTAAACACCTTTTCATTGAACTGCTAGACGATGAAGGAGAAGCATCATATATTGAAAACTATGGAGTAGGATATTTTGAAGTATTTTTAAAAAGGTTTAATGCTAGAAACTTTTATATTGTAAAATGCAGTAGAAGAGTTTATGAACTATTAGAAAAAACATTTAATGCACTTGACAGGATGGTGGAAAACCCGAACCTGCTAGAGTTTCAAGAAATATCATTTAAGTCCATTATAGAACATCTTTCAAGACTATTCTATTCTAGTATGGAATCATACAGTTTAATGGAGGAAGAGAAAGAGTTTCTTAGCATATTATATGCTTTCGAGTTCATGAGAATATCACGTTTACTTCCTCTAATGCTTGATGAGCATGTTCAAGAATTTTATGTTGATTCTCCATACACTAGAATATATCTTGACCATGACAGGTGGGGAAGATGCTTAACTAACATAATTTTGACAGAGGAAGAGGTTGAAGCAATTAAGACACACATGCAGACCTTCAGCGGATACTCTATAGATTATTCAGTATGCTCTCTAAAAACTGATTGGTACTTTAAAAGGGCAGCTTATAGGATTTCACTTGACACTTTCCCATTATCATCTACAGGCTTCAGTCTAGATGTTAGAAGAATTTCTTCACAAACTTATACACTTCCGCAGCTGATTCATTCTAGAATGCTTTCAAAAGATATTGCACTATTTCTCCTATTTTTCCTAAACTTTGGAAGAAACGTTACAATAATTGGGGAAACAAATTCTGGAAAGACTACACTACTTAATGCTCTAGACCTTTTCCTTCCACCAGAAAAGAGGAGAGTTTACGTTGAAGACGTTCAAGAGTCACTTGACCTTCTAAGGTTCAACTATCATCAGGCAAAGTATAAAGTTTCACCATACGATGTCACTTTAAAAGGAGGAAAGTCGACTGAAGTTACAAAAATTTTGCATCGTTCTCCAAACATTATTGTTCTTGGAGAAATACAGTCTGAAGAGCATAGCAGAGCATTATTTAATTCGCTTTCCTCAGGAATAAGGGGACTCCAAACATTTCATGCAACATCACCTGTACAGGCTTTCAGAAGGTGGATGTTTTCGCACAAAATTGATCCAGTAAGCTTGTTCGAACTAGATATAATTGTCTGCATGGGAAAAACCCACAGTTTTCCAGTTAAAAGGTTTGTTTCAAACGTGTATGAAATTTTGCCAGCGGATGGATTAAAATTTTCTCTAGAAAATTTTAGTATTTCATTAAACGAGATATTTACTAGGAATGTGGACGATGAATTTGTGAACCTAGCTTCTTTAGAGAACACTTACATGTTTAAAAAACTTTTGACAGCATATTCTGAAAGCTTTCTCAAAAAATTTTATGAGAAGATGTGCAGGGTTTTTGAACCAATTTTAGAAAAAAGTTCAGACTTTGAAAAGCTTGTAAAGGAAATTTCTAGGGCTTGGGTGACTTTAAAAGATGATTTCGAAGGATGAGCTTTTAAAGGCCTACAGGTATTTTGGAATCAATTTTAGAAACTACCTTTTATGTACAACAACATTTTCTCTAATAACTTCGACCATAATTTCAGCATATTTTCCAACATCAAACAATTTTTTAAAAATAACATTATTTTTAACTATTATTATACTATGCCAATATCTCTTCTTAACATTCCCATACCTACTGTTTTCAAGACATGATTTCATAATTTCCCTTTTCGGCTACATAATATTATCGGATTTAAAATTGGTTACAAAATACTCCTCCCTATACAATGCATGTCTTCACGTATACAGGTCAAACTATCCAATAGTTTCTGAAATGTTCAAAAAGGCACTAATTTTGGGGATTATGGGAAAAAATTTAAAGGAAGCATTAAACAGTATCGCAGTTTCACAGCCTTCCCAGACATTTAGAGAAGGGCTTCAGGCTCTACTATTAGAAAAAGGTCTTAGAAAAAAAGAGTTTTTTAGAACCTACGAGGAAGCATATGACATTTACAGGGATTTGACTTCAAAGATTGAGACAAAGTTTTCGGTTCTTATGGCACTATGCTTTTTCACACCAATAATTGTAACAGTTTCTGTGTCAATGTATTTTAAAGAAGTTGGTTCAATGATCCTAATCCTTTCTATAACAATATTTTTGCTTTCAATAGTCTACCTAACATTGGCTAGAGGACTGTACGTTCACAGGGTGGCGGAATAGGAATGTTTAGAAAAAGGAAAGATGATAAGTTTGATGAGCTTCTGTTTTTGGAGAAAGTTTCTAAAAAGCTTTTGGACGGCTTATCGCTTGAACAGACCCTTCTAACCGTCTTAAAAGAAGGTGAGTTTAGAAAGTTTAGGGACATACTTATTTATCTTATAAGAGGTGTTGGAGCGAATAAGGTTATAGAGAAACTTCCCTTTAAAACACGTTTGCCAGAATATGTTGCCGAGATCAACAGGATAAAGTCAGTCTTTGCAGGAAAAGTTTTGGATGAAACTGTTCACATGATTCTGTTAAATAGGAGGTATCAGAGGGAACGTATGATGCTCTTAAACGTCCTCTATTATAGGAGTATTATTGTAACCTTTATTCTAGGTGTTACACTATCTTTCCTATCACATATGGCGCCACTATTTTCTATACTAACAGAGTTCACGCTCAAAAACAGGATAGACTTTAGCATAAATCCAAGCATATCATACTTTTCCTTTACTTTAGGCCTATTTTCTTCACTCATTCAAAACCTAATTTTTGGAAGGAGAAGGACCATAAATGCCAGCATATTGTATGCTATAGCATTCTTTATCGGTTCAAACATCACCTTACCACTGCCATCATAAACCTTTCACATGACAATATTGGTGATTATATACAAAATCATAATATTCTATTGGTGTTAAAGTTGAAGAAAGTTAAAAGATTTGCTGTCCAATTGGTTGAGGAGGCAATACTAATTTCTGTAGCATTAGTTGTTTTAACACTTGTAATGGGTGGAGTCGAATCAGTCCTGAACAAGGTTTCTCAAATGACCTCAAGTCTGTGGGAAACTATTTCAAAGTCTATAGAAGACCTCTTCGGCTTCCTTTGGAAATGGTAGGAGCAAGTTGACTGAAATTTTGGACAAAAAGTACGTTTGTGTAAAGAAAGATGATAAAGTCAGATTATATTCTATAATCTGTTTGAAGCCTAAGAAAATGTATTCTAGCACATACAATGAAACTTCTTCAGCCGAAATTCTTGTAGCATACAAGAAGGCTATAGGATTTTTTGAAGGAATACATAAGGCAGGCATACCAGTACACTATCTTGTCTCAATATCTCCGAGGCCTCAACCGATATTTAATAGGATCATGGAATTGATAAAAAGTGAGGAAAAGGAAAGTGAACCGATGTTTGAGCAGTCAATTTACGCTATAACATGGATCGATGGTAAGGCATCTAAAATGGAAATGTTGAAAGCGCAGATTGAGGAAAGATGTAAAATTCTTTCTACAGCCTTGAGCGTTGGATACGAAAATTTTGTACCCGAAAATGTTAAGGGTACAGAACTTGAACATTTTATTAAGTCGATTACAGTACCCGGTTATGAGCTAGAAGGTTGTGAAAATGTTAAGTCAGCTCAGCTTCCATTCACTCTAGCATATTCTCCATCTCTTCCAACACAGTCTAGTGAAGAGAATATTCCACAATTTTATATTCCAAACTTTGATGAGTCAGGTTCTGAAGGAATATATTTGGGACGTATAATGTCAAGAGACGGTTGCCTTCACAAATTCTATTTAAAGGGAGAAGATATTTTACAGCACCTCTGTGTAGTAGGAATGACTGGTTCAGGTAAATCTACAACATGCAAGGTTATACTTTCACAGTTGATTAAAATGGGTGTAAAGGTTATGGTTCTTGACTGGCATAACGAGTACGGCTCCTTTTTTAAAAGCATAGGATGCAATGTTATTAGTGCTGGAAAGGACGATTCCTTTGCACTAAACCCTTTGGACGCAATAAATGTAAAGGACATTTACGAGCACATTGCACTTATAACCGACATTTTTGCTGAAGTGTACAGGTTCACAAGCCCACAGACATTCACCTTCAGAAACGCGTTAGTAAACCTATATGGTGACAAGCCTAAAACATTTTCAAGAGCACCAATATTATCTAACCTCGTAGACTATATTGAACAGAATCCTGCAAGATCAATGTACGATAATGAAACAAAGACAGCCATACTCAGGAGACTTCTTCCACTAACACAGGGCCAAGCAGGTAACCTGCTTAATGGTGAAAACACATTTTCCATTCAGACACTGCTTTCAGAAAACGTTTGCATAGAATTAGGGCACTTAAGAGATTTTGAAACAAGAATAATATTTTCATCAATTCTTTTGAAAATGATATACGATTTCAGACTCCTTTCAGGACCATCTAAACTGGAGCATGTGACAGTTGTAGAGGAAGCACGATCTATTGTTCCAGCCAGAAGGACAGAGGACCCGCCTTCAATTGGAGAGAAGATGGTTTCTGAGCTTAGAAAGTTTGGTGAGAGAATGATATTTGTTGCACAGTATCCTACACAGATTTCTTCAGAAATTATAAAGAACTGTGGTTTAAGGATTGTGCACAGAGTTTCTTGGATGGAGGATATTAGGATATTAAAGGAAACGTTAGGTTTAAAGAGTGAGCAGGCAGAATTTCTATCTTTACTTAAAACTGGTGAGGCTGTAGTTAGTGTTGGAAGAATACGTTCCCCATTTCTTGTTCAAGTTGATGCTTCAGTAGTAGGAGTCGGGGAAGAATCGGCTCAAGTCACCCCTCTCGGCGACAAGCTGTAGCCAATCTATTTCGAAACCGTTAAACCTTTTCACGCCATTTATTGCATCAAGTGCATCCGATAAAACTTCTTTAGGAGACTTCAGCGAAGTCTCTATAACATGAATCTTTTCAAGCCCAAACTTTTTGCATGCTTCATAATAGCAGTTACCTAAAATTTCTGCACCCACGTTCATCAAAACCTTCTTTTCAGGATAACCTCGTTTTCTCAACCTTTCTTCTAAAATGTAGGGGTTACATCTTAAGACTATCACAAGATCGACATTTTTCGATGAAATAACGTGAGGAAGTAGGTGGCCGACAAGTATAAAATTTTTTGAAAGAATTTTTTTAGAGATGATCTTCTTAAGCTTGTTTATGTCAGCAACTATACCGTATGCGTCCCTTCCGATTATGGCACCCTCTAGCACACATATTCTATTTATGTTGAATACCCTGAAGCCTGTTGCCTTCGAAAGGTTCTTTGCCAGCGTCTTCTTGCCTGTTGCCGGTGTACCTGTTATACCTATCCTATCAAACAATATTATATTTCACTTTAGTCAACTGTCTGCTGTCTAACTGACGTTGGAGTAAATTCTATCACAAGAGAACTTTTGCATTTCTTACATAAACCGCTTAGGTATATCTTTCTTACTGGAGAATCCTTAAAGTTTATCTGTTGATTTAAAACTATATCAGTTGAATTGCATACTGGACAGTTCATATTGTTCACCAATTAAGGCCCATAAACGTCAACCTATTTAAAATTTTTTTCCAATTTTACAAAAGTTTTTAAATCCAAAGGTTATGGTTGCGATTATGATACCATTAGATGAAGATAAGGTTGTTAGGGCAGTTGAGAAGGCAAGCAAGTTTGTTGTCAGCGTAAGCACAGTCACACTAGTTTCAGATTACATGTTTTATAGTATGCCAGTAAGTGGTATAGGTTCAGGGATAGTTTATGATGGGAGAGGATTTATTGTTACAAACAATCATGTTATCTCAGATGCTGGACAGATTAATGTAACATTACCAGATAATAGGGTTTATGAGGGAAAGATTGTAGGCAGTGATCCATTAACAGATGTAGCAGTTTTAAAGATAGCTAGGACAGGTTTAGCTGCTGCAGAATTTTATGATTCAGACAAACTTAAGGTTGGACAGTTCGTACTAGCTTTAGGAAACCCATTCGGTTTAGTTGGAGGGCCAACTGTTACAGCTGGAGTGATAAGCGCGTTAAAGAGAAGAATACAGGCAAAGGGTGGACCGATTATTGAGGAACTTATACAGACTGACGCGGCAATCAACCCTGGAAACAGTGGAGGCCCTCTGATTAACTTGGATGGACAGGTTGTTGGAATGAGTACAGCAATTATACCTTATGCTCAAGGTATAGGTTTCGCTGTCACAAGCAACACTGTTAGAAAGGTTGCTGATGAAATAATTAGGTTTGGACGTGTTGTTAGACCATGGCTTGGCATAAACGGGGTTGACATGAATCCAGGTATTGCAGAATATTATAATCTTGCAGTAGATTTTGGTGTACTTATAGTCTCTGTTGTAGAAAACAGCCCAGCATACTATGCCGACCTTCGTGAAGGAGACATTATAGTTCAGGTTGACGGAGAACGTGTTTTGAACATGAGCGACCTACTAACAATATTGTGGAAGAAGAAGGTTGGAGAGGAAGCTTTGATTAAAGTTATTAGGGGAGAGCGTGAAAACAGTTTTAGAGTAAGGCTTGCAGAGTCACCCTTTTACTAAACTTCTGGAACCTCTCCAACAATAACCTCTTTTCTTGCACCATCAACGTATACTTTGTAAAGTTTACTCTTATACTCGTAAACTATCTGCCAAACTGGAGCGTGAACATAATTTTTTTCTAAAACCTTAACTTCAGTACTTATGCTAATTATTTTATCAACTTCCCTCTGAACAAGATACTTGTGGAAGCCTTTAACAGCTTCAACAGCCCTCTCCTCAGCCTCCTCTGAACCTATTTCACTGTTAAGTACAATGCTATATTTTTCTATCCTACTTATGTCAAAGGGCACCTTTAACGTTGGACCAAGATGATATTCTCTTTCAGGAAAAAGTGTACTTTTTCTTGCTATGACAACCCAGTCATATGAACCTTTTATCGTATCCCTTCTAACAACAGAGGGGCCGAGGCGTTCAAAGTAGCCTTCATAGGATGTTAAAGCATTCAATGATATGATCCATAAGGGTATGTAAAGTAAGGTTTTTTCAACAATCTTGCCACGTCTTCTTAGGTCAGGAGGCTTTAGAAAGCCTTCACTGAACCAGTCTCTGACAAAATTTTCTATCATGTCCTTGTTAAGCTGGTTAACAAAAAGGCTATGTTCAAATGTAAAGGATTTGCTAACATCAAAAACACCTGTATAACCACAATATTGGCACGTGAATATTATGTCACCCTTATCAAATTTTAGGGGTGCACTACAGTGTGGGCACCTTATCTCCTTTAATATTTCAGGCATACCAACAAGCTTATTAACTTAATACAGTACCTTATTTAATGTTACTGTATGGCAACATTAGTTCAGCTTAAAGCCAGAATGTTTATTGTACTTTTAGCTCTATTCATATTCTTTACACTCTTTTTTCTCCTAATAGCTTACCTGCTTGATGTGAGCCCAATATACAGCTTTATTCTCGCAGGATTATTTATACTACTACAGTTCATCATTGGACCATATATTGTTCAGATTTCAACTGGACTAAGATATTTGGGGAAAGGAGAGAACCCTTGGCTTGAGGAGACAGTTAAAGAACTTTGTGATAAAGCGAAAATGCCTTTGCCAAAGATTGCAATAGTCAACGACCCTACACCCAACGCATTCACCTTCGGCTACACAAGCAAGGGTGCAACCTTAGCAGTACACAAAGGTTTACTTGAGAAACTTAGTAGGGAAGAGATTGAGGCTGTCATTGGACACGAGCTTGGACACATAAAACATAGGGATGCGTTTGTGATAACAGCCATTTCAGCCCTACCCCTTCTAGCATACTTGATTGCAAGAACAACCTTCTCCTTTAGAAGAATATCTGACAATAGAAGAGGAAGGGGTGGAGGAGCGTTAGCACTATTTTTATTAGCAATACTATCGTATACAATATACATTGTGGGACAGCTTTTCGTCTACGGCTTCAGTAGAATGAGAGAACATTATGCTGACGTTTATTCTGCAATTTTAACCAGAAACCCTCGATCACTAATAGGAGCGCTTGCACGCATATCTTATGGCCTAGCTCTTGCACCTAAAGAAAGGGCTGCAGTAAGAGCATTCTACATATCTGACCCAATCTATGCTTCAAAAGAGGTTAAGGAGATCTTGGAAAAAGAGGAAGTTTATGACCTAAATAGGAATGGAGTCCTCGATGAAAAGGAACTTGAGATTGCGATGGAGAAGGAGGCTGAATCGACTTGGGTTAAGGTTAACAGCATGTTTTCAACACACCCACCAACCTATAAGAGGATAATGTTACTTAAACAGATAGAAAAGGAATTGAGTACAGGAAATTTTAGTGAAAGAGGCTTATATCGCCTAATCTAGGCAGCCTTCTTTATCTCTTCCCTCAGCTGCTCGTCAGTCTTTCCTGCCGGATCTATTCCAAAAGCCTTTGCAGCCTCTTCAAGCTTAAGCCTTTCAGGAGTTTTGTTAGCTTCCTTTGCAGCCTTCTCTATCTCCCTTTCTATCTCAAGCTTACCCTTCTGAAATTCTCCAGTAGCCCTTCCAATGGCTCTAGCAATTTCAGGAATCTTGCTTGCACCGAAAAGTAGTACAACTACAACAATAAGAACCCAGAACCATTCCATGCCAGCAATATTAAATACAAACTTTTCCAACATTCCTATCACCAGTCAACATTCATAAACTTCTATTTAACTGTTTTCTTAGCAAAATAATATCCAATAAGATATAGTATGATCATTGGTGCTGCAACAAACCACATTGTTATACCACTACCGTCAGGTGTAATGAAGGCGCCATAAATTATTGAGAAGACAACAAAATATCTAAAATACTTCTTATATGTGTCCGGCTTAACCAGTCCAAGCTTTGAGAGACCCCACATTATCGCTGGAACTTCAAAAGTTATACCCATTGCAATACATAATAGTGCAATAAACATTATAAAATCATTTATTGTAATATATGTTATAATACCAATACTTGAGGCATACTGGTAAAGGAATTCGAAAGCGAATGGGACGAGCAGAAAGTAGCCGAAAACACATCCTATTATGAACAATATTGTTACAGGTAAAGTCAACTTAAAAATGATCTTCTTTTCATGCTCATACAATGCTGGAGCTACAAAAGCCCAGACTTCGTAAACTATGGCAGGCATTCCAACAATCACACCCAAAATTATGGAAATAAGCATTTCAGATATAAGTGCTTCAGAAGGTGATGTAACAATAATCTTAACATAGGATGGTAGAACCTGTTCTTCAAGAAACTGGATTAAGTTTGCTGCAGTATTGTGGAAAACGTTTGGATATGGGTATGGTATGTAAAAGTGGCCTAAGTCAAAGAATCTTATTTCAAAAAAGAAAAAGAATAATGCTAAGCCAACGACGACAGCAAAGATTCTTATAAGCCTCTGTCTAAGCTCTTCAATGTGCTCAAGTATCGTCATCTCTTTTCCAGGCAATGTTAACCGCCTACAATATGGTAGTCTCAAAAGGTTTTATAAAAATCTTTTAATTTCTCTAGCCATCTCCCTTATCTTTTCTTCAGGATCAGATGCTTTAACAATTCCGCTTGCTACAAGAACACCTTCAGCACCAAGCTCAAGAGCTCTCCTCACATCTTCACCGCTAACGATGCCTGCACCACATATAAGCCTAGATTTTGAGCCAACACTTTTTACAGCATTAACAGAGTCTGTTATCACTTCCGGCCTAGCCTTTGAGACGGCAACACCGCTTCCTATAAGCTCAGGAGGTTCTACAGCCACAGCATCAGGCTCCATTTCAGCGAAGACTTTAGTCTTTTTAGGGTCGACAGCGCATACAACAGTATCCATTCCCAAATCCTTTAAAATGGCGATGGTCTGCTTAACACGTTTAACTGGAAGCTGGTGTTCACTATGATTTATTATGGAACCGCATACCCCAAAGCTTTTAACATATTCTGGTGAAATAAATCCTGTAGTGCTTCCAGCCTTGGCCATATCAACATGCTGCGCGTAAACGGGTATAGAAACGGATGAGGCAACAGAATAGAGTATGGGTGTTGGAGGGGCGACTACAATGTTTACTTCAAACTCTTTTGCAACCCTTTCAGCAGCCTTGGCCATTGCAACACCCTTTTCTCCAGATGCTTCAAGATAGTTTTTCATATTAACTATTAGGACAGGAAATTTTAGCATGCTTATCTATTGAGGTATAATTTGATATCATAATATAGTTTGCTAAAAAATATTGTTGAGGATGTTTTATTTTAAATAAATTTGGTAGGGAGGAACTAGAATTCCTCCTCTTCCTCTTCCCAGTCCTCGTCCCAGTCCTCTTCCCAGTCGTCCTCGAAATCCTCCTCAAACTCCTCTTCAAATTCTTCTTCTAAATATGGCATAATAACACCGTCTTCTAATCAACTTTAGAAGACCATTTATAAACTTTTATTTACATAGTTAAGATGGGATGTTCATCCACGTCAAGTCAAGCGAAAGCATACCTTTAGCTAAAAGGGTACTGTATACTGGAGGCATAATAGTTTTTCCAACCGAGACAGTGTATAAGGTTGGATGCCTTCCTACAGACCAGAAGGCTGTACAAAAACTTTATATTATGAAAGGGTATGATTTAGAATATCTTATACTTTGTGACAGTTTAGATAGTGCAGCAAACATTATAAAATGGAATCCATTAATAGAAAAGTTGGCAGAAAATTTTTGGCCTGGACCTCTAACAATAGTTGGCAAGTTAAAGAAGGAGATTAAACTTGAAAGATTCTTTGGCACATCAGGTAAGGTGGCTGTAAGGGTACCATATCACATGTGGGTGCTAAACCTTCTAAAGGAAGTTGGAACAATAATCTGTTCTAGAGCATGTAGACAGGGATATGAGCCTCCAACAACATTATCTCAAACGCTTGTGAGACTTGGTAGAAACGCTGACTTGTACGTTGATGGAGGGGAAACAGTTTACGGGAAAGAGTCTACAAAGGTTGATGTTAGCGAAGGAAAGGTTGTAATTTTGAGGGAGGGTGCTTTACCGGCTACTGAGTTAAGGCAGAAGATTTGAGTTTATAGTATTTTGAGAAGACAGCTGCACTCCTATCACATAATATTTTTCCAACACCATAGTTTTTAACTTCATCTTCTGAAAGATTATGATATCTTATTAGGAACTCAAGCTTCTCATTAGAGGGTTCAAGAATTTTTTCATCAAAGACTCCAAAAGATTCCAACTGCTTGACCATTTCAATAACCTTTTCACGTGAACCGAACCCTGCTAGAGCAAACTCTTTCACATTATCTGCTGGAAAAGCATCCCTTAATGCACTTTCAATCTTTTTTGTGCAAAGAAATTTTAGAAGAATGTCAACTCTAGCCTTTTTAGCAACATATAGGCCTCGCTTAAATGCTTCAAAGGCCTGCAAAAGTGTTAGTCGTGCGTGTTCAGCGTCTGCTATAAAACGTTTATCCAAAACCTGTACCACAATGTCTCCGAAACCTTCTAGAATTTTTTGAATGTATGCTGCATTATATTCTTCTTTAACCCTAAAACCTGAACAGAATAGAACAATATCATCCTCTATACTTTCTATCATAAAAGGATATCACTTTATCCAAGAGCCTAGTGTCAGCACCCCTATCTTCAAAAATCTTTCTCACATCAACTCCACTAGCCTTAAGCTCCTTATAGCATTCGAAAAGCTCCCAAGGATAAATTATCCAAGCACTAGTTTCACTAACATAAACGTCTGGACTTATAACCCTATGAGGTTTAACATGTAATGTGAAGATTTTGATACACTTTGGATTAAGGCTTTTAATATATTCTACGGCAGCCTTCAAACTTTCCCCAGAGTCTATAACATCGTCTACAACAAGAACATTTTTTGAGTCAACAAGAGTTTTAGATATTTCTCTAACTATAGGCTTCTCACTCCTCCTGCCGATGCCAGTATAATATTTTACGTCCATTACAATCACTTCACCAATTTCAAGTAGATCTGACATAATTCTAGCCGGCACAAGCCCTCCCCTCGAAAGAGTAACTATCACATCAAACTTTACACCCATGTCAATAACCTTATAGGCTCCTTCAACACACATTTCAAAAATTTCATCCCATGATGGTGTAATATACTCCAAACTAACCACCATGTGTTACTGGAACTAAGGTAATAACATCACCTTCATTAACTTTTGTATCCAAACCATTCAAGGCAGAAACTTCAACACCATTTACAAGAATAAGCGTGTTCCTTCTATCCACTGAAACAGACTTATCCAACTTTATCCTATTCAAATATTCAATAAGAGAACGTACGTCTTCAACCCTCTCTTCTATGATAAGATGTTCTTTTTTTCCAAAAAGCATTTTAAGATGTCCTACAAATACAACCTTCATAAAACATCATTTCCTAAATAAAGCTAACTCTCCCCTTCCACACCCTTACCTTCTTCAACCCTATCCAGTTTTCTCATGTAGCTTGTAATGTATCCGGCAACCATGTTCCTCAAACTTTTAGAATAAAATTTGACATACTTTTCAACAACCTTCTTGTTTGTTTCAAAGTCTGTAGTAAACTCTTTACCATACTTTTCTATCAGAGTCAAAGCAAGATTTCTAACTAGGCCCAAGGCTATTCATCTCCAAGCAACCTTCTACCCAAGTAGCTTTGCGAATTCTCCCATATAATATTTAAAGTTTCTTCCAAACTTTTTCTAAATAAATTAGAAACAGTATAAACTATGCTTGACAAGAGAAGAGGGGAAGAAGTAAAGCCTTCAAAACATGCACCATATGCTACTGGAGCATCAGTTTCAACTAGCACCCTAGAAAAATCACATTTTTGAAAAAGTTTTTTTGTGAACTTACTGTAAACAAGCGTTGGACCAAAACTGAAGAAGAAGCCCATATCGAGCCCCCTCTTAAGTATTCTCTCATTACCACTGAACCAGTGCAAAAGCACCCTAGAAAGCCTATATGATGAAAGCGTTTCAATAACCATTTCCTGAGCCCTACGCGAGTGAACATTCACGGGCAAATCATATCTTTCAGCAAAAGAAAGCTGCTCTTCAAAAACTTTCTTCTGAACATTCATTGGCACAGTTTCAACATACTTTCCATCCAAACCAATTTCACCAACACCACAAACACGTCCAACATTTTCTTTCAAAAAATTTTCGAAATCTATTGTAGAATATGATTGTGCACACCAAGGATGAACTCCAACAAACGCTTTAACAAAATCATGTTTTGAGGAAAATTCTAAATTTAGCTTGCTTGAAAACAGATCCATACCATTTGCAAAAACAATAACATTCCCTAGCCTACAATAGGAAACAATCCAGTCAAGATAGGGCTTAAGCTCATTGTCTACAAGATGAACATGAGCGTCAATAAGAGAAGACATACTCCAAGTCTCGATTCAAGACCTTAAAAATATTGTATAAAATTTTATAGTAGCCAAAAATAGAAATCACCTTCC
>JBMFNX010000016.1:0-34997 GCA_049969935.1 Nitrososphaeria archaeon
GAAACGACTGCTATAAGATTGATGAAAGATATATCTACCTTCCAAAAGGGCTTAAGCTAAAGTATAAGGGAAAGCTGAAGTGGAAAGGCAAGCAGGGAAGGCTTGAAATAATCTACGACGAAGTAGATGAAGTATGGAGGGGCTTTATGGCAGCTGAAGTTGAGGAGCCTTCCTTAAGAGAAGGCAAGAAGCCCCTCTACATAGACCTAGGTGTAGTAAACTTAGCAACGATATGGTTCGAAAGCTTAAAACAGCCTATAGCATACTCTGGAAGAGCTCTTCTATCAGACTGGTGGTACTGGACAAAAAAGATAGCAAGAGAGCAGACTAGCTAAAGTAAACAAAACTAAATCCTCTTTAAGGCTCAGAAAACTATACAGAATCAGGCAGAGACGCTTCAAGCATGCAGTAAACACCATGATTAAATCAGTCATTGAAGACGCCCATAAAATGGGCATAACAAAAATAGTTCTAGGAAAATTAAAGGACATAAGAAACAACAACCACAACAAGAAAGCAAACACAATAATAAACAACTTCTGGAACTACAACTACACCATAAAAAGATTTAAAGAAAAAGCAGAAGAATACAGTATAAAAGTAGAGGAAGTAAGCGAATACAAGACATCAAGCACATGCCCATCCTGCAGCTCAGAAGATATAACAACCAAAGGAAGACTCTTCAAATGCCTAAACTGCAGGCTAGAAGCAAATAGAGACACAATAGGCGTATTAAATATAGGCTACCTTCAAGGCGAAGGTAGCGTTAACGTGGTGGTGGCACACCCCTTGCTTCTAAGGTGGAATGGAATGAGGTGGGAGTCTAAAAGGGCAATGAACAACCAACCAATGAACACCCTAGAAGCAGGAATCTCCCGACTTCAGTCGAGGAGAGTGTCAAAGAGTTTAGTATCTTAAAATTTTAAAAATGTATAAATAGCAATTATTGAAGCCAGTACATATGAGTGAAAAACTGCTTTTAATGACTCCTGGTCCAACTGAAGTCGACCCAAGAGTTATAAAGGCAATGATTAGACCCTCAATCTACCACTATGATCAAGAATTCATATCATTGTATGATGAGACAGAAGAACTTCTTAGAAGGGTTTTTCAGACAGAAAATGACATTATAATGTTGCCGGGGTCAGGTAGAACAGGTATAGAATCTGCAGCACTATCATTTGTGGAAAGAAATGAAAGAGTTTTGGCCATAACTACAGGAACATTCGGTAACTGGTTCATTGAAATATTGAAAGTTTACGGTGCTGATGTTGTACCATTATCGTTTCCTAAGGGCGGCCATATTAGCGTGGATGAAGTTAAAAGGATTTTAGAAGAGGATAATAAAATTGCAGCCATTGCCATGGTTCACAATGAAACTTCTACAGCAGCCATATACAGTAAGGATGTTGAAGAGTTGGGTGAAATGTCCAAAAAGTTTGATAAAATTTTCATGGTTGACACTATTTCATCTATGGGTGGTGCCAATGTTCCAGTTGACAAATGGAATATTGACGTCTGCATTACTGGAGCTCAAAAGGCTTTGGGAGGTTTGCCTGGAGTGTCAATTGTAAGTGTTAGTCAAAGGGCTTGGGAAAAGGTTCTTAAAAGGAATGTGATAAAAAGTTTCACACTAGACCTTCTTAGATGGAAGCTTATGTGGGTGAAGAAGGAGAGGGGTGGGCTACTTATACGTGGTAGAAGGAGTTTTCCAGTTATACCTCCAACACACCTGATACTAGTATTAAATGAGGCTCTTAAAATAATTCTTGATGAAGGTTTAGAGAACAGGTTTAGGAAACATATTGAGGCAGCCGAAGAAATGAGGTTGCTAGGCAAAGAAATCGGTCTTGAACTCTTTCCTGAAGAAGAGCTTGCATCACCAACTGTAACCGCGTTTAAGGTTCCTGAAGGCTTAACTGGAAAACAGATTAGACAGGTTATGAGAGAAGACTATTCTATCCTGGTTGCTGGTGGAATGGATGAGCTTTCTGAAAAGATAATAAGAGTTGGCCACATGGGCTATACTGCAAACAAAGATTTTGTTAGAAGGACTGCTATAGCATTAGAAGGTACACTCTATAAGCTGGGTTTTAGAAAAGGGTAGTCCTATTTGAAGGACTATATCTTCCTAGAATGTCCGTCATGCGGATACAGAAAGGATGTTAAAGATTTAAGGTTAGATTGCAAGGTATGCGGTTACCCTTCAGCACTTTTCCACATAGGATATGATAGACTACCACAAAATTTTCCATTAAAGGAGTATTCTTATCCAATACTAAGATATATTCCAATACTTCCTCTAGAGTTTGAAGAAATAGTTGACTCGACTGTAGGAGGCACTCCACTTTTTCATTCAAAAAATTTGGGTGCTCTTCTTGGTCTAAAAAATCTTTACATAAAGGATGAAACAAGAAATGCTTCCGGCTCCTTCAAGGATAGGGGTGCTATTGTAGGTGTTTCGGCTGCAAAGGCTCTTGGATACAGTTTTGTAGGTGTTGCATCAAGCGGAAATTTTGCCTCTGCTACAGCTAGAGCATGTACACTATCTGGTCTAAAATGTATTGTTCTTGTACCAGAAGACACTCCTGAAGAGAAGATGGTTATGATTGCAGCATACGGTGGGAAAGTTGTTAAGGTTAGAGGTATATTTGATGACTGTAGAAGGTTGTCGATAGAACTTTCTAAGAAAAAGGATATTGTTTCAGCAAGCTGGGATCTTAAGCCATTTACTCTCGAAGGTTGGAAGACTACACTCTTAGAAATTTTTGAGCAGATGAACTATACATTACCGGACACGATAATTCTGCCAACGGGAGGTGGAGGGCACTTGCTTGGAACATGGAAGGCTGCAAAAGAATTGCTTATGATGAAAAAGGTTACAAGTTTACCAAGGATAATTGGTGTACAGGCTTCAGGTTCAGCACCATATGTTAAAGCAGTAAAAGAGAACCTAAGTTATGTGCCAAAAATAGAAAATCCTCAGACCATAGCAAAGTCTCTTAAAGTTTCAAGCCCGTCAGAAAAGAATGAAGTTCTTAAGGCTGTAAGAGAATGTGATGGAACCTTCATAGACGTGACTGATGAAGAGATTCTGGATGCAGTTGCTTTGTTGAGTAAAATGGAGGGTGTCTTTCCAGAACCGGGTGCCGCCGCACCTGTAGCTGGTTTAAAGAAGCTTGTTGAAAAGGGTTTAATAGACTCAAGTGAAAAGGTTGTGGTAATAGTTACAGGTTCAGGATTGAAGGATATTACTGACGTAAAAAACGTTTTCGGCTCCTTCGCTTCTGTTGAAAAAGATCTGCCAGTAGAGGACCTTTTTGCTCTAGCAAAATCTTTTTATAAATTATAAAATTTCATATACAATTTTAAAATTTTTTAATATGCGCTCCTTTTTCAAAACATTATTAAACTAAGGGGCAGTGAAAATGTATGAGTGAAGTTAAGAGGCGTGATTTTGTTAAAGTTGCCGCTGGTACTGTTGCAGGACTTGCTGTTGGAGGTATTGTAGGCTACTTTGCTGGACAGGCGTCAGCTCCAAAGGTTGGTAAGCCAAGTTTGTCTGGAGAAATTCCCATAGGAATATTGCATGCTGCTCCTATAGAAGTTGGGCCTGAAGCTCCTGCTATAGAAATGGCTCAAGAGGACATAAACAACTTCTGTAAGGAGCTGGGTCTTGACGTCAGATTCAAGTTTCTTGAAGAAAATGCTGAAGAATCTGCTACAAAGGCTGTTGAAAGGGCTCAGGCTCTGATTGGGCAGGGTGTCAAAATTATTGTTGGGTCAGAATGGAGTTCACACTGTAAGGCTGTACTACCATTATGTACTGAAAGAAAAGTTGTTCTATTAAGTCAAAGTTCATCATCTCCATCGCTCTCGTTACCTGGTGACTTTCTTTTCAGGCTTCAGCCTGACGATACTAGGCAGGCTCTTGCCATAAGGAGGATGACAGTTGACCTTGGATTGAAGGCTGTTGCAGTAGTTTATGCTAAGGAAGCATACGCTGAAGGACTTTGGAAAGAATGTGAGCCAAAATGGCGTGAGAGCGGTATTGAAATTATAGAATCTCTTGGAGTCGACCCTGAAAAGAAGGAGTATATTGGTGAATTTTCAACAATCGATGCAAAGGTTAAGGAAGCTCTTAAAAAATATTCAGTTGACCAGATAGGCCTTTTCCTTTTGGGAACATATGGGCCCATTATTCCAATGCTCACAAGCTTAGCAAAATATCCTGATTTACTAAAGTTACGTGTATTTGACTCCGATAGTGGTGGTGCATCAGGGTACATAGAGTATGCTGGTGACATATGTGTACAAGTTAGGTTCACTGCCTACGCCTTCGGACCAGCTGTTTCGCCAAAGTATGTTGACTTTGCTACTAGATACAAGAACAAGGCTGGATATGAGCCATACTTTACAGCAGTAAACATTTATGATTGTCTTTGGATTGCTGCACTATCAACTCTCTTAGCAGAATCATATGATGGTGAAGTAATAGCCAAAGTTCTGCCGAAGGTGGCTGACAGTTACTTTGGTGTTGGAGGCTGGACTGAATTAAACGAGGCTGGTGATAGAAAGTATCCAACATACAACCTTTATCAGGTTGTAAAAGAAGACGGGAATATAAAGTGGAAGACCATAGGGTTCTACGATGGTGTCACAGACTCTATCAGCTGGACAAAATCTTGAACTTGAAAAAAGAACATTACTAACTGTAAAAAATGTTTCAAAGCGTTTCGGTAGCTTCTACGCCCTCCAAAATATTTCTTTAACTGTTCCAGAAAAGACTATAGCATTGCTTATTGGACCAAATGGTAGTGGGAAAACTACGCTAATTAACTGTATTTCAGGAGTTTATTGGCCTGACGAAGGCCAGATTTTGTTTGATGAAAAGGACATTACTGGAATGCATGTGCATGATATTGTTAAATTGGGTCTTGTAAGAAGCTTCCAGGTTCCTGCACCATTTAAGAAGATGACTGTTGCAGAAAACTTGCTCGTATGCGGTCAAAGTAATCCTGGAGAAAGTTTCGTTTCCTCCTTAAATAGAAGGAGATGGAGAGATTTTGAAAAGGAGTCTGTGGACAGAATGTTTAAGGTGTTAAAGGCTGTTGGTTTAGAGGATAAGGTTGACACTTTAGCTGGTGAACTTAGTGGTGGCCAGCTTAAGCTTCTGGAGCTTGGTAGACTTTTGATGCTGAGTCCTAAAATGATGTTGCTTGATGAGCCAATAGGTGGTGTGAACCCTGTTTTAGCCAACAGTATTCTATCACATATTATTAACATTAGGAACGAGTTTGGTACAAGTTTTTTGATAGTTGAACATAGGCTTGATATTGTAATGAAATACGTTGACTACGTTTATGTGCTTTCTAAAGGAAATCTTATTGCATCAGGGGCTCCTTCAGAAATTGTTGAAAGAAGAGAACTTTATGACGTTTATTTGACGTGATATAAAATGGTGCCTTTACCTATCCTACTAACAGCCTTAGTCTACTCTTTTATACTAAGTCTTCTAGCAATGGGTTTCACTCTACAATATATTACTTTAAGTGTACCGAACCTTGCATATGCCACTATTGCATTCGCATCCACATACCTTACATTAACTTTCTCCCTGATGAATCTATCACCTTATGTTGCAATGCCCTTCGGCTTCCTTTTAGGTGGTGCAATAAGTTTTATGCTATACAAGTTTGTCGCCTTCCTTCGAAATAGGGGCACATCTATTGTAGGCCTAATGATGGCAACGATTGTATTTGATCTAATAATATATGCTGGCATGAACATTTACGCTGACTATCTCGCATACGTGTTCAAACTATATGCTGGCTCATTCTCTCTCTCCGAATTCGATTTCAGAATCTTCTCCCTTCCAGCTGTACTATTCGTTTCTGGACTAACTTCCGTTGGCCTCGTAGCATTCTTTACTCTAATGCTTGTTAAGACAAAGTTTGGTGTTGCAATGAGGGCTGTCATGGAAAACTTTAACTTAGCCTCAGTTCATGGAATAAATACTGAAAGAATTCTTTCTATAGCATGGTTTTTTGTTGGAGGTATAGCTGGCTTAAGCGGCTCACTTTACCCGATATGGTTTGCAATGGACCCGTGGGTTGGTGCCAGAATGTTCATCAGCATATTCGCTGCCTGTGTTATCGGCGGCCTTAGAAGCATTTATGGCAGTCTGCTAGGAGGTTTCATTATCGCCTTCTCGGAAGTTGTTGTCACATACTTTCTGTCACTATATTTTCCATGGATTTGGGCATATAGGGCTGTCACATCAATGGTTATCGCAGCATTTGCTCTCGTTGAAATGCCATCTGGTATAGCTGGCTTGATAGAGAAGCTTAGGAGAGGTTGATGGTCTTGATTGACTTGATAATGGATATTATCGCCTTCTTCTGCATATATGCTATCATAACATTATCTTTGAACTTTCAGCAAGGTTACACTGGCATTTTCAATCTTGGCCTCTATTTTCCTATAATTGTTGGCGCTATAATTACTGCCTACCTGCCCGGTAGACTTGCAATGATAATATATGGGCTTGACCCAAAACTTGACTTTTCAGCAAATAATGCTCTTGTGCTAAGTATTCTTAGATCAAAACTTTCATCCGATCCTGTGACATCTGTAGCGCTTTTGACCTTGACCTTGGCCACAGTTGCAATAGTATGCTATACTATCGGCTTTTTAAGCTCCTATCCAGCACTTAAGCTTCCAGCAGATTATCTTGCACTTTTTATGCTCTGTGCTGGTGAAAGTCTTAGGGTTATTGGTATGCAGACGGACTGGCTTGCCGGTGGCGTTATGGGGATAACTATAGTTAACCCATTCTGGTGGCTTGGAGGCTACTCCTATTATGGTATGGCTTCTTTCACCATCATAAGCACAATTTTGATTGCATTACTTTATCATAGATTATGTGAGTCTCCTCTAGGTAGGCTTCTTAAGAGTATAAGGGAAAATGAGTTGACGGCAGAATCTGTTGGAAAGGATGTTAATGGTGTGAAAAGGAAAACTTTAGCATTCTCTTTCATGATACTAGGTTTAGCTGGTGTACTTCACGCTTTCCTAATGGGTGCTGTTGTAGTTGGCGGATACACGCGTGTAGACTTTTCGTTTTGGCCTTGGCTTATGATGATAATTGGCGGTACTGGAAACAATATTGGTGTCTTTCTAGGAACATTCAGTCTTGTTATTATGAGGAGAATTATGATTGTTGGAAAACACTATTTCTGGTTCCTTCCATTTAATGTAGTCTGGTTTGAGCCAATACTTTTGGCGATAATGCTTATGGTTACGCTAGTGTTCAGGCCTGAGGGTATACTGCCTGAAAGGTCTCCTAAAATAAGAGATTACTTAAGGAAGGTTCTGAAGCTAGAGTCCTAGGAAGAGTTTACCGAACTTTTCGTTTGCCATAAGCTCTTTTGTTGGGCCAAAATAGTTGACTCTACCAGAAACTAGAAGATATGCTTTATCACTTTCTTCAAGGGCTCTTTTAACATTCTGTTCAACCAGAACAACTGTTATACCATAATCTTTATTCAATTCCCTAATTTTATCAAATATGAGGTTAGCGACTTTTGGAGCAAGATGTGCTGTAGGCTCATCGAACATCATTAGAGACGGTTGCCTCATTAAAGCCATCGCCATCACAAGAATCTGTCTTTCGCCACCGCTTAAAGTTAGAACCTTCCTCTCCATATAATCCTTCAGCATTGGGAAGACTTCGCTCACATACTTTATCCTATCTTCAACTTCTTCCTTTGAAAGTATGTAGCCTGACATCAACAAATTTTCTCTAACATTCAAGTTCAAGTACACGCTGTCAACTTGAGGGAGGTAGGCTATCCCTAACCTTGCAACCTTATAAGGCTTCATTCCTGTGATATCGTTTTCCCTAAACCTTATGGATCCACTATAAACGTTGGTTAAACCAAATATTGATTTTAGAACCGTAGATTTTCCACTGCCGTTGGGGCCAAGTATTGCGCATATTGTGCCCTCTTCAACATCAAGTGATACATCAAAAAGTATATGAGATTTCCCGTATCCTGCATTCAATTTATTTACTTCAAGTATTTTTGTCAACTTTCCACGCCCAAGTTTTTCCACAAAATTAATTAAGATTTACTATTTTATATTGCAAGCTTTTCAGCTAAATCGAGCATACCCAATTCTCTCTCGCCTAAAACCCTCTTTTTTCCAGAAAGTGTCTTCTCTACAATTCTATTGTCTATTACTCCAACCATAAAATCCTTTTTACCCTCGAATATCATTTGAACAGCTTTTGAACTGAATAGGTTCGCCAATATTCGTGAACGTACTGTTGGCACTCCACCACGCTGTATGTATCCTATTGATGAAAATCTTACTTCAGCATCAACTTTCTTCTTTAGCTCGTTAACCAGAGTTAAACCGTCCATTGCACCCTCAGCTAAGATTGCTATCATTGAAGTTTTACCCAACGACTTCATCATCCTGTACCTTTCTATAAGATTGTTTACGTTAGGCGGCTTTTCTGGTATTAGTATAAATTCTGCTCCAGACGCTAGACCAACTGTTACTGCTAGAAAGCCGCTTCCTCTACCCATAACCTCTACAATAAAGAATCTTTCGTGAGAGATTGCCGTATCCCTGATTTTGTCTACCGCATCCAATGCCGTGTTTACTGCTGTATCGAATCCTATTGTCTCCTCAGTTCCCTCTATGTCATTATCTATTGATGCTGGA
This sequence comes from Nitrososphaeria archaeon, assembly GCA_049969935.1. Taxonomy (GTDB): domain Archaea; phylum Thermoproteota; class Nitrososphaeria; order JACIWG01; family JACIWG01; genus JACIWG01. The sequence continues at coordinate 8,737 of JBMFNX010000016.1, forward strand.
ATCCCCACACATGCTACACCAGACCTTCTAGAAATTTCTTTTGCAGCACGAAATGTTCCATCTCCTCCTATAACTATAAGGTAGTCTAGTGAAAGTTCATTCAAATTTTTTGCTGCAACATCAAGCCCCCACTCACTTTTTATTTCATCACATCTTGCAGTCCTTAATATTGTTCCACCCAAATTTATTATACCGCTAACACTTCTTGAAGTTAATGGTTCAAAATCTTTTTCGATAAGACCCCTATATCCCCTCTTAATACCTAAAACTTTAGCGTCTCCTGCCAGAAGAGAGCGTACACAGCATCTTATTGCAGCATTCATTCCAGGAGCGTCCCCGCCTGCTGTAGCGATTCCAACAGAAAGCCTGGCCATATGATATCAGCTTTCTCCAAAGGTTTTAATAAAAGCGTGAGCCAACGGGCACGTTATCCGCAGAAACCAGATGGGTCCTTTTACCCTCATCCTCTGCTAAAAGAAGCATGCCCCTGCTTTCTATTCCAAAAACCTTCTTAGGCTTAAGATTTAGTACGAAGACCATCTTTTTGCCAACAAACTCTGAGGGTGTATGCTGGTCCGCTACACCTGTAACGATAGTCCTCTTCTCGCTCCCAAAGTCTACTGTAAGCTTTATAAGCTTCTGCGACCCTTGAACCTTTTCAGCCTCTAAAACTTGTCCAACCCTCAAATCAAACTTCCAAAATTCTTCAACAGGATACTCTTGACTCATCAAGATAGGAGATGATGCTTGAGTTAAAAAGTATTTTGGTCTAAAAAGTCTTTAGCACAATAATGTTAAAAATGATTAAATATTTGTCTTTAAAGTTGCTTGAATGGTGGAAAATGGTTTTCTTGAAATATGTTTCTAAGGCCTTCGGTTTACCCACTTTATCGGCGAGCATGGAAATCATGTTAAAGTCATCTTTTGAAGTTTTTTGATTTAAGGGGGATGTTTGATGGAAACGAATATTATTGAATTGGTTGATATAGTTAAAGTCTTTCCCGGTGTTGTTGCAAATGATCATGTGAACTTTAGCTTGAAGGCTGGAGAAATTCATGCTCTGCTGGGCGAAAATGGTGCTGGTAAAACAACTTTAATGAATATACTCTATGGAATTTATAGAATGGATAGTGGCAAAATTAAGGTTGATGGTAGAGAAGTTCAAATTCGCTCCCCACGTGATGCTATAAGGCTTGGTATTGGAATGGTCCACCAAAATTTTAAGCTTATTCCAGCACACACTGTTACAGAAAATGTGATTTTAGGATCTGACAGGAACCGTTTCATTATCGACGTTGAAAGGGCTGCTAGCGAAATCAGAAGTCTAGCGGCAAACTTCGGACTCAATGTGAACCCCCTTGAGGAGGTGTGGAAACTTTCTATGGGTGAAAGGCAGAGGGTTGAAATTTTAAAGCTACTATACAGGAATGTTAGGGTCATGATCTTTGACGAGCCTACTACAGTCTTAACCCCTCAGGAGAAGAATGAGCTTTTTCATTCTTTGAAGGAGATGTGTTCCAAAGGTAAAAGTATAATTTTTATAACACATAAGCTTGACGAAGTTTTTGAAATAAGCGATAGGGTTACAGTTTTAAGGAGGGGTAAGAATGTTGCAACAAAGGCTACTAGGGAAACTAGTAGGGTTGAACTGGCTAACCTTATGATCGGTAGACCCGTTGTCTTCGAGTACGTTAAGAATCCTATTAAACCCTCAGGCATAGCTTTAAAGGTTGAAGGCGTCCGCGTTCTAGATGAAGACGGTAACCTTAAGCTTAAGGATGTAAGCTTCAATTTAAGGTTCGGGGAAATTGTTGGCGTAGCAGGTGTAGCTGGAAACGGCCAGAGGGAGTTGGCTGAAGCAATAACAGGCCTGAGAAAGGTTTACTCTGGAAAAATTTATGTTCGTGAAAGGGATTTGACGAACCTTTCTCCTAAAAAGTTTTTCGAAAACGGTGTTCTCTTTATTCCTGAAGAAAGGCTTGGCGTTGGAACCGCGCCGAATCTCTCTGTAGCAGAAAATCTTATCCTTAAAACCTATGACCGTGAACCTTTCTCAAACTCACTTCTATTAAACTATAAGGAGATTCAAAAGTTCGCTGAAAAACTTGTTAAAGATTTTGAAATACTATGTCCTTCTGTAAAGGTTCCTGTAAAGTTTCTTTCTGGCGGCAACCTTCAGAAGGTTGTCTTGGCTAGAGAGCTTGGTAGTCCAATGGGGGGAGATGGGCATGTTATTGTCGCCATGTACCCTACAAGGGGGCTTGATGTTGGTGCAACAGAATATGTTAGAAAACTTCTTTTGAAAATGCGTGATGAAGGTAATGCGATAATATTCTTTTCAGAAGACCTTGACGAAATTCTTTCACTATCTGATAGAATATTTGTCATGTTTGAAGGCAGAATTGTCGGAGAAATGTTATCTCATGAAGCTGATATAGGGAAGATTGGTCTCATGATGGCTGGTGTGATGGCGTCATAAAGGTGAATACTTTGTATAAAATACAATTTTTCCCACGTGAAAGGATTTCTGCAGTGAAATCGTTTGCCATAAGCTTAGCCTCAATCCTGTTGGCCTTCCTAGTGTCTGGAGCCATTTTCATGTTAACAAACGTCGACCCAATTTTAGCATACTACAGCCTCTTTAAATCCTTCACAAATCTTGCACTGCTTTCCGAGTCTGTTGTTAGGGCGACACCGATAATGCTTGTAGCCCTAGGTCTGGCATTAGCATATAAAGCCAATTTTATTTCTGTTGGAGGTGAAGGCCAAATCTACCTTGGAGGTATAATAGCTACATCCATTGTCTTATGGAATATCCAGAATAAAGTTATTCCTGAACCACTTTTCATGCCCATAGCATTAATTCTCGTCTTCTTAGGCTCAAGCGTATGGGGTGTAATACCAGCTTTTTTGAAAGCAAAGTTTGAAGCGAATGAAGTGTTAACTACTCTTATGATGAACTATATTGCACAAATTATATCCAACTACCTTGTTATCGGCCCATGGAAGGATCCGAAAGGATATGGTTTTCCACAGTCACAAGCTTTCCCACAATATGCAAGATTTCCTCAAATATCTAACACAACAATAAACTACAGCATATTTATTGGATTATTTGCTGCATTCATCATATACTTGATTCTTGCGAAGACAAAATTTGGTTTTGAAGTAAAGGTTGTTGGAGACAGTTACCCTACTGCAAAGTATGCTGGAATATCTTATACTAAGGTTGTATGCACGGTCATGGCCATAAGCGCAGGCTTATCCGGCTTAGCTGGAATGTCAATATTAAGTGGTGTTATAGGAAGGTTGAGGCCTGACTTCTCTCCAGGATACGGTTATACTGGTATAATTGTAGCATGGCTTTGCAACCTTAATCCTATAATCATAATCTTTGGCTCAATATTTTTTGGAGGGCTTCTTGTTGGAGGTGAAGTGTTACAGGGTTCAATGGGCCTATCTGTTGGTGTAACAGACGTCTTTCAAGCGCTTATGCTAATATTCACACTATCAGGGGAATTTTTTAAAAGGTACAGGATTGTTTGGAGGCGATAGATTTGGACCCCCTAACAATATTAACTACAATGTTCATTCTCATGGTTCAAGAAGGCAGCATCCTGCTACTGGCAACCTTAGGTGAAATATTTACAGAACGTTCTGGAGTACTAAACCTTGGCGTAGAAGGCCTGATGTGCTTCGGAGCCCTATCCTCTTTTACAGTATACTATGTTACCGGCAACTGGGGTATAGCAGTCTTTGCCGCCGCCCTCGCAGGCGCATCCTTAAGTTTCATCCATGCTTTCGTCTCTATAACATTAAAGGCTAATCAAACAGTCAGCGGTCTTGCAATAACAGTATTGGGTCTCGGGCTTAGCAGTTTTCTCGGAAGACCTCTCGCAATCTCTAGGGTTAGAATAGAGCCTCTTGGAAACCTGAAGATACCCGTTCTTTCTGATATACCGGTTATAGGCCCATCCTTTTTCAACCAGAACCCTATAGTTTATCTCTCATATTTTATGACCGTATTTTTATGGCTTATACTTTATAAGACAAGTTTTGGATTAAACTTGAGGTCTGTTGGAGAAAATCCTTCCATGGCTGACTCGCTGGGTATAAACGTTTTCTTGACCAGATATGTTGCTACAACAGTTGGAGGCGCACTATGTGGTGTTTCCGGCGCCCTGCTTATTCTAGGATACTATCCAAGCTGGTATGATGGTATAACTGCTGGAAGAGGCTGGATAGCTGTAGCACTAGTTATCTTTTCATCATGGAATCCATTGTACGCGTTTTTTGGCGCGTACTTTTTCGGTCTTGTTGGAACGTTGAACGCTACCTTCCAGTCAATAGGTTTCAGGGTGATTCCCACAGACTTTTTTAAGATACTTCCATATCTTCTAACAATAGTTGTGCTCGTAATGTTTTCTTCAACAAGGTTCCCTAAACGTAAAATGCCTGCATCACTTGGAAAACCCTACACAAGAGAACTTTAGCATAATTGTGTTAACAAAAGTTATATACTGTTAAACTTTTTACTTTATTGATTAAAAAATGAGCGTTGGTGTTTCTAGAAGAGGTTTTATGAGGGATGCTGCATTCGCTTTAGGCGGTGCTGTGATAGGTGCAGGATTAAGTTATATGGCTGGTGTGGGACAGAAGCCTACAACAGTCACACAAACCATAACACAGACGACAAAAACGGAGGTTGGTGGAAAGAGAGTTGTCGCAGGCTTCGTCTACGTTGGTCCAGTGTCTGACTATGGCTGGACACATGCTCACGATGTGGGTAGAGCATACGCCATGGACAAGTGTCCATGGCTGGAGACAAGGATAGTTGAAAATGTTGAAGAGGCTAAGGTTCAAGGTGCAATAGAAACTTTGATAGGCCAAGGTGCAAACATAGTTTTTACAACCAGCTTCGGATTTATGGAGGGTACCGCTGAAGCAGCCCAAAAGCATCCTGACGTATACTTTGCCCACTGTTCAGGCTACAAGAGTGGTGCTGCAGGAAACGCTCCACAGAATATGAGTGCATATTTTGCAGAATTTTATCAACTGTACTACCTCAACGGCCTCGCTGCTGGTGCTGTAACAGAAACAGGTGTTCTAGGGTACGTGGCAGCTGTACCAATTCCTGAAGTGATCCGGCATATAAACGCTTTCGTCTTAGGCGCTAAGGAGACTGCTAAGGCTAGAGGGAAAAATATCAAGGTTTATGTGCAATGGTTAAATGCTTGGTTTGATCCAGAAGGAGCTAAGAAGGCTGCTACAAGTCTTGTAGAAAACAATAATGCTGACGTTCTAGCGTTCACAGAGGATACTCCTACAGTCTTGCAGGTTGCAGAATCTTATCAGAAGAAGGGTAAGAAGGTTTGGAGCTTCAGCCACTACAGTGACATGAGTAAGGAGGGTCCAAACGCTCACCTTACAGGCCAGATTGTAAACTGGGGACCAATATACGTTGACTTTGTTTCACAAGTTTATGCTAGAACTTGGAGAAGTGTTGACATATGGGCTAGAATCGGAGACTATATGCCCTATAAGTGGGCTAACCTTTCAAACCCGAAGATTGAGTCAGAGGGCGCCGTCTATCTTGCACCATTGAATCCTATAGTTCCAGCGGAAGCTAGATCGCTTATCGCATTAAGATGGGAGCAGATGAAGGAGCTTCTTTTTGAACCTTTCACTGGACCCATAAAGGATATGAATGGAAATGTTAGGATAAAAGATGGTGAAAGAGCTACACACGACATACTCTGGAACATGGACTGGCATGTTGAAGGTGTAGAAACACCTCTTCCAAAATAATTTCATTCCCTCATTTCCCTCTATTTTTTAAGTTTAAAAGCATGTTCTATTGGAAAGCCTTTGATGGAAAAGAGAGAAGACTTCCTTTCTGGTAGAAGGATAAGGGCTGTTAAGCCAAAAAGTTTTTCGAACATACTGGATGTTATTGAAAGCTTTGACCTTTCTGGAGCATACAATGCTGGAAGGCTAGCTGAAGCATGTAGAGTTTACGAGAAGATGATTAAAGATGATGCTACGATAGCTTTAACGCTTGCAGGAGCCTTTACCCCAACAGGTTTAGGAAGCTACATTATCCATGCAATAGAAAGGGGTATTGTTGACCTAATAATTTCAACTGGAGCAAACCTGTACCATGACATGCATTTTGCACTAGACCTTCCACTTTATCAGGGTACATCAAACGTTGACGACGGAAAGCTTCTAAAACATGGTATTGTTAGAATATATGACATATTTTTACCTGATGAAACCCTTTTTGAAACCGACAAGGCTGTTCAAAGGTTTGTTGAAGAATTAAGTTTTAAGATTAAGTCTCCAATCTCCACTTCAGAATTCCATCACCTTCTCGGCAGATGGCTTCTCGAAAATGCTCCAAGGCCTGAAGAATCTATTCTTGCTACGGCATCAAAATATAATGTTCCAGTATACACTCCTTCCCCTGGAGACTCCAGTATTGGCATGAATGTTTCGAAGGCTAAGCTTGAAGGTGGGGGGATAGTGGTTGACCCTGACCTTGACGTTCTAGAGACGGCGGCGACCGTATACTGTAGTGAGAAAAATGGTGTTATTGTTTTAGGAGGAGGTTCACCGAAAAACTTTTACTTTCAGACTCAGCCTATGCTTGACCAGATACTCGGTATAGGAAGAGGTGGACACGATTATGTTATACAGCTTACCGTCGACGTCCCACAGTATGGTGGACTGTCTGGTGCAACATTGCAGGAAGCAGTTTCATGGGGTAAGATTAGGCCACGTGAGGACGTGAGCAAGGTTACAGTTTACATGGATATAACAGTTTCAGCACCACTTCTTTTCTCCTACATGTTCTCTAAAAACTATGAACGTGCACACAAGAACATTTACTTGAAAAGAGCTGATTTTATAGAACGTTTGAAGGCAGCTTATATTAGGAGATAAAGTTTGTTGGTGGCTTGCTTGGATCATAATACTAAAACTGTCTATCTTGCAGTAACCTTGATCGGCCTTGTCAGCATGATGGGCGACATAGTCTATGAAGGTGGCAGGGGTGTAGTTCCATCATATCTACAACTACTTGGCGCATCAGCATTCATAGTTGGCCTTGTCTCTGGGCTAGGAGATTTTATAGGCTACACTTTAAGGCTTGTAAGCGGCTACCTTTCAGACAAAAGTAGAGCGTACTGGCAATTCATGTTCATAGGATATGGGCTTATCATCGCAGTACCAATGCTTTCTATAACAAGCTTTTGGCCCGTTGCCGCACTACTTGTTATCTTGGAAAGGTTGGGTAAGGCTGTTAGGGCGCCTGCCCGTGACACAATAGTTTCAATTATAAGTAAGGGTGTTGGCGTCGGCAAAGCATTCGGTTTACACGAGCTTATGGACCAGATTGGTGCAGTAATGGGGCCGCTAATAGTTTCCACAATATTATACTTAACACTAAACAACTATAACGTAACCTTCGCAACACTCTTTATACCATACACAATTCTTCTCGCAACCCTATCGTATGTTTACCTTAAAGTTAGAAGTAAGGTTTTAGAGAACACATACCATGGAACCAGCGGTGGTGGTAAAAGTTTTTCTAAAGACTTCTACATCTACTCTCTAGCCGTATTCGCTAACGTTCTAGGGCTTATTCCGGCATCAATAATACTTTATAAGGCTTCAGTAATGCTTTCCCCCTCTAAAATGGATTGGCTTGTACCCCTACTTTTTATGCTCATACAGCTTGTTGACGCTCCAACGGCTTTAGTGGCTGGAATAGTCTTCGACCGCATAGGAACCATTATATTAACAATACCATTTTTTCTCTCAATATTCGCAAGCTTTTTCACCTTCTACGCCTCCAACCTAACATTCCTGATCGTCTCATGCATATTTTATGGTATTGTTCTCGGCATGCAGGAGTCCGTTTACAGGGCTGCCGTATCATATTATGTTCCAAGAGAGGCTAGGGGAACAGCATACGGTATATTTAATACTGTATATGGTGTCGGCTTCCTCTTTAGTGGAACACTCTTCGGCCTACTTTTAGATTTTAAAACTGAACTCATGTACATAATCTTTTACACTACAACTATGCAGATTTTGGCACTAGTTTTTCTCTTAAAAAGTATTAGGAAAAGTGGAAGTTTTGGGTAACCTACTCTATCCTCTTTAGAATCCTATAAAGTGCCTCTTCAGCCCTAGACATCCTGCATTCTTCAAAAATCTTCCAAAGTCTATTAAAAACAGGGTTTCCCAAAGTTTGCTCTATAGCCCATTCTTTAGCGAAGCTTCCATCATAAATCTTATTCAATGTCTCCCTTATCTTTTCTTTAAGTTCTGGGTCACTATACATTTTTCGAGCGTTGGTAAGCTGCCCATACTGGCTTGTCCTCGAATGATATCTTAGCTGCTTGAAAAATCCCTTCTCCGCTATAGCCTGAAAGACTTCACTCCATTCGCCTGAAGCATAGAGTTCAAGTAATGCTGCCTCAGGTGATACACCATATTCTTCAGTCAACACTTCAAATGATGCCACCATTGAAGCTATAACGCTTGGCGCAAGAAACTGTTCACTAAATAAGTCGATCAACGTTTCCTCTTCAAAACTTGACTTCACTGCAACCCCTCCTGGAAGAAATGCTCCAATACCCTTCGCTAGAGAAAGTGCATAATCCCACGCCTTCCCTGAAACATTTTGGTGGACTCCCAATAGTACTGGATAACCTTTTCCCTTCACCATCACGACATCCAATATTCCTGCTCCAATCATTCTAGGAGCAACAAGTATGATGTCAGAGTTTGACGCTGGCCTAATGTACCCGTATGTTATATTGTATCCGCTTGCAAAATCTATGATACAAAACTCCTTTTTCTCTATACTTGGCAAAATCTCTTTAGAGTAAACTTCTGGTGCAACCTCGTCTGGAACAAGTAACATTATAACATCAGCTAAACCAGCTGCCTCAGCAATTTCGTAGACTTTGAAGCCATCTGATACAGCTTGATCCCATCCCCTATCTCTAATGTTTCCAACAATAACATTCATCCCATTTAATTCCTTCAAAATTCTCGCTTGAGCTCTCCCCTGATTGCCATATCCTATGACGGCAATTGTCTTATCCTTCAACAATTTTAGGTCTCCATCTAAAAACAATCTTCCAATCATTCTTTCTCACAAAGTCTACTCAATAATGCTATAAAAATTTATTTAACATTATTCTTGGTAGAAGTGTGTTAAAGAAGTGTTGGTGATAATTTTTGAAATTTATAGTGTAGGCGAAACTGTATGTTGGGAAAGAAGCTAATAGAGGTTGTTAACGTTTCAAAGGTGTATAGGATGGGGGGGAACGAGTTTTGGGCTCTTAGAGACATTAATCTAGAAGTTTTTGAGAGAGAATTTTTGGCTATAATGGGCCCATCCGGTCACGGTAAGACAACCTTAATGAACATTATAGGATTATTGGATAAGCCTTCGACAGGCAAAGTATTTATTGATGGTGTAGACACTGCTAAACTAAATGATGATGAACTTTCGAAGCTAAGAAATCGTAAAATTGGTTTCGTATTTCAACAGTATAATCTTATAAACAGGATGTCTGTGCTCGAAAATATTGAAGTACCACTCCTTCTACGAGGTCTTTCTAGAAGCGAGCGTGTAAGGCTAGTTATTAGGGCGATAGAAATGGCTGGCGGTGACAAAAGTTGGCTCAGTAAGAAACCTAACCAGCTTTCTGGAGGCCAGCAGCAGCGTGTTGCAATAGCAAGAGCAATCGTTGGAGACCCTGAAATAATTTTGGCTGACGAGCCTACTGGAAACCTTGATACTGCATCATCAAAGATTGTTATGCAGACATTTTCTAGACTAAATGGTATTGGTAAGACGATTGTTATGGTGACACATAATCCTGAAGTTGCCTTATGTTCGAAAAGAATATTGTATATTAGAGATGGTAGGATAAGTGGGGAGGAAGTGCCTGACCCAACCAAATGCACACTATTGAAGTAAAATCTCATAAGATATATATAATGTGTTCGAATATAAAATTTGGTGACGTGTATGAGGCTTAAGAAAGTACTTTCAACAATCATAATAATTATCATATTACAAACCTTAATCTTTAACCCTGTCCCTGTAAAAGCCCAAGACACTTTCACATTCGTTAACTCTGTTTGGGGCTCACCATCAAGTCCCCAAAAAGTTTATCCTGGAAGCTCAAACGTGAACCTTATACTGTCCTTCAGAAACGACCATAACCAAAGTTTGGCTAGCGTTTACATAACATTATATCTTCCAAATGGAATCGAAAGCTATGATGGCAAAAATAATATAACCTCAAGAGGCTATGTCCAAGAAGACAATTCTATAAGATATAATATTGGCTCCGGAGAAATCTTTCAAGCAAACTTTATTCTCAACATATTAGATGATGTTGAACCTAAAGAATACAATTGTACAGCATCAATAGAATATTACATCAGCCCCTACACTGTTGGAGAGGAGAATGTTACAGTATGGTTTACTATAAGCTCTTTCCCAACATACAGTTTCAACTTCATAGAATCATATTGGACAACTTCAACAGGCTATAGGGTGAACGGTTCAAGTGGCGCTAGAAACCTTAACCTAAACATTGTAGTAAAAAATTTGGGCGAAGACACTATAAACAGTGTTTCAGCCAAACTGTATTTGGGCAACAGCTTCTATCCCCAAACTTCTACATCAAGTGCAAATAATGTTGGGAAAAATGAACTGTTCACTCTAACATTCAATCAAGTCTCTATACCGGTTACAACAGGCCCTGGAACCTATGTTCTTAACCTTGAACTCAATTGCACATTTCAAGGATACGGTAACGCTGTAAGCCTACAATCGTATACGGTTCAAGTGGCCGTTGATGTTGTGGCACCGTCTTCCCCAAACCTTAGGCTTGTAAAAGTTTCTTGGCGAAACTATGAGAAAGCCTATCCTGGAGCAAGAGCAATATTCTTGGATGCTACAGTCCAAAATTTTGGAGAATATACTATAAGCGAATCCCTTATCAGACTATATCTTCCAAAAGGCTTCACCGACACCTTTGGAAAAAATATCGTTAACACAACATCATCTGCATCGATTGGATATGGTGAGTTTGCAACATATTCTATTGGCCCAATATATGTTGGCTCAAATATTGTTCCAGGAATATACTATGGTAATGCTACAATCGAATGTGTTGGCTCAAGAGACAATTCTCAGCTCCTTCTAGTACAGAATATTACCATACCACTTATAGTTAGCAAGTACACTCCAAACCTTGACGTTTCAAGCGTTGAATGGCTTTATGGTGGGCAGCCGGCTGTAGCTTTACCTGGCGCACAGAACATACAGCTTTCTATAACATTAGTGAACAGAGGTGAAGAAAGCCTTTCCGGATTTTCAGTTTCTCCAACCCTACCCGAGGGTTTCAAGCTCTTAGGCGAAAATGTTTTTTCCGGCACAGTTCCTACAGGCTCATCTTTCACAATATCCTTTTACCTTAACATTAGCCAAGGAGTTAAACCAAATAACTATATTATACCTGTAGCCTTAACCTTTAACCTCAACCCAACATCCTCTAACACAATAGTTTCCTCAGGTTTTATGGTTCCAGTTTGGGTTGAGGATCCCAAGAATTTTGATTCAGAAGTTAAATTGGTTAACGTATTCTGGGGCACATACGGTAACCCTATAACAGTTTATCCTGGGTCAAAGTTTGTTCCATTAACAGTTGAAGTTGCAAACGTTGGCCTTTACACGGTTCACGGCCTACATTTGAAACTTTACACTCCAGAAGCTTTTGAAACTATTGTTGGACAGGTTGATTTTTCAGCAAGCATGCCAACTGGAAGTTTTTCAACATCAACCTTCTACTTGAACATAAAGTTTGAAGCTTTACCTAAAAAATATAATATTACATTACAGGAAAACTATTTCATAAGCTTATATGGTGCACAGATTTTGAAGACAAGAAATCTTACAGCGGAAGTTATGGTCTTCGAGCATTCCATTAAACAACCTTATGTAAAAATTGTATCATGTGGTTGGGGAAACGGTTACCCAGTTTATCCTGGCACAGAAAATGCTACATTAAATGTTGTAATATCGAATCAGGCTCCATACTCTATTTCAGGAATATATGCGACTTTGAAGCCTCCCAAAGTTTTTAGTGAAAGCTGGTTCGAAGGCCTGGAAGCCTACGTTTCCGGGCCATTGGCTCCTTGGCAGACGACAACATTATCCTTTAAACTTAATATCGGCTCAAACACTCTGCCAAAAGATTATCCTGCAAACCTGACAATAGAGTACACGCTCTTATCTGGAGGAAATAATGTTAGGGTTAAGGAAGAAAATATTTTACAGATAAAGGTTAACATGCTGAACCCACCTGAGCATGTTTACTCAAGCTGGGTAAGATACAGTCCAGGTCCAGGAAACAAGGGTGCAATACTCCTACTTGTATTCAGAAACAGTGAAGTGCCAATCATGCGTGGTACATATGTTACAGTAACTTTACCAAAAGGATTCAAGTCCACAGTTACAGGAAGCGAAAAGGTTAATGTTACACCATCATCATTTTCTCCTACAACACAGGTGCAGGATATCTTAAACCTCTTTTCAGGCCAAACCTTCACATTTGCCCAAAACCTTCCAACACCGCAGGCCCAGATTGGGAAGGGTGACCTAATAGCTTTACCGTTGCAGGTTGATGTTGAACCTGAAGCATCACTTGGAAAATATTATCTTTTTGCAGAATTTAATTTCATTGACCAATGGGGTTGTGTGCAGAAGACTGTTTCAATAGCGTCCTTTACACTCTTAGGCTCTACAAACATGGTTGAAGTTGTTGAAGGCAAGTCTAAGCTTTTTATAGGCTCTAGGAGTGCTGTAATAGAGCTTTTTATAAGAAATAATGGTACAGCCCCACTAAGGGACGTTTACGTTGCCATTGGTGGCGCACCACAGGGTATTGCCGTATCATCTTCAGTCAAATATGTTCCAGAAATAGGTCCAAAGTGTGAAGTTAACTTAACCTGGCTTGCTTCAGTTAACCCTCAAACTCCATACACGGGTTCTCTTCCAATACTTGTTGTAGTAAGTTTTGTTGACCAGCTTGGTTACAGGAGAACCTTCAACCAGACCGCAATAATCTATGTTGAAGGCATTGTAGAATTAAAGCTTATGGACACCACAGTTTCTCCTCAAACAATCTATTCTGGAGAAACTCTGACAGTTTCCACTACAGTATTAAATCTTGGAACATATAAGGCAAAGAATGTTGAAGCAAATGTTGTTGGAAGCTTTTTGGAAAATGTTACTGGAAGCTACACTTTTGTAGGCGATGTTGATGTTGGTGCACAGGTTCCAATAAGCCTTCAGGCTCGTGTAACAGATGTGGTTGGAGAAAGAACCCTATACCTGATAATAAGGTATAGGAATGTGTTTAATGAGCCTATAACCCAAGTTTATCCAATAAATGTTACAATAGCCTCTAAGCCTACTACAACTACCACCACTAGAATTCCTTTAGTGGAATTTATTGACACATACAGGTTTGTCTTCATCATACTGATCTTAGGTTTTCTTGTTGCAAGCGGGATCCTAATCTATAGACTTTATCAGAGGACTAAGAAGGCTGCAGCGTGAAATAGGCTATGATGAAGGTTGCTGACATACTAAGGTTTGCTCTCAGTATACTTACGGAGAAGAAGATTAGAGCTATTTTAACAATTATAGGAATCGCCATCGGCCCCGCATCGATGGTTACAATAATAGGGACAACTCAAGGCTATTCTCAGACAATATTGTCTCAGCTGACATCTTTAGGCGGTAATGTTATCGTAGTGTTTCCTCAAAGAGGGTACTCTATAACTGACACAATGGTTTCAAATGTTGAAAAAATTGGTGGTGTCAGACAGGTTGCACCATTCTATGTTACGGAGGCAGTCTTTAGGAAAGCTGACGGTTCACAGGAGAAGGTTCAAATTTATGCAACCGACTTAGAAGTGATCTTCGAAACCCTCGGCAACCTTAGGTTTGAGGACGGTATCCTACCGCAAAAGACTATGGTCACCTCTGCAGCAGTAGGCTTTGACGTTATAAGGTCTAAGGATGGGAAAAAGTTGTATGATGTTGGAAACGCTATAACAGTGAAAATTCCAGTTTTCAAGGAGGACAGGTTCGAGTTCAAGAGTGTTTCCCTGAGGATCGTTGGCACTCTTCAAAAGTACGGTAACGCCCTCCTAGTTAACCCTGACCTCACAATATTCCTTCCATTGAGTGCTGGAAGAAGTGTTCTTGGAATGTCACAATATTCTGGCCTCTTTATTGTTGCAGCAGACAATAGTAGGGTTGACTATATTTCAAAGCAGATTAAGGACAAATACCGTGACCTCGTTCAGGTTATAGCCTTCCAGCAGATCGCTAGTACAATCAACTCTATAGTGGATGTACTAGATTTCCTGCTTTTCACCCTCTCAACTTCAGCCTTCGCTGTTGCCATAACTGGCACTATGGCTACAATGTTCACTTCTATAATAGAGCGGACTAGAGAGATAGGGGTGCTGAAGGCCTTCGGATTCTCGAGCAAGACTGTGCTTGTACTGATTTTGGCTGAAGGGATAATAATGAGCATGATAGGCGGTGTTATAGGTGTAATATTGGGTGTAGTAGGCGCATACTCTCTTTCCACAATGGGCTCCTTTAATGTTTCGGGTGCTGTCTCATTTTCTATTAAAGCTGAGCCGCTAATAAGTCCTCAGCTTGTAATCCAATCACTTGGTATGGCCATACTAGTTGGCAGTGTCGGCGGCCTCATACCAGCATACAGGGCTTCAAAGGTTCAACCTATAGTCGCATTACGCTATGAATAGTCTATTGTGGTCTAGGCCTATCAAAGTATATGCTTTTTCCAGTTGCAGAAAGCGGTAATCCTAAAACAAGGTCTGCGTCAACAAGATTAAGCTTTTTAACAGCCAATCCAACAGTATACATGATCCTATTATCTATTCCAAGTATTGAAGCCAACTTTACCGCAGAACCTAAAGCTATCCCCAAGTCGATGAGAGGATAAACACAGTTTGGTCCAACAAAGTCTCCCCCTCTCCTCTCCACCTTACTGAATTCGGCACAGTCTTTATACCCGCATGCTCCACAATTTAGCTCCCTCGGCCTAGACCCTTTAACTCCGAAAACTATTACAGCAGAACTGTTTCTCACATTATCCGCATCCCTTTTAAACCACCAAACATTTCTTTCTGAGGCAAGTTCTTCAAGCTTTCTTGCAACCTCCTCCCTCTCTTGGTCAGACAATATTTCTATGATGATATCATCAATCCCCCTTGCTTTTGGTGCAGTCCTAGCTGTAGCCGCAAGTTCCTTCGCAATCTCCAATAAAACATCCTTTTTTATAGACTCAAAGGCTACTGGCATATCATCCTATTCGAAATAGTCTTTTTTAAATTTTGGTCTACTGCGGTTCAATTGTGGCAGGAGGTTTACTTGAAATGCAGTAGCTAACTGATGCAACATTTTTAACCTCATTCGTTATCCTCGTACTTATTCGCTCGAGAACATTGTATGGTATTTTAACCCAGTCTGCTGTCATACCATCCTTTGATGAAACAACTTTAACAGTGACAATATATCCATAGTATCTTGTATCACCTAAAACTGCTACTGCCCTATCGTCTCCAACGTAGGCGAAGGCCTGCCAAACCCTATCATATAGTCCAGCCCTCTTCAACTCCTCTTCTACAATCGCACTCGCTTCCCTGCATATGTACAATTTTTCCTCTGTAACCTCACCTATTATCCTTGCAGCTAAACCGGGTCCAGGGAATGGGTGACGTTTAACTATCGATTCCGGTAAACCTAACTTTTTCGCCATCTTCCTAACCTCGTCCTTGTAAAGGTATTTAAGTGGTTCAATAAGCTCGTATGAAATGTTGGATGGGAGTCCTCCAACATTATGGTGTGTTTTTATTGTTGAAGCAGGTCCACCTGCTCTAGCGCTCTCTATAACGTCAGGATATAGTGTTCCCTGAGCAAGGTACTTAAATGGACCATATTTTTCTGCAACATCATTAAAGACTTTTACGAAAGTTTCTCCAACAACCTTCCTCTTCTCTTCAGGATTAACTATATTCTTTAATTTTTCTATAAACTGTTTTGAAGCGTCAACATAAAATGGATTTAAACCTAATTCGTTAAGTGTTCTCATAACATTTTCTGCTTCACCTTTTCTTAAAAGGCCGTTGTCTACAAAAACGCAGAAAAGATTTTCTCCAACAACCTTTTTAACCAAAAATGCTGTAACAGTCGAATCTAATCCGCCACTTACTGCACATATAACTTTTCCACCAGAATATTTTTTCCTAACCTCCTCGTAAGCTGAATCAATGTATGAAGTTGTCTTCCAGCTGGGTTTACATTTACAGACTTTGTAAAGAAAGTTTTTGAGTATCTTTTTTCCCTCGATGGTGTGCGCTACCTCTGGATGAAATTGTACGCCATAAATTTTTCTCTTCTGGTCAGCGAAGGCAGCATATCTTATATTTTCTGTGCTGGCTAGTCCTTTAAAGTCGCTGGGAAGCTTTAATACCCTGTCTCCATGGCTCATCCAAACTATAGTCTCCCTTTTAACTCCATCAAATATCTCGTCTTCTTCCTCTATAAAGAGTCTTGTTTTACCATACTCTCTAACCTCTCCCTTCACAACTTCTCCACCAAGCTGTAATGCGATCATCTGGTGGCCATAGCATATTCCTAGAATTGGTAAGCCTAAACCGTAAACCCTCTCATCAACTAGTGGTGCGTTTTCATCATAAACGCTTGATGGTCCACCAGAAAATATTAGTCCCCTAAAATTATCTAGAACCTTTAAATTTTCTGAAATTGAATCAAATCTGATAATTTCACAATAAACTTTAAGTTCTCTAACCCTTCTGCTTATCAAATGCGTATACTGTCCTCCAAAGTCTATTATAGCAATCTTGTCCTCCACTTCTTGCATATCATCTCGTAAGAAGATAAGATTTTAAAGATTATCCTATAGCACAAGAATGTTTTTGGCGTCTTACTGAAAGATGCCAACTATTGTTTGGAACCCATTTTAGTTATAAAATCAACTATTCTATTTTTTAAAGGTTCTCCATCTACTTCTTTAGCAAAAAATCTTATCCTAACCACAGGCCTATTGATTGTAATAATATTGTCTATGCTTGCAGGTGTACCCAAAACTATTGCATCACATTCTATTCTAGAAATTGTTTCCTCCAAATCCTTTAACTGTTTTCTATTATATCCTACAGCTGGCAAGACTGGGCCAATGTGAGGATATTTTTTGTAAATTTGGGCAACAGTTCCAACAGCTTGATCACGTGGGTCAATAATTTTTGCACCATATTCTTTTGCAACATATGTTCCAACCGCCTCAGCAAGCCCTCCATGTGTTACTGTGGGCCCATCTTCTACTACAATAACACGTTTTCCTTTAACGAGTTCAGGCTTATCAACTTTAGCTTCTGAAATAGTTTTAGCTACGACCGCATTAGGTCTTTCCTTCACTATAAACTTTTCTATTTCTTCAACCTTTTCCTTTTCCACCAGATTAATTTTGTTTATAACGAATATATCCGCTGACCTAAAGTTAACTTCACCCGGATAGCTTTGTAGCATGTCATTGGCTCTAAGAGGGTCTATCACGCAAATGCTTATGTTTGGCGAATAGAATGGTATATCATTGTTTCCACCATCCCATAATATTATATCCCCTTCACCCTCAGCCCTCCTAAGAATCTTCTTATAGTCTACACCAGAGTATACAATATTGTTTTCATAAAAATGCTGTTCATATTCTTCCATCTCCTCAACAGTAACATCATATCTTATTAGGTCATCAAATTTCTCGAACCTTTGAACGGGTGTATCAAGTCTCCCATATGGCATTGGATGTCTTACTATAACAGGCCTTTTACCACAATCCTTTATTATGGATGCAACATATCTGGAAATTGTACTCTTTCCACTACCTGTCCTTGTTGCTACAACAGCTATCACAGGTTTTCTCGCCTTAATCATCGTATCCTTTGAACCTAGAAGATGAAATGATGCTCCAGCGGAAAGCGTCTTCGATGCCAAATGCATAACATGCTCGTGTGAAACATCACTGTATGAAAAGTATACATCGTCTATATCATGTTTTCTTATCAGTTCAACGAGCAGTTCTTCACTATATATTGGTATACCCTTCGGATACCTTTTCCCACATAATTTTGGAGGATACATTCTATCAGCTATTCCAGGTATCTGTGTTGCAGTAAAAGCTATAACCTTAACATCTTTTCTATTCTTAAAGTAGACGTTAAAGTTGTGGAAGTCTCTTCCAGCCGCACCTAAAATAATGGCTTTCCGAACCATGAAAATCAATAGCTTTTTAACCTAAGCAGCATATATACCTTTATTAAAACTCTGCTAAATTGCCTATAAATCTTTAGAGTTCGTCTGCAACCCTCTTATACTCTTGTAATATTTCAGCATACACTAATGGGTCTGTGCCTATTATTGTATAGTTGACTACAAGCCCTTCCACTCCAATCCTCTTTAATATTCTTAAGTCATTAGGTTCTATGTACTTTTGTGATGGTACTATGACAGGTTTTGAAGCTCTTCTTGTTATCAGTGCATAGGTTGTTATGTCTAAAAGCGTTAACGGTAATCTGAAAACTTGTGGAGAAATTATTGCCGCCTCTATTGCACTAACCCTGCCATCGTGCGCTAATATTTCAACCTGCTCAAGCACGTACCCGCTTCCTACAGAAATTATCTTACAAACTCTTTCGTCATTGTATATGAATGATGGCATATGATGCGCCATCATCTTAACATAATCTATTCCTGTTGAAACAATCTTCTCCCACTCCTCTCTTCTTATCATTGGAGCGTCTCCTATCCTTACACCTACTGGAATCTTAATCGAGCCTATTATTTCTGAAATCGCATGCTCCTCCAAGTCTATTGTACCATATCTTACTCCTGTCCCGCTTTCTTCAAGGTTCAAGTTTAATTCTATAGCGTCAGCACCACCTTCCTCTGAAGCTGAGGCAAGCTGTAGACTATTAGTGTATAGGTTAGATATTATCGTAAACTTTCTTTTCAAGATATCCGCTATTTTGCCCAAAGCCTTTTGCCTCGCCAATAAAATTATTACCTACTCATTCTTAAATATTGTCCAAAAAATATTGGCATGAATGCTATACTATGGTTTTATCGTGTAGGCTGTAGTCTGGTTCAGCTTGAGCGCCAGCCAATATTCTTGTTATAACCTCCAACGCACCCTTCTTGTGTAGCATCCTATTATTGTTTCCACAATGGTATGAGTACGTGCATCTTGGACATCCACTTTCACTTTCGCATGGGCATTCTTCTAGAATCTTCTGTCCTCTAGAGAAGGCCTTCTCTATTCTATCAAACAATAGTTTTGATGCACCATTTCCACCTTCAGTTCCATCGTACACGTATATCATTCCAGTCACGCCGACCGAAACCCCTCCCATCTCATTTGACGCTCCTCCTGTAATCATGTTAGAACCCTCTATTATAACATGCTCTGTGGCATGAAAGCTGCTTGCAAGTAGTTCGTCAACTCTTCCACCTTCATCTAAAACCTTCTTTAACATATCCTTTGGCTCAGGAGCCCTAAAGACGAATCCTTTTGTCTCAAAACAGTATTCGACTGGATTTTCAAGGTTAACTAGTTCCCCCCTCTCCTCACTTTCCCCTATCTTGAACTGCATGTAGCCTGTTACAATTTTAACAATCTTTAGGTCACAGAAGGCAACCTTTATTCCAAAAACATTCTTAACCTCATTAACTTTCTCTACAGTAGGCTCTACTGTTATCAATGGCTTTGTATAATATGGATGGTCCTGTGGAAGTTTTTCCACCTCCGCAACCCACTTTTCTCCCAAAATCTTTAGCTCCCTGCATCTATAATTTTCTCCACCATGCATGTAAATTGCATTGGGATGCAGTTCTCCTATACCAACAGAAGTTTCTCTGAAACCAATATTTTTTCCCTCACAGTATATTTCGATAACCTTTCCAGCTCCTCTTATCCCCGTCTCTAGCGCCTTCAACCTACCCGATTTCGTCGGATAAACCTTATTTTTAGAATAGAATGCTAGTTTTTCTGAAACAAGCTTGTCGACCACATGTTCATCATAAAGTTCTTCATCAAAACTTAATGGTTTATCACATATTGCGCATAAAATCTGTTTCCCTCTAACTATAGGGTTCATGGGGTCTGTGTAGCATGCTGAAACGTCTTTGAAATAGTCTTCAGGATGCCTGCTATAGTAGCTGCTTATTGGATCATCTTCTCTTAAAACTAGCAGTATAACATTCTCCTGCCCTCTTCTTCCAGCCCTCCCAGCTCTTTGAATCAAGTGTGTTACATTAACCATATCCGATATTATTGCGTCAACGTGGCCTATGTCTATTCCAAGCTCTAATGTTGGTGTAGCTATTATCGCATCTATTTCACCCCTCCTAAACAGGTGTTCCACTTCTTCCCTAAACTTCTTTGTTAAACCTGCACGGTGTATTCTAGCATTAACCCCCTCTTTTCTAGAATATCTTAGAATAAGTTCTGCGTCCACATGACTGTTTGAAAATGATAGTGCTCTGAAACCATTTTTTGTAAGCGTCTTCAAAGCATTTACTCTCAAAATCTTGTTCGTTGATGTTGTTGGATATATTATTATAAAATGTGTTCTACCATGACGGCCTTCAGCCTCCTCTATAACCTCAAAAGGTCTTGCAAACAGTTTTTCACAAAATTCTTTTGGATTATATACTGTGGCAGAAGAGGCTATAATCTGAAGTGGGCCGGTAAAACGTTCAAGCCTTTTTATAATATAGTGTACGTGCGCGCCGAAACTTCCAACATAATTGTGTACCTCGTCTACTACAACAATTTTAGCCCTTTTAAATAGGCTAGAATATCTTGTATTAGATAGAAGGTGTATGTTTATCGTGTCAAAGTTTGTTATAAGCGCCTCAGGTGGATTATCGTATATTCTTTCCCTCTCCTTTCTAGGTGTGTCGCCGTCGAAAACTTCAACATTAAACTTGAACCCTTCAGCCAACCTTTTAAGTCTAATCTTCTGGTCTCTAGAAAGGGCCTTTGTAGGATAAATGAATAAGATTAAAGGCTTATTTCCAAAATTGTTTCCAACATTTTCAAAAAATTTCTTAACTGTAATAAATATGGGTATAGAGAATGCTTCTGTCTTCCCGCTTCCAGTAGGCGCTGAAAGGACAACATTCTTTCCCTTCAATATCTTTTTTATAGCCTCCACCTGAAATCTGAAAAATTTTTCAAAAAAGTTTGCCTTAATCCATTTTCCAACCTCTTCACCTAAAACCTTTTCTACATCCTCCCCCTCTTCCGGACTCTTTTCGGGTAGAAGCTCATATTTTACAATACTTGCCCTCTTATCCTGCAATATACTCTTTATAGCCGGGTTAAGTTTATCATAGTCTACGCCAAACTTTTTGAGCACTGCTCTAATATCATCTATGCTCTTGAATGGTCTTTTATCTGCTTTTAATTCAAACTTTTTTCTTATACCCTCTCCGATACTATCATATTCTAGCATAAGTTTAAGATACGCTTTTTCAACTCTACCCTCGTTTGCTGTGAACATGAAGTCACAGTCGTAGCAATAAAATTTTGTCCTATTCACATCTTTCTCTATAACCAGCTCTTTTTTACATATTGGGCATTTAAAAAGTGGCAACAAGCAATAATTCTAAAAGTTGATTTAAAAATTTTTTTTATTCAAACCTACACAATAATCAAAAATTCTATATACTGCATTTTGGTGGCCTCTAATGTGATGGGCTCATGGAAGTTCCCACATCCTTTGAGCAGACTGCATTACATAGCATAATCTTTGTGGCAATAGGCGCACTAGTTTACGCTGCACTTCTTGCAAAACAGGTTCTTAAGGAGCCTAAGGGTTCTGGAAAGATGGTTGACGTTTGGGAAGGTATAAAGCAGGGTGCAAACGCTTACCTGAAAAGGCAGTTCAAGTCAATACTCCTTCTTGTAGGCGTTCTCGCAGTAATATTATATGCTTCAGCAGCATTAGCTAACGCACCCTTTTCAATTTCATTGGGTAGAGCTGCAGCCTTCCTCATGGGCGCCTTCTTTTCAGCCTCTGTAGGCTATCTTGGAATGAATATGGCTGTTCAAGGTAGTATTAGGACTTCAAATGTTGCAGGTAAGAGTTTCAGAGATGCCTTGAGAATATCATATCGTTCTGGCACTGTAACCGGAATGTTGACAGACGGCCTAGGCCTTCTAGGTGGAACATTAATCTTCATACTATTCCTAAAAGATGCTCCAGAAGTTCTTCTAGGATTTGGTTTCGGAGGAACCCTATTAGCTCTTTTCATGCGTGTTGGTGGAGGAATATACACTAAGGCTGCCGACGTCGGCGCAGACCTTGTTGGTAAGGTTGAAAAGGGTATTCCCGAAGATGATCCGAGAAACGCTGCTGTGGTAGCTGACCTTGTTGGCGACAATGTTGGAGACTGTGCCGGTATGGCTGCAGACATATTCGAATCCTACGAGGTTACAATGGTTTCTGCAATGTTGCTCGGCTTGGCTATAACACCATTCAATTATAAATGGATAGTTTTCCCACTTCTTGTTAGGGCAATCGGTGTTATAAGCACTATTGTAGGAACATATTGTGTATCCTTGTGGCCTGAAAGTTGGACTAAAGGCAACGCTTTCAAGGCAATGGACTTTTCCTACGACCTTTCGTCAGCCATATCTATAGCAAGCACTTTCTTTCTAGCACTATACTATGCCCAAGATTTGAGAGTATTTTACGCTGTAGCCGTAGGCGTGCTCCTCGCCATAAGCTTTAACAAACTTGCAGACTATTTCACAAGCCCGCACAGGAAGCCTGTTGATGAAATAGCTAGGTCATCTAATACTGGTGCTGCAACCCTACTGCTTTCTGGTCTAGCTTTAGGCTTCGAAAGCACTGTATGGGTTTTAACGGTAATCGCTGCCACCATTGTCGCGTCAACAATATTCTTTACAGGTGGGGGGCCAATTTTTGCAATGTATGGCGTAGCCTTAGCCGGTATAGGAATGTTAACGCACACTGGAAACAATGTTTCAATGGACACTTACGGTCCAATAGCAGACAATGCTGGAGGTATTGCTGAAATGGCTGAAGCTGAGGAGGAGAAGAAGAGGGCTCTTGCAGCCCTTGATGAAGCAGGCAATACAACTAAGGCTGTTACAAAGGCTATCGCTATAGCTTCAGCTGTTCTAGCCGCAATATCACTGTTCGCATCCTACGCGGAATCTATTGGCGCTGGACATACTATAACATTGGACATTGCTGAACCAATAGTATTTGTAGGCCTTCTTGTTGGAGGCTCATTACCCTTCCTCTTCAGCTCTATTTCTATAAGGGCTGTTGGTAGGACTGCTGGAAAGGTTATAGAAGAGGTTAGAGAGCAGTTCAAAATACCTGGTGTAATGGAGGGTAAGGTTAAGCCAGACTATGCGAAAGTTGTTTCAATTGTAACATCTGCTGCACAGAGAGAGCTTGTAGGCTTAGCCTTACTAGGCATATTGACTCCAATTGCAGTCGGCCTACTGTTGGGTGAATTCGCTTTAGGCGCTTTCTTGGCTGGAGTGATACTTGTCGGCCAGCTTCTCGCAGTTTTTATGGCGAACACTGGTGCCGCATGGGATAATGCAAAAAAGAAGATAGAAGATGGCTTCTATGGTGGAAAGGGTTCAGAACAGCATAAGGCAGCTGTAATCGGTGACACTGTAGGTGATCCGTTAAAGGATACGGCTGGACCAGCATTAAATCCAATGATTAAGGTGATAAACTTAGTAAGCCTAATATTTGCTCCAATAATAATAAAGTTCAGAGAAAACCTTATACTTGCGTCAATAGCGGCTCTACTATTGATAATAGTACTGGCTATTGTAATCATACGCAGTAAGAGAGAGGCATTTTAGAAGGAGGCTCCCTCTATTTTTTATCATTAAAATTTTAGATAATTGAAAATTTCTTCTCATCAATTATGCGACTAAATTTTTTCCCTAATAGGATATCTTAAATTACGCCTACAATTTAAGTTAGCTGTGAAGCTTAATAGAATTCAGTAATTTCAGCAGCCCTCTAAGTAATGGTCATGCAAACATTGGTTTTTTACTACAATTTTTATTATCCTAATAAAAGTTAATTGGTATTGGTTGAAGACGAACCTAGTATTAGGTGAATTGATATCGTTTACAATATTTGTTTTGCAAAACTATGTTCTCAGGGCTTGCTGTTAAAAGTTTGCAACCATCATCCAATACTTGTGTCCACAAACTGGACATCTTCCTTCAATATGTTTCGCTTTAGCCTCCTTCTCACCC
This sequence comes from Nitrososphaeria archaeon, assembly GCA_049969935.1. Classification (GTDB taxonomy): domain Archaea; phylum Thermoproteota; class Nitrososphaeria; order JACIWG01; family JACIWG01; genus JACIWG01. Next base: position 33,219 of record JBMFNX010000016.1, read on the forward strand.
TCAACCTGCTTTAGCAGCTCCTTCTCCATCTTTAACGGAGGACATTCTGTACACTTACATGTTGGAACCGAACAATATTTGCACATACCTACCTATTACTATAACAGGCTATTAAACTTTAGAAACCTTTCTCATCAATTTTGTGGAAATAAGCTTATATGCATGGCTAACGTATTCATAGTGTCATGGTTTCTAGGGCTGGTGATTGGCTAAAGCAGGCTTTAAGGGACTTAGAGCATGCAGAGAAGGCTTTTGAGGACGGATACTTCGAATGGGCCTGTTTTTCTGCACAACAGGCTGCAGAAAAGGCTGTTAAGGCACTCTTCCAGCATATTAGTATTGAAGTTTGGGGCCATTCTATTTCAAGGATGCTGGATTCTCTTCCAGATAACCTTAAGCCGGATCATGTTCTAGTGGATAAGGCTAAGGAATTGGATAGACATTATATTCCAACAAGATATCCTAATCTTCACTCTGAAGGTGCTCCAATGGACTATTATACAAGAGATGATGCTAGGAGGGCGATTATGTATGCAAAGGAAATCATCGAATTCTGCAGAAATAAGATTGTTTAGGCTAGATTTAGAAAGGGTTCTAGAGTTTCTTAAAGCATACGCTAGAAGGCTTGTTGATACGGGAAGGGCTGAGCTGGTTGTGCTTGTAGGTTCTTTAGCGAGAGGCGATTACACAGCCTTCTCTGACGCGGACCTTCTTATTGTAGCTGAAGATGTCCCAAAGCTTTCATTGGATAGAATTTCAGCTTATATGGATTCTAAAAGTCCCATCGATATAGAGCCAAGGGTTTTAACTAAGAATGAATTTTATATTATGGCTTCAGAAAAAAGTAGGCTTGTAAGAGAAGTGCTCGAATACGGGATAGTATTGGCTGGAGATTCAAAGATCTTGGATAATGCTAAAGTTTATTTCTCAAGTAAATAGTCTTAGTCTTTTAAGATATATTTAAATATTCGTCATAAAATTTTATATAGTGAGCGTATTTGAGTTTTCTTGAAATTTCTAAGAACGTGTACTGGGTTGGTGTTAAGGATTGGAGTAGGAGAATGTTTGACGCCCTCATACCCCTCCCACGTGGTACAAGCTATAACTCTTACCTAGTTGTTGGTGAAAGGAAGCTTCTTGTTGATACCGTTAACCCAGGGTTTGAGGGTGAACTGAAAAAGAATATTGATTCTATAGTTGGAGTGGAAAATTTAGACTATTTGGTCATGAATCATGCTGAACCAGACCATGCTGGAGCCATACCGTATTTGATGAACTTAAATGGTAGACTTAGGCTTTTGACAACTTTAAAGGGTTCAAAGATGGCTCAAGCATACTATAATGTTTCCTCTGATAGGATAGTTGTTGTAAAGAATGGAGACTGTCTCGAATTGGGTGGAAAAACTTTAAAGTTTATTGAAGCGCCAATGCTACATTGGCCTGAAACAATGTTCACGTACCTTCAAGAAGATAAGATGCTGTTCTCATGCGACTTTTTTGGTGCACACTTGGCTGAAGGCTTTTTTGATGAAGATGTTGAAGACCTGCCTGTTTTTGCACAGAAATATTTTGGAGAAATCATGATGCCATTTAAGGTAATGGGTAAGGCTGCGTTAGAGAAGTTAAAGAATCTTGAAATAGAAGTTATTGCCGTAAACCACAGTTTCAGAATAAATAGGCTTAAATAGGTGTTTGTAGTAAGGATAGGGTATGCCAGAACGCCTCTACACCCTTAAAGAAGCTTGCTTACTTTTAGGTCTCCACCCGAGGACTATCCAG
>JBMFNX010000017.1:0-34791 GCA_049969935.1 Nitrososphaeria archaeon
ATAGCATAGTATTCCATATTAATTCTTACCGAATCAGCGCTTCCGAAATCGTCTCTGTTAGGCTGATATTTTATGTGAATTCTGGGTTCTATACCGTATCTTGCAGACAGTCCAACACCATCTTGAAAGTAATCATATAAAGCCCTATAATTTACATAGCCTTTTACTCCGAAAATAAAATATCTAACCCCCTGTCTCGCTAACTTTACAATCGCTATTTCAACCAAGGGCCTGTTGAGTAGCCTAACAAGTGCTTTGGAAACCTCACAAGTTAAAGGCTTAAGTCTTTTAGCTTCCCCGCCAACTGGAATTATAACCCTTAAATCATCTACTTCAACCATCTAACATCAATAATTTTTTTATAAAATAAAGTTATAAACTTTTTCTACTATGAAAGCATCTTCTGTCCTCTACCATAATATATGAAAATAGGTGCTGTTACAAGCCAGGCAATGATGCCTAAAAATCCAAGCCCACCAAGTATCTCATTGTTAAATGTTTGTGTAACAAGTATCGTAAAACCCCATAACGCGTTTATGGAACCATGCAATGATGCTGCAGGCAAAATACTCTTAGACGCTATCCTTACAAACACATGTGAGAATGTGAAGAGAACAGCTATTATGGTGAAGAGAAATATGCCCTCTATCCTATATATTTGATAATTGTGGCCTAGAAATAGTATTGCTGTCGCGTGCCAGAAGCCCCATAATAGGCCAATTATTACGCATGTTTTTTGATAGCTGAACTTGTTCAGGAGGAGATTGGCTAGAAAACCTCTCCAGCCAATTTCCTCTCCAAGTGCATATAAAGCATTTAAAGTTAATCCAACAAAATACGATGATATGATTGTTGAAAAAATGATTAAAATTAATAATGTTGTTTGACTGATTTCTTGAGGTAAAATATTCTGTAAATATTTTATTTGTTCAATAAGTGTTGTTAGGCTAAAGAATCCTAACGGTATTGAAAGGAGAATGTAGATGCTAAGGTTCAATAAAGTTATTAGAGGAGATAAAAGATACCATTTTAAAGTCACATGATCCCTTAATTTACCTAAATATGATTTAAGTTCAAAAATAATATCTTTTCCCAAAACCTTTAATGCTATTATTGTAGCAAATGTGGGAATATACATTCTGAGTAAGCCCCAAACCAAGATTATAGGCGTTGAGGATGCTTGATAGACAACTATAAAGTAGGAAGCTATAATGTCAACTAAGAAGGCAAGCAGGTACGCGCTTAAGGCATACGAAAATAGTCCCATTTTGATAGAAGCAGGCAAGGTCACATTATCTTGTCCAAACATCTATATAATTTTTGAAAAGTTTTTAAAATATAATAGATGATGATACATTATGACAACAATTTCTATAATAGGTGCAGGAAGTGTTGTTTTTACTGGAAGACTTATAGTCGACTTGTGTCTAACAAAAAGCTTGCATAATAGTACTGTCGTTTTGATGGATATTAATAAAGAGCGATTGGACATAATGTATGAGCTTGCAATAAGATATTCAAAAGAGACAGAAGCAAATCTTGTGATAAAGAAGACCATGGACCGGAGAGAGGCTCTTGAAGGTTCAGAGTTTGTTGTTAATACTGTGAAGGTTGGCGGTTATGAGCCTATGGAGGAGGAAAGGCGTATTGCTGAAAAATATGGATACTATAGGGGTGTTGGTGAAAGAGTTAGCGACTACTATGGTGGTATTGGAGCATATCATCAGTTAAAATTTTTTATTGAACTTGCAATGGATATGGAAAAGTATTGTTCAGACGCTTTGCTTATCCAGGCTGCAAACCCTGTTTTTGAGGGTGTAACATTAATTCATAGGATGAGCAAGATTAAGGTGGTTGGTGTATGTCATGGCCATCTTGGCTATAGGGATGTTGTTAGAAGGTTAGGTTTGAATGAGGAGAATGTGAGAGTAACTATTGCAGGATTCAATCATAATGTGTGGCTTAAAGATTTTCTGTATAAGGGTGAAAACGCTTACCCTATTTTAGACGAATGGATTGAGAAAAAGGCTGTAGATTATTGGAGTAGTGAAGAATATTTGAAGAGTCTCCCATGGGAATGTGAGCAAATGTCTCCAGCCGCTGTTGAAATGTATAGATTATATGGCCTATTCCCTATAGGAGATGCTGTAAGAAGCGCTTCACCATGGTGGTTTCACAAGGATCTAGAAAGTAAAAAGAAATGGTTTGGGCCGACAGGTGGTTTCGATTCAGAAATTGGTTGGACACTCTATCTTAATTTTTTGAAAGAAAATCTTGAAAAACTATATTATCTTGCAAGCAATCCTGAACTTAAACTGACTGAATTTTATCCTCCAAAATTCAGTGGCGAACAGCATATTCCACTGATTGATGCGATCAAAAATGATAAGCAAACGGTTTTACAATTAAATATTCCAAACAATGGTATAATTTCTGGAATACCAGATAATGTTGTTGTTGAAGTTCCAGCATTGGTTGACGGTTCTGGTGTAAGGGGTGTACATGTTGGTGCACTGCCTAAAAGGGTTATGCTTTTTAACATGATTCCACGAATGCTTAAAATGGAACAGATTCTTCAAGCTTTCATTGAAGGGGATAGGACAAGCCTTATTCTTATGGTTGCAGAAGATCCTAGAACAAGGTCGTTTGATAACGCGAAAGCGTTGATTGAGGAGCAGCTTAGCCAATCATGGAACATGGAAGCTCTTAAACATTACAAGTGACTTTCATGAAATTGTCGCTTCTAAAATACGCGTGGTTTGTTGCAATAATCTTATTCATTTTCAGATCTTTGCATATGGCTGACATTTACGTTATCTCTGTTGTCCTACCCCAAATTTTAGAAGAGTTCCAAATAACTTATGCTAGTGGAGGAGCAATATTCACAGCCACATTCGCATTCTCAGTACTACTTTACCCTGTCTGGGGCTACCTTTTCGACAAATATTCAAGAAAGAATCTAATAAGTATATCAGGAATATTATGGGGAATAACAACATGGTTAAATACACTTCCCAGAAATTTTCTAGGCTTCTTTATAACAAGAACACTAACTGGAGTAGACGATACTCCTCCATCGGGAATAAACAGTCTAATTAGCGATTACTTTCCTCCAAAAAGTAGGGGCAAACCTCTAGGATTGATAAATGCTACAGGCGCATTTGGAGCATTGATAGGTACAATAGTTGGTGTTATACTTGGCTATTCTTATGGTTGGCGGTACCTATTTCTGATAACTGGGGGTGTAGGAATATTGATGGCTGTTATTGTATACTTTTCTGTAAGAGATATTCCTAGAGGAAGCTCTGAACCTGAACTTGCAGGGTTAAAGTTAGAAGAAGGTGCATATGTGATAAAATTTAGAGAAATGTTTGCTTTAGTTAAAAAGCCCTCTCTCCTTTTTCTAAACATGCAAGGTTTTTTCGGCGTGTTCCCATGGCAGTGTCTTCAGGCATGGATTTTCACATACATGCTTAAAGAGAGACTGTTTGATGAATCGCAGGCGATGATTATAATGCTTTTTTGGCTTATCGTTATGGTTATAGGAAACCTTGTAGGAGGTGCGATTGGTGACATACTTTTTTCGAAAATGTCTAGTGGTCGTGCGATAGTTGGAGCAGTAGATGTTTTCCTTTCAGCACTCGCCTTATATGTTACATTAATTTGGCCGATTGAAGATATCATCGGTTTCACAGTTTTAGGCGCTATCGCATCCTTTATTCTTCCAATGGCAGGTCCAAACGTTTCCGCTGCAGTAACTGATGTTACGGAGCCTGAAGTGAGAAGTTCAGCTGACTCTCTACTTAGAATATTTGAGTTCGCTGGATCTTCAGCATCCCCACTTATTGCAGGATATCTTGCAGACCTTTATGGACTAGGATTAGGCATTCTTTATGTTTCTGTCTCAACTTGGATTGTTTGTGGAATACTGTTTATTGTATTGGCTTTTGTAATACCCAAAGATATTATGGAAACCAGGGATAGGATAAGAGGTAGAGCTGAACAACTAAAGAAGACTATTGGCTAAAAACAATCTTCTTATATGTTTCTGAACTTTTTCGAGCAATTCTCTCTTTAGTGTTAAAGTTAACATGATAGAGGCCGAACCTCATCCTGTAACCTTGAGCCCACTCGTAATTGTCTATAAGAGACCAGTGAAAGTAGCCTCTTACATCAATTTTTTCTTCCTCAACAGCTTTTTCTAGAACATTCAAATGTTCTAGAATAAAGTTTGCTCTCAGCCTATCCGCGGAATCTGCAATACCGTTTTCAGTAACATACAAGGGTCTATTATATTCTTTCATAAGTTTTAATGCATCCATAAGCCCATTAGGGTAAACTTCCCATCCAAAATCTGACGTAGGGTTACCATCGATAGAAAAATCATTAGGTTTACAATTGTTTCCATATCCTTCAACTATCTCAGGAACTATAGGCATTCCAGCAAAAATTCTAGCAAGTATAGACTTTTTGCCCCTAACCACATTCCTAGTATAATAGTTAACTCCTATCCAGTCAACCCTATTTTCTAAAAAAGAATCATGTTCTCCATCTTCCTCTCTACAATTTAAATTTTCGTCAACCCATCCTTTTGAAACTGCCTCTATTATGAACAGGTTATGTATGTGGCTAGATATCCTGCATGCTTCAATATCCTTGTTTTTGTCAAAAGGTGTCATGGGAACAATATTCAATATGATACCAACTTCAGAAGAACTTAGACTATCATTTTCAGCCTTATCAAATTGCTTTATTGCATCATATGCTCTTGCGTGGGCGACAGCCAAATTAATCAAACATTTTCTGAAAAGTCTAAAGTTATTCAAACCTGGAGGAAAACCCATTAAAGGAAAAAGGTATCCTGTTTCAGCTACTACTGTTGGCTCATTTAATGTTGCCCAATAGTCAACTATATCCCCAAATTTCCAGGCAATATAGGCTGCATACTTCCAAAATTCTACAATAGTTTCATCGTCAACCCATCCTCTAGGCCCCTCACGTCCCCTAGAATTTCTTACAGTAATAGGGTCATGTACCCATAATGGTAGTGTGAAATGGTTCAAACAAACTATGGGCTTCATATTTTTTTGGATTATATCATTTAAAATTTTTCTATAGTGGTTTACTGCCTCACCATCTGCAATCTTATCTAATTTTTCTAAAAAATCTTCTTCTGCGAAAATGCTAGAAATTCTTCCAAACTCGTTCCTTTCAACATGTACTTTAACTTCTTTTGTTGGTTTTGGAAAGATTCTACTCCACTCTATTCCTAGCCTATAAGAGTTTAACCCAATCTCTTTTGCAAGTTGATGATCTTTTTCATATAAATGCCAGTAGTCAGGGCCGTTTTCTGGTAAATCACCGCTTACAATACCTTTTTCAATGTTACTTTTGTCGTGAACCCATACAAACCAGTCTGTGTTCCCGTCTACACATTCTCCTGAAGGGTGTCCCATTTCAAATTGGAATCCACTTGATGATGCACCCCATAGAAAGTTTTTTGGAAATGGCATTACACTCTTTTTTGTGAAATAAGTATATAAATTTTGGTACTGTTAAGTAAACTAAATCGTTTTATTAAGTAATTGAATAAATATTTCCCTTAAATCATCAAACGTTATACCGGAAAAGATTATTTTATCTGCGAATTTTTTAAAAATGTTGTCAATTTGTTCTCGGTTAAACTTTATACCTCTTATATTGTTAAGAAAATTTTCGAATTCTTCTATTGGGAATGCGAAAAAGTCCCCACTTATAATAATATCATCTACAATGCCATTTTCTATTTCCACTTCAACTTTAACATATTTTCCTCCTAAAACCTTCTTATCCAATTCTAGACGCATTTTCTACCACCTGAAGTTCCAGTCTCTTCGCCCATACTTTTTAACCAGTTCCATCACTAGATTATTTTCTTCATCGTTCAAGGAATCTTCGTATAGTTTTATGTTAAATGCTTTTTCAAATCCTCTAACAAGTGCATTTATAACCTCCTGTTTTGAAATTTTTGAACCCTTTTCACGCGATAATGTTGTCACTCTATCGTATATTGTTTTCACACCATGGGCTATCAGCTTATCCTTTGGAACAGGAAAAAGTTTTTCAATTTTTGAAATATCTGTGTCATACATTAGGGTTCCATGCTGTAAAAGAGTGTTTCCTTTCCGTATTTGCGCGCTTCCAGAAACCTTTCTTCCATTAATGGTTACATCATTTACTGGCTCAAATCTTCCATCTAATCCTAGAAAATTTAATGCATACAATATCCCATTACATATCTTCCTATAACTTTCTTGTACATCAAAGTCTATGTCACCTACTTTGGCTACAACACTATACGTTATCTCACCATATTCGTCATGGTATACTGCCCCCCCTCCAGTAATTCTTCTCACAATAGGTATACTGCTCCTATTCGCATATTCTATGTTAACTGTTTCATAAACTTTTTGAAAGTAGCCTATTGTTATCGCACTCGGTTTAAACACATAAAGTCTTAGAACATTAGCTCTTTGTCTTAAATTGTTTAGAGTCAGTATTGCCTCGTCAACTGCCATATTATATTCAGCCGTCCCCTCACCTAATATAAGCCTCCAGTTTTCCAAACCTATCCCATATAAAATATTTAGCATATTTTTAAATTTATCTAAACTTGCGTAGGAAAAATTTTATAATTCTCTTGACATACTAGATGATATGTTCTTTAGGCAGATCAAAGAAGTTGGAGACAATTTTTCCTACATTATTGCTGACACCGGTTCAAGGGAAGCGGCTGTTGTAGACCCAAGCTTTAATGTCAGGGCCATAGTAAGAGTGTTGGAGGAGAATAGGCTAAAACTCAAATACATTATCTGCACACACAGTCACTTCGATCATATTGCTGAAGTTGACTTCTTCAAGACAAGGTTTAATTCAAAGATTCTAGCTCATAAACTTTCGAACTTGGAAAAGGATATAGAATTAGATGATGGAAGTGTGATCTATTTAGGCTCGATCAAAATAAAGGTGATTCACACACCCGGCCACACTGAAGACAGCATATGTTTGCTTGTTGATAGCAAGCTATTGACTGGCGACACACTTTTTGTCGGAGGATGTGGTAGAACTGATTTACCAGGTGGTGATGCAAGAAAACTTTACCACAGCCTCTTCAATAAAATACTTCAATTAGATGATGGTGTGGAAGTTTATCCTGGACACGATTATGGTTCAACACCATATTCAACATTAGGCTTAGAGAAGGTGACTAGCGATGTGTTCAAGAAACGTAGTATTGAAGAATTTGTAAGTTTTATGCAGACTCCCTAAACTTCCTTTTCCTCCACAAGCCCCTTTTCCTTTAACCGATTTAATGCATAAACTATTTCCCATAAGTGGCAATCGCTTGTAAGCCAAAGCTTTGAAAGCCTAGCCTCTCCCTCAACTCTAATCTTTTCAATCAACTCTTTTTCAAGTTCTTCAATATTTCTTCTCCTAGATAAGCTCTTATGTGCTCCCAAAACAATTTTAGAAAATTCTTCAGGAAATTCTTCAAACTCTTCCATGCAATTAATTTTTTGCACAGTTCACTATATAAACTTAAACCATCTTATCATGAAATCTGTTCTTCCACCTTTCAAATAATAACGGAATTTCATGTATCTTTCGGCTTGAAAGCATTTGCCAATATATTCCTCTAGGCTTACCTTTAAGAGGCTTAGTTTTTATTATCCTTGTAGGTGTTACTATCCAGTCTACAATTAAATCGTATGCTTTTGTCTCAAATCTTTCTTCCAAAACCTGTATGTCGTGAACTGTTGTAGCAACAGGTGTACTCTCTCCAACTTTTCCTTCCTCGTAAACCAGTGCCCACTCTATTTCAGAATAGCCTCCCCCCTTTCCTATGCGCTCACCAAATAAGTTAACTGCCACACTTCCTACTACAACCATGTCTATTTTTGGTAAATCTTCAACCTTAACCTTTTTGCCGTAGACAAACGCACCCTTGATCGTTGAAGCAAATTCGTATCTGTTTTCAGGTATTGTTCTTGGATCCAGTAGAAGGAAACCATCTTTTAACCTTGGTGTTGGCACAATAACCTTTATACCCTGCTTAAGTGCCATGAACCTAACAGGTTTTTGAGGCGAGTCTGGACTAACCTTTATGGCTTGAGCATCTTTCCATACGATTGTTTGAGAAAGTTTCTGTGCCGCAACCTCTGCGCCAACAAAATTTGGAATCCTACCATATGGTGGAGGAAACAGGCTTACATTACATTCGACCATCTTCTTCCATATACGTTCTCTAATACTCTGTTTTTGGCTCAAGGATTACAAAATACTCTTTATACATCTGATAATTTAAATTTTTTAGAGAAGCCAGAACATATTTGTCTAAAAATCAAAATCATAAATATTTTTAAAAACCCTCTCCAAACCCTAGTATGTGATAGCATAATGTCTGAAATGTCATTACCCTTCCATGTCAAATTTGAGCCGGGGAAACTGAGGAACGAGGAATGGAGTAGGTCAATAAATGATCCAGAAAAGTACTGGGATGAAAAGGCAAGAGCTCTCGTTTGGTTTAGGACATGGGACAAGGTTCTTGATGACGCAAACAAACCCTTCTACAGATGGTTTGTCGGAGGAAAAATTAATGCAAGCTACAACTGTTTAGATAGACACGTTGCTACAGAAAAAAAGAATAAGGTTGCATACATTTGGGAAGGTGAAAATGGGGAGACAAAGACAATAACATACTATCAACTTTACAAGGAAGTTAACAAGTTTGCTAAAATATTACAGGATCTGGGTGTAAAGAAGGGGGATAGGATTGCACTCTATCTACCCATGATCCCAGAACTTCCTATAGCAATGCTGGCTGCAACAAGAATAGGTGCACCACATGTTGTAGTGTTTTCGGGATTTAGTGCTGACGCTTTAGCAGATAGAATTAATGATGCTGGTGCAAAAGTTCTTGTCACAGTTGATGGAAGTTTTAGACGTGGTAAGGTTCTTGAACTAAAAAAGACAGCTGATACTGCGTTAGACAAATGTCCAACGGTAGAAAAGGTGATTGTAGTAAAGTATACTGGACAGCAGGTTGCAATGAAGGAAGGCAGAGACCTTTGGTATCATGAACTAATGGGCAAGGTTCCAGCAAATACTTATGTTCCACCTGAACCAATGGATTCAACAGACCCAATATTCCTACTATATACTTCTGGAACAACCGGTAAGCCTAAGGGTGTACAGCATGGGACAGGTGGATACCTAGTTTGGACATATTGGACACTTAAATGGGCTTTTAATGTAAATGATACAGATATATGGTGGTGTACCGCTGACATCGGCTGGATTACAGGCCACAGTTACGTAGTCTATGCTCCACTAATGCATGGTGTAACAAGTTTGATATACGATGGTGCACCAGATTATCCTCAGCCAGACAGATGGTGGGATATTATAGAAAGACATGGTGTAACAATATTATATACTTCACCTACAGCAATAAGAATGTTTATGAGGTTCGGTGATGAATGGGTGTTAAAGCATGATCTTTCAACATTAAGAGCTTTAGGTAGTGTTGGTGAGCCTATAAACCCTGAAGCATGGCTATGGTACTATAAGGTTGTTGGGAAAGAAAGGTGTCCAGTGATTGATACATGGTGGCAGACTGAAACAGGAGGCTTTATGATTTCACCAACATTAGGAATAGAGCTTGTCCCACTTAAGCCTGGGTCAGCAACATATCCTTTACCTGGCATCGTTGCAGAAGTATACAATGATAACGGCCAACCCGCTCCTGTAGGTGAAAGAGGATACCTTGTTATTAAGACACCTTGGCCTGGAATGCTTCAAACACTATGGCGGGATCCAGAAAGGTATAAGATGACATACTTTGGAAGATTTGAAGGCGTATACTATACAAGCGATTATGCAATAAAAGACCAGGACGGCTACATATGGTTCTTGGGAAGAGCTGACGAGGTTCTTAAGGTGGCTGGGCACAGGATTGGAACAGTAGAAATAGAAAGCGCTCTCGTATCACATAAGTCTGTTGCAGAGGCTGCAGTTATAGGTAAGGCTGACGAAATTAAAGGCGAGGTTCCTGTAGCATTTGTAGTATTAAGGGGTGGTTTTACAGCATCAGATGAGCTTAAGGCAGAACTTTCAAAGCATGTTAGAGCAACCTTGGGCCCAATAGCTGTTCCAGCAGACATAATCTTCGTAAACAAGCTTCCAAAGACCAGAAGTGGTAAAATAATGCGTCGTCTATTAAGGGCTATTGTAAGCGGTGCAACCTTAGGCGACATTTCAACACTTGAAGACGGTGCCTCAGTAGAGGAAGTGAAGAAGGCTCTAGAAGAAATGGGTGGCCACCTAGGCTAAACCCACACTTTTAATTTTTAATCTTTTTAACAAAAAATTAAATAATTTAAATAAATTCTTTAGGAAATATTTTTTGCAATTTAGTATAAAATCTTTTACAAAAATTTATATAGAACATAATGGTAGACTTTCTTGACCATTATGCCAGGAGGTTATGTGGGAAAAATAGGTGTAATTGACCTAACTGATGGAACAGTAAAAATTGAGGAAACATGTGAAAGTCTTGGAAGAAAATATTTGGGTGGAAAGGGTTACGCGTTAGCCCTACTATATCAGTACGCCAAAAGTCTTGAGGCAAAGGGTAAGGCGCTTAGAGACCTTGACCCACTGGGGCCAGATAATGCGATAGTTTTTGCAACAGGCCCTGCAACTGGTGTCCCAGGCTTTCCATCTCCAGGAAGATATCATGTTATGGCGCTCCGTTCTCCTTTAACCGGCTCAATTGGCAGCGCCAACTCTGGTGGAGAATGGGGTCCATTCCTAAAGTTTGCCGGCTTCGATATGCTTTTCATAAAAGGTGCAGCTGAGTCGCCAGTATACATTTCTGTCGTTGACGGCTGCATTGAAATTTGTGACGCTTCAGACTATTGGGGTAAAAATGTTTTCGACACAGACGATCTTTTGAAAAATGAGGTTGGTGGTAAAAACGTTAGTGTAGCATGTATTGGTCCAGCTGGTGAAAACTTGGTTCCAATGGCTAACATTATAAATGATAAGCATCGTGCAGCAGGTAGGACGGGCTTAGGTGCTGTAATGGGTTCAAAATTCTTGAAGGCTATAGTTGTCTCAGGTTCAGGAAATGTGCCGGTTGCGGATATGGAAAAGTTTAGGGAAGCTTCAAGAGAAGCCTTAGAAAAGGAGAGAAAGAATTCTGTTACAGCAGAAGGTTTACCAACATATGGGACTGCAATATTGGTTAACGTGATAAACAATGCTGGAATGCTTCCATTCAAGAACTGGCAGTTTGGATACAATCCTGAAGCTGATAAGATAAGTGGGGAAACATTGGCAAAAAATTATCTGATAAAGAGGAGGCCATGCTGGGGCTGCAACATTGCATGCGGTAGAGTCACTTCAGTAAAAAGTGGACCATACCAGATACTGTTAACAGAAGGGCCGGAATATGAAAGTATATGGGCTCTAGGAAACAGTACCGGTGTAATGGACATGGAGGCAGTGATTAAGGCAAACCACTTATGTGACGAGTTCGGTTTAGACCCAATATCAGTAGGTTCAACGATTGCTGCTGCAATGGAGCTTAAACAACGTGGCCTAATCAAGGACGAGCAACTGCATGGAATGGACTTAAGCTTCGGAAATGCTGCAACACTTGTGGACTCGATTTGGCGTATTGCCCACAAGGACGGTTTCGGAAAATACATGGCTCTAGGTTCAAAGAGGCTTTGTGAAATATTTAGTGCTCCAGAACTGTCGATGAGCGTAAAAGGCCTAGAGATGCCAGCATACGATCCACGTGGTGCAAAAGGTATAGGGTTAAATTATGCAACATCAAACAGAGGCGGATGCCATGTTACAGGATACACGATTTCGCCAGAAATTTTGGGGCTGCCAACCAAGATTGACCCGCTAACAATTGAAGGTAAGGCACAGTGGGTGAAAACATTCCAAGACTTCACTTCAGTAGTAAACTCTGCTGTAAACTGCCTGTTTACAACATTCGCATTAGGAGCTGGAGACTATGCTAAGCTACTTTCTGCAGTGACAGGATGGAACCTTACAGAAGAAGAGGTTATGGTGATCGGAGAAAGAATATACAATCTTGAACGCCTAATAATGAGTAAATATGGTTTCACGGACAAAGATGACACGCTCCCACCAAGGTTAACATCGGAACCGATGCCTGAGGGTCCTGTAAAGGGTCAAGTTGTAGAACTTGAGCAAATGAAAAAAGAATATTATCGTCTTAGAGGCTGGGTTAACGGAATCCCAACTCCAGAAAAGTTGAAGGAGCTCGGTATCGAGCTCTAACACCCCTATTTTTTATACACTTTCATTAGACGTTCATCAATATTATTATATAATAGTAGTATCCAATCATCGCTTATGGGTGTTGTAGGAAAACCAGATGATGTTTTGAGGAAGGGGAGAAAACTTCCACCTTATATAGAAAAAGGCTTAAAAGACCTTGGGCCATCAGGTGAAATCGCCAAAGAAATAATTGTCTCGCACTATGAGGAATTTAAGGGCCTGTCCATGAAAGAAATAGTTGAGAAGCTTAAAAGGGAATATAAGGTTAAGGTTTAAGCTACTTTTAATTTGTAATAAAAAGAAGTTTTAGCGAGAATACATAAAACTGTTTCTCTAAAGGGGGTCAGTAAATTTTAAACGTAATAGTAAATTACTTTTCTTCCAACTTTTTTTCTATATACCAAATTTTTTGAAACTAAACTTGATAAGTACTTTCTAACAGTTCTATCATTTATCTTCAACTTTTTTGCAATTGACTTACTTGTATTTATATTATTTTTTATTAATTCAAGTATCGTTTTTTCTAGTTCATTTAACATCTTTCTATATATTATTACTTTAAAGAATCCTCTATCTTCTATAAATACAGGTTCTTTAAGCCCATTTTTTGCACAAAGTTCTATTACTCTATTTGTTCCATACCCCCATCTTTCAACATACCCGTATAAGAAGAAAATGTTAGCAATCTTCTGGTTCCTCAAAATAGACGGATGCTCCCTCTTTAGATCTTCTGTAGTGAGTGGAGGTAAAAGGTTTCCTGGATTAATTACTTCAATTCTATCGTCGAAAACCTTTACATAAGTGGGTGATGGAATACTATAGTCTCTGTGAACAATCGCATTCACCAAAACTTCTCTCAACACCCAAACAGGTATTTCATAATTTTCTATTCTTTTTCCACTTTCATCTACAGTGTAAAAGGAGTTAATGTGATTTTTTAGAAATCCAAGAGATTCCTTTACCTGCGATATTAAATCTCCACCATACTCCTTTTCATCGATTATAATATTGTCTTTAAATCTTCCACACTTTACAATAGCATAGGGAACATGAATTTGAGGATATTTAAAAAAACATAGTACTGCACCATATGTTGGCTTACCATTTCTAATAAGACCTAACCTTTCCAAAAATTCCTCTACTGTAGAATAAATTAAATCTATGTTCCTCACATCTTTGACAACTGAAACAAAATCTTTTATTTTACCCTCATCAAAATCTTTAAAATCAACATCTAAAGATCTTTCTTCAAATGAAACTAATTCTTTATGTTTCTCAACAATCATCCTTTCAAGCATTTCTCTCGAAACTTTTTGATTTGTTTTCCCAAATCTTTTGTAAACTACACCCTTTAAAAAATATGGTTTGTCCATTCCCTCTAAAACCTTTATTGCCACAATATTCTTGTCATCGCTCTTAAAAATTTCAATCTGGGGAATAACCATCGGCTCAATAGAAAATTTGATTTTATTTATTAAATCTTCAACTGTCTTCTTTCCAATATCAACACCTACTATATTACCATTATCATCAACCCCAACTAATATAGTACCACCACTCGAATTTAAGAATGCACAAATTGTTTCTAAAATCTCATCCTCTTCACTGAGACTATTTTTAAACTTAACCTTCTCAGATTCCCCCACCAATAAGAATTTTTTTATTTCCATCCCGATCACTGAATTAGATCACTTAAATATAAATATTCCGGAACATTCCGGAATATTCCGGAATTTAAGAGATTGGAGAAAACGTTCGCTAACGTCAACGCTCATGTTGGAAAATATTCGGTTCAAGTGCTAAACTTTTCCCACATTCCACTGTCATAGCTGTTGAAGCTTGTCCGATAACCTTGTATGGACTGTTTCTGCCGCTCCAGATCATCCTTTCGAGTTACAGAAGAGACCCTAGCATAACCTACTACAACCCTTTCTTCTCCCATTCCAAGAACACGCTTTATCTCACTCTCAGATCCTCTTCTACCACCAATTGTCCTAACAACCCTTATCTTCCCCTTCTTATCCCAACGCTGAATAGTTCTCGTAGTAACTCCCAGCAACCCTTTAGCTTCTTTGAGCGTGTAGAGCCTTTCCATCAATAAAAACTACCACTTATGTCAAGTCTATCTGTTTTGAAACTGGTAGCTGAGGCATCTTTGAACATAATAAGATACCTTTGAAGGAAAGGTTTTTAGCTTGTCTACTTTATCTTGCTGGGCTATCGTATCGGTGTACGACCCTTCAGACAATTTTAAGCTTACCAAGCGATCACGCTACAGCCTTCCGGGCATAAAATTTGATGTGTTAAACGTCCTTAAGCCAGCAGACGAGACTGTGGAAGAGAACAGACAATATCCTCCGCCCACATAATCCAGTAAACACACTTTATCCACAACACCAACAACATCCATCCCATTATCATTTATCTCATTACTGCCCATTCTATTATTGTTTAAACAAGACATAATATGGTCATAGTATAATATACTACTGTTATTATTGAATTCTATACCTTTCCTTCAATTCATGCAAAGTAATCTCGTAACGCTTTAACACACGCTCATCCATATCTATATCTAACAGTACTTAAATTAAACTTTTATATTGTGGGTTTATAGCATTTTTGAGGGTAAAATGGTTTCTGTGAAGGTTCTTTTGTTCGCAATATTTAGGGAAAAGTATGGTGTTAAGGAGGCTTCCTTAGACTTTGATGGAACTTTAGACGGTTTTCTGAAGGCTCTTGGTGAAAGGATAAGTCCGAAGCTTGTTGAAGACATTTATGACCCGGAAATAAAGCGTATTAAAAATAATCTTATTGTAATGGTTAATGGAAGAAATGTTAAGGATATAAAGGGTGAACTTAGATTTAATGAAGGTGATACTGTAGCAATCTTTCCGCCTGTTGCAGGCGGCTAGAAGGTAAAATTTTATGGAACATCCTAAAGGTATACAGGTTGAAGTGACAAATAAGTGTAATTTTAAGTGTGTCTACTGTTTAAGAAACTTTTGGAACATAAAATTACAGGATATGCCATTTGCTTTATTCAAGAAACTTAGTAGCTCATTTAATGGGATGGAAAAGGTTGTTTTATATGGATTAGGTGAACCTCTAACTCATCCAAATTTTATGGAAATGGTACAGTTAGCAAGAGCTTCTCTTAAAAAGGATGGTGAAATATCATTTAGCACCAACGGTTCACTTCTTAATTCAAAGGTTGCAGAAAAACTTTTGAAAGATGTCGGTGTAAACACGATTTCATTTTCATTTGATACAATTGAAACTTCTGCTCTTGAAAGGCTAAGGGTTGGCGCTGAAACTCACATTATTTTAGAAAATTTAAAAGCAGTTTCTAGGCTGAAAAAATTTTCAAAATATCCCTTCAACTTAGCCATTGAAGTAGTATTGATGAAGGATACATTGGATTATTTGCCAAATTTGATAGAATTTGCTGCACAAAATGGTGTTGACAAAATTTTAGTAACAAATCTTATACCATACACTGAGGCATTAAATGCTCAGCAACTATATTTAACTGTAAGTGAAACATCATACAATATTGTTAAAGACTTTCTAGATGAAGGCTGGAATATAATACATGATGCGATAATGGAAAGCCATAGTATTATCTATACAGGTAAGAGTGTTTCAAGTGCCTTGGAAAAGTATAAAATGTTTTGGAAGAAGGCTGAAGAATACGGTTACTGGATAAATTTTCCAATACTTTTAGAAATGAAAAATAGTTTAGAATATATTGGAAAAGCTTTGCACGTTCTAAAAGAATCAGCTAAAATTGCGTCAGCTTACGGTATAGAGCTTCAGTTTCCAAACCAATTTGCTGACAGGAAAAAGAGAACCTGCCCCTATGTTGATAAAGATTTTGCTGTTGTAAGAGTTGACGGTAACGTTGTACCATGCATGGAATTCATGTACACACATTATGAATATGTTAATTTGCACAAAAGGCTTGTGAAAGAAGTCATATTCGGCAACATTTTAGAAGAAAGTTTAGAAAAGATATGGTCAAGTGGAGAGTTCAAAAATTTTAGAATATTAAGAAAGGATTTGAACAAAAATTTTCCATGGTGCGGTGAATGCGTATATTCTACATTAAATTGCTACTATACTCTCTCGTCAGGAAAGGATTGTATGGGTAATCCAGACTCGTGTTCAGAATGCTTGTATAGTGTAAATATTGCACAATGCATGCTATAAAATGGGCACTAAAAATATAAAAATTTCATCAACACATTTTATTATGTGCCCAAGCCTACTCCCAGTTTGTTTAAGAAACTTTCAACAAAAGATATAGAAAATATTCGAGAAGCGATAAAGGCGAAAAAGTATTGGAAAATGGATGAAACAAAAATTTATACAATAGTACTCTCAAGAGCGAGAATAAGAGTTAAAGATAATTTTCTGGTTAAAACTGTCTCGAATGGTAAAGTTGAAGTCTTGCCTCAGGCAGCAAAATATTGTAGAAAATATAGAATACTAATATTTGATAGGGAAAAAAATGTTGGCTTGTCTGTAATAACATGGAATGCTTTTACTGAAATAATGAAAAAATATAATACTTTGATTTCAGAACTTTCAAATTCCAGTCTACTGCCACCCTACATAAACATGAGAACATTGATCAAGCTTAAAAAAGAGCGCGAAAAATAATTATAAGAATTATTTTGGTTTAAAATAACTTGTTATAAGCTATTCTAAAGTTCATTTTTCTTTTGGATGTACATGAATGATAATTAAAAAACTTTATTTTTAAAAAACCTTTAGCCCATAAACATGGGCTCTAATAGTATGCAAGAGGAAACCAAATATGTTTATAAGGGAAAACGTGTTTCTTTAAAGATTATTGAAACTATTTTGCCAAATGGAAAATTTGCAAAAAAGGAAGTTGTTGAGCATCCTGGTGCTGTAGTCATATTGCCCATGTTGGAGGGTGATAAAATCTTATTATTGAGGCAATATCGTCCATCTGTAGAAAATTGGGTGTACGAGCTTCCTGCTGGCACATTAGATAAGGAGGGCGAATCTCCTGAAGATTGCGCAATACGGGAGCTTGAGGAAGAAGCAGGTTATAAGGCTGAAAAAGTGCAATTGCTCTTCAAAATTTATCCTTCTCCAGGATACTGTACAGAAATTATACACGCTTTTCTCGCAACAGGCCTTAAAAAGACTATCCACAAACGTGATGAAACGGAAGTTATTGAAACCTTAACCCTATCATTAAATGATGCTCTAGATCTTGTTAGAAAAGAAAATATTGCAGACGCTAAGACACTTGCAACACTACTCTATTACGAAAAATATTTCATAAAATCTTTCTAAACACTTAATTATCTTATAAAATGAAAGCTTTGGTGAGGGTGATGAACACTTTAAAAGCTTACATCGTAGGTGATGTAAGATATTGAATCCTATAACATTAACCTTAAACTTCCTCTCCAACCTCTCAAAAAAATTTTTTCTCAGAAAAATTCTTCACATATTTTCTGTGTGCTTTTTCTTCTTTTTTGTAATCTTGCCCTCAATTTTTGTGGTAACATATGTCCCATTAAACTGGAATCTTATTAGTGAAAAGCTTTTTTTAAATCCTGAAAATATAAGTCTTGTTTTAGACAGTTTGAAGGTCAGCTTTTTCCTATCCATTTTTGTAGCATTTATAGATATTTTATTTGGCATCCCCCTAGGATTTTATGTTGCTCGAGGTGGTAGATTTTCTCAAATTATAGATACTTTGGTTGAAATACCCATTGTAACTCCAACTTCAGCTCTAGGTTTTTCTGTTGCACTCATGTGGCCAACAATATTACAGTATACGATACAATCTTTCTCGATACTTGTTTTATTGCACACTGCATTCACTATACCATATATGGTTAGGAGTGTTGCAGCCGCATTAAAAGACTTTGACGTGTCATATGAGATTGTGTCTAAGACTCTTGGAGCACGCCCTTTTACTACAATAAGGACTATAACCTTGCCACTTATTAAGGGAGGTATTTTGACTGGAACAATTTTGGCTATAGCGAGAAGTTTGAGTGAAACAGGTGCAACAAGTGTTGCCCTAACCTTGTCTAAAGCAGGTGGTGAACTGAATACAGCGCCAACCCTAATCTATTTTTGGCGTTCTCTTTCTGTAAAGGATCCATCCTATCTTTATGCTGGAGCATTCGTGAGCCTAATGCTTATTATAATTTCATTAGCACTATTTTTTGCTGTGAGACTTGTTTTTAGAAGGTTTCATATTCCTTTTAGAAGAGTCTATCTCCCAGTTGAAAGTGAACTTAGTAGGGGACATTGGCTTATTTTAAGGAATATTGTCACGAGCATCTTCTTTATAATCATAGCATTTTTTCCAGCACTCTATCCAATAACTTATGGTATAAATTATCCTAACATTTTTGTTGAAAAGTTCAATATCATTGGAAATAGTATAATGTATTCATTTATTGTAGCCTCGTCTGTAACTTTCATAGACCTAGTTTTTGGTATACCTCTTTCACTGTATATTTCTAGAGGAGGCTATAGCAGGTACAAAGGTATCATAGACTATATGATTGAAGTACCAATAGTTTTTCCAACTGTTGCAGTTGGAATATCATTAAATCTTTTCTGGATAGAATTTGTTTC
The DNA here is from genome assembly GCA_049969935.1 of Nitrososphaeria archaeon. Taxonomy (GTDB): domain Archaea; phylum Thermoproteota; class Nitrososphaeria; order JACIWG01; family JACIWG01; genus JACIWG01. The sequence goes on from JBMFNX010000017.1 coordinate 19,000, forward strand.
AAAAATTTTTCCGGTAATCCAGTTAAGTGATTTAATACTAATAATATTTGCTCATGTTGCAATAACATACTCTTTCACCGTCAGAACAGTTGTTAACGCCCTAAATTCTCTTGACCAAAGCTTTGAGGAAGCAGCTAAAACATTGGGGTCAACACCATTCAGTACGTTCGTTAAAGTAGTCTTTCCACAGATAAAATTTTCTATACTGGCTGGCGCAATCTTTGTCTTCACAAGAAGCTTAGATGAGACTGGAGCAACATTGGCTGTAGCTCCCAAGGCTTTAACTGCACCCGTGATAATCGTAGATTTCGTTAAAAAGGGCATGTTACCTGAAGCAGGCATTTCAGCCCTAACCTTGATAATATTCTCCTACATTATACTCCTTGTAATAAGACGTTTAGGTGGAAGACATGGTTAGCGTTGAATTATCCAAAATTTCAAAATCGTTTGACAACAAGCTTGTACTGGACAGGGTAAACTTAAAAATTGAGGATGGTGAATACTTCTGTTTAATAGGCCCATCTGGTGCTGGAAAGACGACAACATTAAAAATCTTAGCAGGCCTCTATAAACCTGATAAAGGTAAAGTCTTATTTGACGGATATGATGTCACAAGTTTAGAGCCCTGGGAACGTGGTGCAGTAATGATGTTCCAAAATCCAACACTTTTTTCAAACATGACTGTAATAGAAAACATTATATTTCCATTAAAAGAACAGAATGTTCCAACAGAAAAAGCTCTTGAAACTGCAAGAGTTCTATTAAAAAAGATTCATTTAGAGGAGCGTGCAAACTCTTATCCACACGAATTAAGTGGCGGCATGCAGCAGAGGGTTGCTCTTGCAAGGGCTTTAGCTGCTAAAGCAAAGCTTTTGCTTCTAGATGAGCCTTTAGGGGCGCTTGATGCAAGGCTAAGGTTGGAGCTTAGAGAAGAGCTTAGAAAGTTTGCTAAAGAAAATAAACTTACAGTCGTCCATGTTACTCAAGACCAGGATGAGGCTATGGCCATCGGAGACAGGATAGCTCTAATGCGTAATGGTCGAATTTTACAGGTGGATACACCATCTGACTTATATTTAAATCCAAGGTCTCCTTTTGTAATGAATTTTATTGAAGGAACAAACTTTCTTGAAGGCTATGTTGAAGATAAAGGTGGCACGTTTGTTGATCTTGTTATAGAAAACATATACCATCATATTAGAGCTAGAGGCAATTTTGAAGTGGGCGAAAGAGTTCTTGTCTCTGTAAGGCCTTCAGCGCTAAAGATATTTAAGAAAAGGGGTGGACAGCTTTTTGCAAGAATAAATAAAATTGTGAACATGGGCTCATATTCTGTGATCGAAGCAATACTATTCGGTTCTGAAAAGCCTGTAACTGTTGAATTGTCAGCTAGGGAAGCTAAAAAATATAGGGTTAACGAGATCATCTCATTATATTTGGATATTGAAGAGATTAAGGTTTTCAGATATCCTCTTCTCGGATTTGCAAGAGAAGTTGAGGTGATGGCGTGAAGCTTATAGTACAAAACCTTAACAAAAAGTTCAAAGACATTGTGGCAATAAAGGATGTTAGTCTTGAAGTAGAGGAACGTGAATACGTTGTTATAATAGGCCCATCAGGATGCGGCAAAAGCACTCTTTTGAAGCTAATAATGGGCATAATCTTACAGGATAGTGGACAAATTTTTGTCGATGGAAGAGAAGTAAGCGCTCTTCCTCCAGAAGACCGTGACATAGGTTTCGTTTTCCAAAACATTCTCCTCTTCCCACATATGAACGCTTACGAGAACATTTCATATAGTCCTATCGTTAAAAACTTTAACCCCTCTCTTAGGAGAAATTTTATAGAAGAACTAATTTTGTTTGGAAAATTAGAGGAGTGGAAAAATCTTTATCCAAACCAGATAAGTAGTAGAGGAATACAGCAGAAGATTTCGTTAATTAGAGCGTTAGCTACTGGCTCAAAACTTTTATTGCTTGATGAACCACTTTCATCACTGGATGCAAGAGTAAGAGTATCTATAAGAGAGGAAGTAAGAAATATTGTGAAACAGCTTGGAATAACAGCGATACATGTTACCCACGACCAAAATGAGGCCATAGCTATTGCAGACAAGATTGTTGTAATGAGAGGCGGTTCTATTGTGGAAGTTGGTTCACCAGAAGAATTGTATAATAGGCCGAAGAACATATTCACAGCCTTCTTTCTAGGAAAGGGTAACTTTATTGAAGGCAAAATAGTGAAATCTGACGATAATGTTACATATGCAAAAGCTGGGAACATAGTCTTAGAAAGCAATTCAAAATTTAATGTTGATGAAAAGATAGTGATCTTTTTTAGGCCAGAAAACGTTTTACTAGAAAAAGGTGATGAAAACAATTTAAAAGGTGAGGTTGTTGAAAAACGTTTTCTAGGAAGGCAGATCGAATATGGTGTTAGAGTCGAAAACAATATAATATATTCTAGAATTATGAGACTTGATGACCCAAAATATAATTTAGGAGATAAAGTAGAATTTCATATTGAAAAAGATTCGATAATATTTTATAAATATCCTCAAGAGGGTTTGGAAAAGGCGTTTAAACTGGAATAGCCTAAATCCAAATTAAGATTGTACTATAAGTTTAAATAACATTCTTTTACATCTTTCGTCACATATGAGCGAGCAACTGTTCAACTGGCTTGCAAAGAGAAGGGAAATGAACGTTTTTAAGATGATTCAAGACCATTTTAGACTCTCAACAGATTGTGTAGAAGAAATTGTTAATGCGATAAAAAAGATGATTGCTGGAGACAGGGGTGCATCAAATCAGCATATTCTTAGACTAAATTCTAAGGAGAAGGAAGCTGACATCTTAAGAGGAAACATTTTGAATGAGCTTTCTAAAGCAGAATTTTCTCCCTCGCAAAGGGAAGATCTAGTACATTTGGTGAAAAGGGTTGACATGGTTGCAGACTATGCTCGTGCAGCAGGAAGATGTCTGGTATTGCTTTCATTGGACAGGTATCCGGAAAAGGTTAAAGAAGTAGCACTTTTGATGGCTGAAAAGAGTGTTGAGAACGCTAACGCTTTAAAAATGGCTTTACAGAATCTTACAGTAAATTTGGATGAAGTAATAAAATACTGTGATAGGGTTGAAAGGATAGAGGAGGAGGTTGACGAAATTCATGCGACAGCAAGAGGTATCATAAAGGACCTGCCCTCCACTACAATGAATACTGGAGAATTTATCGTATTATCTGAATTCTTTAACGACCTTGAAATGATAAACGACTCCTGTGAAGATTCTGTAGACATACTTAGGCTTATTGTAGTAAAACTAAAGTAATCTAATCAATGCTTTCTTTTCTTGCTTCTTCAGCAAACTTTTTTATAACAATTTCCTGCAGCTTCTGAAAATATAGTCTTGTTGCGAAGGGCATTTCAGGCAAATATTTGTCAATTGCCTGCATAAAATATGGGACAGCCCTTCTTGACATGTCAACCTTAAACTTCATAGGAAATATTGGATCTTGTTCTATCCTTATACTATCTCTAAGCTCTTGTGTAGGACATAATGCCTTAGCCTCCGATTCAATAACATTATACCATGAAGCTAAGATTTCAGGATCCAGTCCCTCCTTAGTTTCCTCTATCTCCTTCAATATTCTTGTTAAATCTCCTAAGTTGAATGGATCAAATGACATTGTCTACACCACCAACTTATGTAACCCAGTCTCTATTTAAATTATCCATTAAACCTAAATAAGGTGTCTCAATAACAATTTTATTTTTGTTGTATGACGGATGTCTTTTCAGTCCTACTTATATGTTCGCTGAAAAACAGCCATACTGCGAAAGCGCCTATAGCTAAACCCATGCCAATAGCTATTCCAAAATCTAAGGTAGACTTTGTTTCTGTACTTAATGCGGTAAGGTCTATTAAGACTGCAAGGATGAGAAGAAAGGCTATCATGAGTAGGAAACTGTCCATCTTCTTCTCTAACTTGACGCTTCTTACTAAAGCATCTAATCCAAATATGAATATCAGGGATATTACTATAACACTTGCCACTCTTGCAAGATAATCTAGGGCCATTCTATAGAGTTGAGTGTATTCGGGAACAAATATCCTTACCGCGAGAGCGGTTGCAGTTATAAGTATTCCAGAATTTGCTAAAATAGAAAATATGTGGGATAGTGGTATCCTTGACCCTCCAGGTATTATGCTTCCTACAAACTCTTCAACCTTTGATACCTTGACAAGCCATTTTATGAGCCTGTTAACATATTTTATTAGTGCAAAAGATATTGCAAAAATTAAAATTACAAGAGCGACTTTAGGAAACAAGTTTATTGTCTCATTTAATATTAAATTTATTTCGGCCAAAAGTTCGTCAAGGAAAGGCAAACCTTATGCACCAACAATAAATCCGGCAATTCTATATATAAAGTATAAGAATGTTAGAAGGAATGCTAAAGCTAAAACTTCGAAAGTGAACTTTATCATGTTCTTTGATGTTTCAACAGTAAATGTGTAGCCTAAAACACTTGAAGAGTAAACGATTCTACCGAACTCGTATGCTGTAGCCGGTGGAACCACAGCCGTTTCAGGTATTGCAAGCAATGCTACCATAAGCGCTAGGACTCTAAAAATTGTAGAAAATATTATTGCAGTTGAAGGTTCAGAAGTGATAAAGCTGGTAATAAATGAGGCTATGAAAAGTCCGACAGCGTTTGCGCTTGTCAGGAACATCGAAGCTTTTACTACACCTAAAACTTTAACATACCTTGCATATATTGATGTGGCTAGAAGGTTTACTCCCAAAAATGTCATTGAAGCGAGAAAGGATAGGATCAAGTGCACTTGAGGCAAGGTTATAAACATCACTGATGTTGTCACCATAATATTAAACATTATTGCTATAAGATATTGCCTGTATCCTTTCCAAAGATATGGTCCAATTGTTCCACCAATACTTCCAGCAAGCGATAGGCCAACTGCAATGTAAACTGGAGCATTCAAGTTTTTAAGGAAAGGGCTCCATGAAAGTCCTAAAATGTTTCCACCCACCATCATGAATGTGAAAAGTATGTAGGTGTTTATTTTTTTAAACTCAATTTCCTTGGAGACGCTCGTGTTCGAATCTACCACAATATTAGGAGGAATGTTGTATGGTACCAGGACTGTTGTAGAAATCAAGCCTATAAGTGCAGATGTTACGTATGCAATGAAATAGCTTTCTGGAGCCACAATACTTGCTGTAACATAGGTTGAGAATATCATTCCCAAAATTGATGCTGCAGAAGACGCGGCTGTCCTCTTAACTGTTAAATCAACAAACTCGTTTTCATGATATAGGCTGAACATTGCAACAGTAATGAGAGCACCGACTGGTATAGTTAATGTTTGAGCAAGCGAATAAACTACTATCATGAGGTCGGGAGTGTTAAGCATGAATGGGAGAGAAAGCCAAACAAAACGTTCCATCGCATGCAATAGTAAAAGTTTAAGCTTCATATCTGATTCCACGATCCAAGGCTTTTGATATATAACATATGATACTAAAATGCTTGCCAATGCTGCGGCCAACGTAACATAGGAGAGAAGTTGAAGGGAATAGCCGCTGTAGGTTAGCATTGGAATAAACAGGTTTCTTGTGACAGCAACATAGAATCCTCCAAAAAATGCTTCAAGAACCATAAGCATTTTACCAATATCCTTCATCAAAAGCCCTTCAGCCAACAGACAAGCATAAAATCATCTATATAAACAAAAATATAATTATTATAAAAATTTATTGTATATTAAATTGCAATTCTACCTTTGTCCGTCAAACTATAATATTCTCTTTTCCTTCCAAGAACATTTTTAGAAAAAGTTTTCCTAACATATCCCATTTCTATCAACTGGCTAAGATGTTGGTAAACTGATGGAATCTTCATGCTAAGACCATACTTTTCTCTTAAACTTCTCCAAATCTGGTAACCGTACATGTCTTCTTCTGAAAGAAGTTCAAGTATAGCCCTCTTGGTTTTACCCATCTTAACATCACCACCTAGTTCCTCAAGCAAAATACTTGCATCCGATTTCTTGCAAGCAATATCCTTCATAATTTTAGGATCCTTTAAACCTCCGCCAGTTACTATACAGACAACTGTAGCATCATCTCCTATTTCACCAGATTTTCTAAGCTTCATTAGACCCGCTAAACTGAGGCTTGCAGCAGGCTCAGCTAATATACCCTCCATCTCCGCAAGCAATGAAAGCGCCCTATAACATTCTTCTTCACTAACCGAAACAGCATATCCTCCAGTATCCCTTATAGCCTTTAAAGCAGCACAACCATACTTTGGCCTCGAAACACTCAAGTCAAAGATTTTCGTGAAAAACCTTGTATCAGAGAATACGTCATTGAATCCTCTCTCGTACGCTTCAACAATAGGTGCACACCCTTTAGGCTGTACGCCCACAATTTTAGTCTTAAGCCCTTTATCTCCAAAAATCTTCTCAAGCTCTATAAGCATCTTGTAAGTAAAATATGCTAAACCCCCCTCACCCATAGGAAGTATAATATATTCAGGCAACCTTCCACCAAGTTGAAGAAAAACTTCTAAAAGGATAGTCTTTTTAGCCTCATTTATTATAGGATCATATTCAATTGCCAAAGCCTCTCCCATAGAAATTCTTGTTTTAGAAAAGTCTTGTATCACATTAACCTTTGCACCGTATAAGATCATTTGATACAGTTTTCCAACATCAACCATGGGTCTAACGTTAACATGCAATTTTATCCCAATCCTTGAAGAGTATGCGGCCAAAGATGCTGCAAGGTTACCTGTAGAGTATGTTACTATCCTTTCATAGCCTAGGCTTTTAATGAATGAGACAAAAAGTGCGGAACTTCTGTCAAAATATGATCCAGTAGGTTCCGTTGTCTCATTCTTAAACCAAAGTCCCTTCACACCTAATTCCCTTCTGAGTCTAGTGCTTTCAATCAGACAAGTGCCCCCTTCTCCCAAAGAATAATGGAATTCTCTATCCACATATGGAAAAAGTTGAGCATACCTCCAGATACCCTCTCCTCCAATATTTTCCATAAATGCAACTGGAGTTTCCGTCTCAACTGTGAGGCCACAACCGCATCTTTCACATAATTTTCTTTCTATCTCAAACTCATATAATGCATTACATTTTGTGCATTTCAGAACCAGTTTGCTTCCCATATGCCTAAACATGAAATAGTTTATTTATAATTTTATACTCGTGTGCTTGAAATCAGATAAAATGTTTATGATAAATATACTATGTGTAAAGTTTTGAAACAGTTTCGTCTCAAAGAATTGAATGTGGCTTGTCTTGTTGGTTGTCTCTTAAATTATAAATAGGGTTAAACCGTTAAGGGGACTACAAATAAAGGAAAAATTCTTTTCTAAGAAACCTTGGAGAAGACTGGTGGAGAATACCGATTCCCGATACAATACTAGGGAATTTGGTCCTAAAGTATCTATAAAATTCTTCTACACACTCTCAATAACTGCACTTTCGACAGTCATCTTTTTAAGTAAATCTGGTCTAGGCTCATAGGGTGTTCCAGGAACCTTTGAAACATCAACCTTTCCCCTACCACAGTAAACTATTTCTGGACTACCTAGGTCCTCAACATAATATGTTTTTGAAGAAAAGATGTCTGATGGATACTTTATGTTAGGTAATGTTGCAAGCTCAATCGACAAACCTTGTCCAACAGAAGATTCAAGCATTCCTCCAACCCAGCAGGGTATACCAGCATCCATACACATGTCATGTATAACTTTAGCGTTCCAAATTCCTCCGACCCTACCAACCTTCAAATTCACATACCTGCAACTGCCAAGCTCTATCGCCTGCTCTGCAGCCTTAGGACATGTTATACTCTCATCCAAGCATATTGGTGTAGAAATAAGTTTCTGAAGCTTGGCATGGTCCAGTAAATCCCAATGGCATAGGGGTTGCTCAATCATCTCTAACTCGAATCTATCAACCTTCCTAAACAATTCAATATCCTTTAAAGTGAATGCAGCATTACAGTCTATGTGAAATGGAAAGTCTGGGAAACGGTCTCTTACAGCTTCAAGCATATTAATATCCCATCCCCTCCTAAACTTCAACTTAATCCTAGGAAAGCCTGCGTCGATTGCAGCCTCAACCTTCTTCAAAAGAATCTCTACACTATCTTGTACACCGAAGTCGGCTCCAACGCTAACAGGCTCAGACCTACCACCAATAAGCTTATGCAAGGGCTCACCCAAACTTTTAGAATAAAGAATCCACCAGGCAGTCTCCAAACCAGCCTTAGCAAAATAGTTTCCCTTAAAACAATCAAGGGAACCCAACAACTCTTCAGCACTTCTTATATCTTTTCCAATCAGGATTTGTGCAAAAAAGTCTCTTATCAGAGAAAACACTCCAGAAGCCCATTCAGGAGAATATGTTGGTGCATTAAGAGGAGACGTTTCACCCCAACCATAAAATTCGCCTGAAAACATTTTAACGAGAACAGAATGGATTTCAGCATCCTCACCATATGCAGTGCGCCAAGGATAAATCAAAGGCATACTAACATGATAAACTTCAATCCTATCAATTCGCATACTATATTAGTAGAAGTATTAGTAATATTAAATTTTTTGTGATCTTGGAATATGTTCTTATATTCCCCTTTTAGCAAAACCTTTTATACGGTATTATTTTTCCCCCATTTATGCTAGACCCCTTCTCCCAACTCTTCTTCTTTACTATAACTTTTATAGCAGGTTTTCTAGGCGCCTTAATGGGCATAGGTGGAGGAATAATTGTTGTCCCAGCTTTAACCATAATTTTTAATGTGCCCATAAAGGAGGCTATTGCCATAAGTGCTGCAACAGTTGTTGCGACAAGCATTTCCGGAGGCTCATCATATGTTGAGCAGAGAATCACCAATATCCGTTTAGCAATGTTTCTAGAAACGTCCACAACTTTAGGCGCATTTACTGGCGCTCTTCTTGTACTGTTTGTTGCAGGAGAATACTTGTATATTGTTTTCGCATTATTGGCATTTTATCTTGCAATATCCCAGATCCTTTCAGTTAGAAAGGAGGTTAGAAGAATGTCTAATAACGATTTTCTAAAAGTTTCACAGGATAGAATCTCTAAATACTTGTCCTTAAAAGGTGATTACTTTGATGAAAGTATAAAATGTAGAATCGAGTACCTTGTTAAAAACTCTATTGTAGGCTGGATAATCTCGTTCTTTGCAGGTTTGGGTTCAGGTTTACTTGGTATAGGCGGCGGTATCTTTAAAGTGTCTGCGATGAATGTTTTCATGAACGTTCCTCTTAAGGCTGCTGTTGCAACAAGCAAGTTTATGATTGGTGTGACAGCGGCTACAAGTGCAATATTATATTATGTCAGTGGCCTTCTAAACCTAGAATATGTTGCTCCAGCCGCATTGGGTACAATGCTTGGCGCCGCTGTCGGAACCTCTATAATGAACAAGCTTAAAGTTAAATGGTTGAAAATCCTATTTTTCATTATAATGTGCTATATTGGCTACAATATGCTTGGCAAAGGAATACTGCTTACTACAGGCATACGGTTACCTTTAATTTAATAGAGGTGTAAGAGAATGGACATTAATAAGCCAGTATATCTTGTTTTAATAGGCGGGGTAATTGTAAGCAGTATCCTATTTGGCCTAGCCTTTTCAATAAACCTACTATTTCCCTCCTTTTCTCAATTAGCATACTTTCTTGCTTTTGCCGGTGCTGGAGCATTAATTCTTACACCATATCTTAGAGTTATTGTTGCCTTAATCACATTCTTTATAAACAAAGAGTACAAGTTTGTTGTAATATCTTCACTTGTACTGCTTGTCATGGTTGTAAGTTTCCTCACTGGAATATTCTTTCACATTGCACCAAAAGGATAGCCTGAAAAATAAAACATTTATACCAAAAAATTTGCTTAAAATATCGATATAAATTGGTTAGCGTGAATTGGTTAAGAAGACATTTTTTAAAGCTTATTGGTTTAGGTGCCATATTTGTCGGTGGCGCTGCAGCATTTTTTGTAAAAGATTTTTTATTTTCTAGAACATCATCCACAATTTCTGCTCCAACATCTATTGGACAATCTTATATGCTTCCATTTCCAAAATTTTCTAGCAACATGATGTTGGAGAAGGCTATAGCGTGTAGGCGCTCTATCAGAGAATATTTGGATAAGCCGATAACGGTTGACGCACTTTCTATGCTCCTGTGGGCTGCTCAGGGTGTTACAGAATTTAATTATGGTTTTAGAACTTGTCCTAGTGCTGGTGGAACATATCCGCTTGAAGTCTATGCTGTTGTAGGTAGAGAATGTGTTCTTGTTGAAGATGGAGGATATTTGCCAGCTGGCTCTTACAAGTACTTTGGTAAAACACATTCTATTTCTATGGTTAGGGAAGGTGACTTACGTGATGCTCTAGCTAAAGCTTCCTTGAATCAGAGTTGGGTTAGAGATGCTAGAGTGAATATTGTTTTATGCGCTGTATACGAGAGGACTACAAAAGTTTATGGTGAAAGAGGTTACAGGTACGTTTACATGGAGGACGGCCACGTAGGCCAAAACGTTTACCTCATGGCTGCCGCACTAAAGCTTGGCACTGTCGTGATAGGCGCTTTCTATGATGAGGAAGTGAAAAATGTTGTAGGTGCTCAATATAATGAAAATCCCTTATACGTTATCCCTGTTGGAGTGCCGAAACATTTTTATGAAATAGGTGAAGATGATTTGAGAAAATATTATTTGAGGATGAGAGGATGATGTTGTCTAGGCTGAAAGTTTACCATATGCTCGTAGAATACACTTCCATACCACTTCTACTATGCTTTTACCTCTCATACCTTTCTGGGAAAGGTCTCATTAAATCTGAAGTTGTTAAAAACCTTACTCTTGGACTAATATCCTATCCTGAAAGCATGTGGCTGCATACTATATCACCATTAAACTATATTTTAGCAATTTTAGTGTTAGTTCATTCTGTTGCAGGACTAAATCTGCTAGCCTATAGACATATTAAATGTGAAAGGATTAAGGTTGCTGTTGAAGCGATAATCTTGTTGTCTGTTGGAGCATGCTCTTTAACACTTTTCACCTTATTAGAGGCTTAAAAAAATTTAGATAACCTGTAAAGCTCATAAAAGTTTTGCAGGAGAAAGTCCAAACCCTTCATCACCATACATTGAAGGCGCCCTTCCACTTCTAAGCCACCTTAATGTTCCAACCGCGTCTCGAACATATTCTTGAAACCATTTATGGAACCTTTCCTTTTCCGATAAAAGTATTGGTCCAACATCATGAGCATTTGGCGGCTCGATTCCTACAAGCCTTAACACTGCCTTCAAAGCCGATTCTACCCCCTCCTGAGACTCTCTTATACAATATGCGAAAGCATTTTCTTTTTTAAAGCGTTCTCCGCCGTCTTAAGCCTCCTTCTCGCCTCCATCAATTAAGATGATGCAAGTTCAACCGTATACAATTAAATAATTAATTGAGTCTAAAAGATAAATGAGAACATGTACCATACTCGAACCAATGATGCTACAAAACGCCAAAACAAGTACATAAACATTTATAAACCTCTCCCCTTCATTATTATAAGCGAATAATATGTCTGAACCGAAAAAAGTTGATAGAAGGAAGTTTCTTTACGCTGGCCTTGGTGCTGTAGCTTTAATCGCCATAGGAGCTGCAGCATACTTTGCGACAAAGCCGCCGGAAGTGATAACAGTAACACAACCTACAACGACAGCAGTAACAACAGTAATTACGCAGCCGACCACTACAGTAGTGACCACAACAACAGCAACAACGGTAACAACCACACCCACAAAAACATCTATTGGTGAAATTGTGATAAAAACAATTACACAAACTGGTGGTCTGGGTGATCCTTCAATCCCAATATTTGATGCATTTAATAGGAGATATGCTGGAAGCATGAAAGTAGAATGGATGACAGAGCCCTTTGCCTCATTACAGGATAGGATATTTACAACTTTGCTTACACGGTCAGATGAATTTCATATGATTCCATATCATACAAATTTTATAGGAGCCCTTGGAGACCACTATGAAGATTTAAACGTATATCTTGAAAAGTATAAAGATGATCCGGTGTGGAGAGTAAATCTTTCAGATTTTCCTGAAGGGCTGGTGAAAACGCAGGGATATTGGAAGGGAAAGCTTATAGGGCTCCCATTTAGAATCGGTTCACATGCGTGCCTTTTTTACAGAAAAGATTTGTATGAAGAAAAGGGGTTAAAGCCACCAAGAACCATAGAAGAGTATATAGAAAATGCACGGAAGTTAAATAATCCTCCAAACATTTACGGTGGCTCTGTTAGAGGGCACGCAGGACAGGATATAGCCGAAGACTTCTTATCATGGCTGTACGCTTATGGGGCTGACATCTTCAACGAAGATCAAACTGGAACCACACCCTACCCAAGTAAGCACAGTGAGATAGCTGAAAAGATTATAAACGGTTGGATTCAAATGGATAAAGAGGGATTGCTGCCTCCTGGGTGGCTAAACCAAAGTTCTATTGACCAGGTTACAAACATGCAACAGGGTTTGCTTGCGCAAATGAACGAATTTACACCTAGAAGTTTAACTGTTGAAGACCCTAAAACGTCCAAGGTCGTCGGTAAAGTAGGTTACATAAGACTTCTCAAAGATAATCCAGATACCATAGGTCCACCGCATGCGTATGGAGCTGGATGGAACCTTGGAATAAACAAATATGTGAAAAATGAAAATATTAAGGATGCATGCTATAAGCTGATAGTGTGGATGACAAGCTGGGAAATGCAATATTTAGCAGCTACACAATGGGCAAATGGTCCAACAAGAATAGATGTAATGAATCATCCTGACTTCTTGAAAAAGGTGCCGGTTGCTTCAGCGCATTTAGATTGCTTAAGTGTTCTAAAGGGGATCTCATGTGCACAATATGCTGAATCATTTAAGATTATTAGTGATGAACTGCAGCTGGCTCTAACAGGTAAGAAACCTGTCTCAAACGCTGTAGAAGATATGTGGAAAAAGATAGGCGCCTTGTTTCCAAGGTAGGGGTTAAGTTGCCCAAGGCTTTAGACAGGGTCTACCCCTACTTCTATTTTTTTCCAATAGCTTTCTTTTTCTTATTCGTGTTAGTATATCCTTGGACGTTGAGTTTCTACTATAGTTTTTTTCAATATAAGCCCACACTTACTCCTGAATTGAAGTTTATAGGCCTAGATAATTATATTAAACTAGTTTATGACACAAGCTTCCATAATTCTCTCTTTATAACATTCTACTTTATAGCTGGTGCTGTTACCATAGAATTTTTTTTAGGAATAGGAATCGCCTTACTTTTGGATAGAGAGTTTAAGATGAAAAGAATAGTAACAACCATGATACTGATACCTATGGTTGTTTCGCCCTCTTTTGCAGCACTATCGTTCAGACAGTTTATTCATCCACTTCTTGGTCTCTTTAACTTTTTGCTAACCTCTGTAGGTTTACCTCCTCAGGATTGGATGGGTAATCCCAGCCTTTCAATACCAGTAGCAATAATGATAGACGTTTGGCAGAACACAAGTTTTGTTACATTAATAATTCTTGCTGGATTACAAGCTTTGCCGATAGAGCAGGTGGAGGCTGCACTGGTAGATGGAGCAAGCTCATGGCAAATATTCAAGAATATAAAATTGCCTTTTCTTAAGCCATTGATGCTTCTAGCACTAATGTTTAGAATAATGTTTGCCCTAAGGGTATTTGAAACGATAATGTTGACATTCAGTGAAACAGGAGGTCCAGCTAATGCTGCACAAGTGCTAGGAGTTTACCTTTATTGGCTTGCTTTTAGAGCTTGGGATCTCGGTATGGCTTGTGCTCTCTCATGGTTTATACTATTTCTTACTATAATCTTGACATCAACTTTAGTAATATTTCTATATAAGGAGATTGAGCTATGAGAGTTCTAAAAAAATTTTGGAACTATGTTATTTATTTCTTGATAATGCTAACCGTATTAATAAGTATTTTTCCACCTCTATGGATGTTTTTAACTTCATTGAAGAAACCTGTAGAAACATTCGCCAGACCCCCGGTACTCATACCGATGCCACCCACGCTTGAGAATTGGGCTGAACTTTTTAATCCAGCGGCAAAGTGGGAAGGAGATAGAATATTGTCGGTGATGATACCCAATAGTATTGTAGCCTCTTTAACATCAACTTTCTTAACTATATGTGCCAGTTTCTTAGCCGCTTATAGTATGTCAAGATTTAGGTTCAAAGGAAGGAAGCCCATCGCATTTTTAATAATTTCTACACGAATGCTTCCACCTATAGCTACAGTTATACCACTTTACATAATGTTTGGACAATTAGGGTTACGCGACAATTTACTTGGTCTAATATTAGTTTATACAACTCTAAATATACCATTAGCTACGTGGATGCTTAAATCATTTATAGATGAAGTGCCGAAAGCAATAGATGAGGCCGCCTTAGTTGATGGGGCAAGCAGACTTAACATACTGTTTAGAATTGTTTTACCATTATCTGCACCAGGTTTAGTTGCCACCTCCATTTTCAGCTTCTTGCTCGCATGGAACGATTTTGCAATCGCCTTCTTCTTAGTTGGATTGAAGGCAAAAACATTACCTCTTCAATCTACAGCCTTTATAACTGAAGTAGGAGTATATTGGGGGCCAATGGGTGCATTTGGAACTTTAATGGCCGCTCCAGCCGTATTATTTGCTCTTCTCGCCTCAAAATATTTGATCAAAGGACTTACATTGGGTGCAGTAAAAGGTTGAAGCGTCTCTAAACACATATTCTATTACTGCCCGTGCAATCCAATAACATCAGGTAATAGTTTAAGGAAACGTTCTTCAAAAACCAGTTTAACATAATTACTCCAAACGCATGGAACATCTATCCTTCCTAATTCAATTCACGAACTTTTAAACTTGGAAGAGGATAAGGCGAGGGAGCTGACGCAAGTTATAGTGGAGAAGTTCACAGGAAGAGAGGTTAGGAGAATAGTCAAGTATATGAGAGAAGGTTTTGAACTTGGCCCACCATACCCGTGGCAGGTATACTCGAACACCGAAAATGGAAATCGTGGGATAGAGAGGGCTCTAAACAACTGTATGGTAGCGCTAAAAACATGCATGTACAGGATAAACGAAACCATAGAAGACGTAGACGAATGGCCGATAAAAGAAATACTCTGACATCATGAGCAAATAAACATACAACCTAATAAGCTAGAGAAACAACACTAAAAAAAAATAAAAGTTTATATTACAATGTTTTATGCCTCTTGGAAGAGGCCCGTCCAGAAAAATTGGATTCTTCCCCCAACCTTTTTCGGTTCAGACATATCGAGATGGGCCTCTAAAGCATACTTTTAAAGCCTGCTACAAGATGCTGTCATACAAAAACATTCACATAATAAAACTCAAAAATATTTTATATTAGAAATGTTAGCATAGGATAAGTTGGGTTAAAAAGCATCCTATGAAGGTAGGATGCTAATGAAATTCTATAAAAATAAAGAACGGATACGATGTTTTAAGGTGTCCGAGATATGATATGGTTATAAAGGAGGCTGGTGTGCCATTTAAGGAGTAGCATTTCGCAGTCCTAACAATGCATATAGGCTCAACGCTGTATAGGATCATGGAGAAGGGTAGGCCCTTATGCAAGTGTGGATGCGGTACTCCAGTAAACTGGATTCTACAAGGGGG
>JBMFNX010000018.1:0-34739 GCA_049969935.1 Nitrososphaeria archaeon
AAACGATCAAAAGATATGGTCAGCCAGCCCATGACCCAAGAAGTGGAAGATGCAAGAAGGTTGACGAATACATTCAAACTGAAAGGCCTGGCGCGCACACTGAAGGCTACGATGCAGTAGTACCATTTAGGGCAATGTACGGCTCCCTGGTTGGATGCCTATTTGCCGCTGCAACAATTGGTGGTGCAAAGGAGATCGCTGCACTGCTCACTGCGCTAACTGGATGGGAGTACACAGAAGCCGATGTGAATAATGCAGGTGAAAGAATCTGGTGTCTAGAAAGAACATTCAACATAGTAACACAAGGATTAACGAATCCCGCTGAACAATGGGATAATCTTTGGCCTAGAAGATGGCTTGAACCAATTCCAAGCGGTCCACTAGCAGGGCAAGCATCACAGGTTACTGAAGCAAAAATGAAGGAGCTTCTAGCAAAGTTTTATGCAAACAGAGGCTTAGACGAGAAAGGCTTCCCCAAAGCTGAAACGATGGCGAAATGGGGTATACAGTACGCTGACGAATGGCTGAAGAAGTATAGGGGTTCATAAATTTCCCTCTCTCTTTTTTTATTTTTAATGTTTAAATAACAAGCTTTTATCCTTCCTTTTCTCATGGAAAGAGGTCTAATAGTTTTTGATCATGTGAAAGATGCTTTTAAGGCAGAAAAGGTTTTAAAGGCTTCAGGGTTCCAAATAGAACTTACTATTCCTCCAAAAGATGCGGTTAAAGGCTGTGACCTAGCGATTTCATTCAACTTAAATGAAAGGCTTGCTGTTGAAAGAGCCTTAATAGAGAATGGTGTACAATATGCTAGCATAGTTGATGCAGTTAAAGTTTCAACTAAACCACTTGATATGGTTAAGAAAGTTGATTATGGTGATACTATAATGTTTAGATGTGGTTCAATGAAGATTACAATAGATAAAAGTGATGGAACTATATTAAACATTTCTGGAGGCGGATGTCCGGATGTACCATACCTGTTTCTCCAGCTTGTTGGGAAAAAAATTTTTGAAGCAAAAAATCCCACTACAATAGGCTATTCTCTGTGTGCTTACTCTCTTGGTAAGGCTTTTGAGGAGGCGTTAAAATTTTATGAAAACTTTAATCGTTGGAACTGTTCCAGTTGAAAAATTTCCAATATATGTAGGCATACCATCATTTGATGGCAAAAATTTGTTTCTTAATGAATGGACTTTGCCTATTGGAATGGGTACACTAACACTATATTCAGCCGCATACTTGACTCTAGCGCATTTAAAAGGCGAGTCTCCAACTCTTATTACAGTAGGAGATATAGGTAAAGCTGATGGAAGCAGAATACTCTATCAAAAGCTTACAGAAGAAATTGAAGAATTTAAACCAAATGTGCTTACACTGCATTATGTTATGCCAATAATAACTTTAGTAAAGACATTAGCTTTAAAGTTGCAAAAAATGAATCCCAAACCTATTGTTGTAGCTGATGCTGGATTCATGTACGCTTTTAAAGCATCTAAAATGGGGCATGTTTGTGATATATTTACACCTGACCCTGGAGAGATGGCTTTTCTAGCTGACAAGAATGCAGTACATCCAGCGTATATGGAAAGGCACCTGTTCGAAATAGACTCTATAGATGTTGAATCGCTTATTGAGAAGGTGAAGAATGTTGAGGGTCTCCCAAAAATGCTTGTTGTAAAGGGTGCCGTAGACTATATCGTTTTAGATGGAAAAATACTTTTTAAGATAGATGATCCGATGGTGCCATCTCTTGAGCCTATTGGTGGAACAGGAGACACTTTAACAGGAATTTTGACTGGCTTAATATCTTGTGGTCTACCACTTGAAAAGGCTGCATTATATGCTTGCAAAATAAATAGGATTGCCGGACTATTATCTAATCCCACGCCAAGAACGAAAGTAAACGAAATAATATCATATATTCCAAAAGCTATTGACATGGTACTAAAAATTTAGCTACTGACTTCCTCTAAAATAGAATCTTATATAATCAAATAATGGAACCTTACCATTTCCTTTACATAATGGACAGGTAATAAACTCTTCTCCAGCATTCTCTTCACTTGCAACATTCACTAAAACCCTTAGGTCCGAATGCTGTAGTGAACCGTAAAAATCGGGTACTGTAACAGTTCCACTAACAGCCTTGTTCTCATAAGCGCCCACATAAACGTTCCATGTGATTCTACTGTATGTCTTATTAATTTTCGCGTCAAAGGGTGTAACATAAACTTTTACAGTTAAGTTCCTGTCAACATTACTTTTTAAGTATACTGTAACATCCCACCACTCGTAACCACATGCAGTAGTAGTATAGTTTACAACAACCCCTTCTAAGCTAACAAGATTTGAATACGCCCTAATACTACCTTTTCCCTCACATTGTGGACAATTGACTTGCGCAACATCTAAGATGATAAAGCTGAGTACCAAAACAAGAAATAATGTTATAAGAATTTTTCTTGCCATCAAACTTTATCAAAAATTATGTCGTATATAAATATTCGTGATGTTGTCACGATAATTTTTTTACCTGTTGGTCTAATGTTTTTTGTTTATATTTTTTTCTTGTTCGATTTTTGCTTATGTCTGGTTTTTTGGATTATGTTAGGGGTGTGAGGGTGTTTAAGAGGATAGGATTTCTTTGGAGAAGGTTTTTTGCTATTGTTTGTTGGCCTATGGGATTTAGTATTGGTTGGGGCATGTCTAGGATTGTTTAGAGGCTTTTACGGCTATGAGGGGTCTGCCTGAGCCTGAAAAGCGTAGGAGGCTTGTCTCTGTTGACGAGACTAAGGTTAAGGTTGGCGGTGAACAACTCTATATTTGGGCTGCAAGAGCCTATGTAAGAGGTTCTAGCCTTCAGGTGCAGCTTCACAAGAAGCTCGTTAGATGCTGAAATATTCTTGAAGAAGGTGTTAGAGTGCTGTGATAACAAGCCCACGTTTCTAGTAGATAAGGGGCCCTGGTATAGGGAGGCATTAGAAAGGCTAGAGTATAGGCACGAAACTTAGAGGGCGTGAAACCTTCGGAATGAGCGCATAGAAAGGTGGTTCGGAATACTGAAGGCGAAACTGAAAACATTCTACAACCGCTTTCCAGCAAACGCATCCATCAAAACAATAACAAACTTCATCCAAACATACACACTCCTATACAACCACATCCTAACAAAAGGCTTAACTTGACATCATCATAGACATTATACAATATTTTTATATAAAACATTTTTTAGCGAATTCTTCTTGCAAACTAGTTCACTACTAATAGTTCTTCAAAAAATTTTTCTAGTATCCTTCTTCAGCTAATTCTATAGCCTACCTTGGGCCAAGAAAATTTAATAATGGTGCACAACTGCTTAAATAATTGTTTAATTAATCGTATTCTGATGATAGGCGATACTATTGATGTATTAAAAGTCCTTTCTATATTTATAGCTGATACTAGAAAATGTTTGTCAGAAAAACGTTTACCTGAAAAATATTCACCTTTGCTTGAAGACCTTAATTCAAAGCTTCAAGGTGCCGCTAAAGCTGTTGACAGGATTTTTGATGTTGTGAACAAGTTTTATAATATAAATTCTTTAGACTCTTTTCAAAAGGCTTCATCAGCATTTGAGATCCTAAAATTTGAGGATGAAATTATTTCTTTACTTAACTCTCTTTCTTCTATAAAAATAAGATTACAGGTTATCCTAAACGAGGCTTTAAAGGAGCCTCTTGAAAAGGTTGACTTTCTAGAGAGGATGGCGTTGATAGAAGATGTTCTAAAATACTTTTCTAAAGAAAAGTTGAGTGAACAAATTTCTACGCAAATAAAATCTGCGATCGAAGGAATACTCTCTGATACCTCGTTAGAAGATATTGATATTCAAAAACTACTGCAGCAGTCAACAAAAATCAAACCAGACTTCTCTTATAAGGTAAGGTTTGTTTCAGAATATCCTAGTCTTTCATCACTTATTTTAAAAAATTTGAAAAACTAGATGTTATCCGGTTATCTTATTTTATACGCAGTTCTTTTAGTAAGGCCTTTGTTAAAGTCGTTTGAGCCTTCCTTGTCTCAACAAGCTTCTGGTGCATGAAAGCAAATGCTCCTCTACCGATAAGTGATATCATATAAACATACTGTAGCGATATTTGTGTGCCAAATATTGGTATGGCAAGCGAGTAAAGGATTCCTCCAATAATTGAGCCAGCAAAATATGATACGCCAGCCGTAAGATTATATAAAGATGTATAGAATCCTCTCTGTCCACTTGGTGTTGTGTCAAAGAGGTATGCAAGTACTGCTGTATCCGTTAAAGCTGAAAATATGCTTCCCAAAAAGCTTGCCAAATATATGTATGTTATGTTGGGTGAAAAAGCATATGATAAGGGAAATATTATAAGACCGAATCTTGCAAGTACGAGCATTGGAACCCTACCAACTTGGTCAAAGATTCTTCTAAACATGTTTTGGGCAAAAATGTATCCTATCATAGAAAAAAGCTGTACAAGTCCAAATTCGAGTACGCCAGCATTATGGACTTTAGCTAAGGTAAGTCCTGTAAGAGGCCACATAAGTGACATAAAGAAACCGTACATTAGTGTAAGAAGTAGAAATGTTGAGAATGTTCTATTATCTTTAAGAATTTTAGGCAAATCCTTTATTGGATTCAATGTTTCCCTAACAACCTTAACTTTCGGCTCACGAATAAAATGTGTTGAAACGATTGCAAGGATGCCGAAAAAGAATGATGAAAGGAATATAAACTGGTATCCAATTTTACTGTTCCCAAAGTACATGTAAACGAAGAATGAGGTGAATGTGGTTGAAATAAGGTTTCCTACACCATTCAGTAGATTCAATTTTGCCATAGTCGATGCACGATTTTCTATTGTAGTCATTTCACCTACAAGTGAAAGATATGCTGGCGTCATCATAGCATTAGCTATAGACTGTATTGAAAGAAGAAGGACATACTGTTTAGGTACTGAAACAAAGAGTATTGGAATAAATATTGAAAAATATACCATACTACCTAGATAGAGAATAAGTTTTCTTTTACCAAACATATCTACAAGTCTTCCAAAGGGTAGCTGGAAAACGTTTGGTATTACGTTAATCGCAGCCTGCAAAAGTCCAAGCTCCAGTGGATCTGCACCCAAGTATATAGCATACAGGGTCAGAAAGGGGCCTGACATGCCGACTGCTAAAGCGAAAAGGGCTGCCCTAAAATAGATTGGGCGATAGTAGGATGTGCTCATATTCTATCACAGTATACTTCAAACTATTTTTTCAATTCTAAAACATGTGATTCAAGAACAATGCATAAAAATTTTCCATCAAATACTGGATTCTCATCTTTAAAAACCTGTACTTTAACAAAATACCTGTTTTTCACTCGCCTATAAACTCTTGCTTTAGCAACTAAAGTGTCTCCAACTTTAACGGGGGCGATGAACTTTACAGAAGCCTTATATAATACAACATTTGGATGATTAACTGCAACCATTGCAGCATAATCTGCTAGAGAAAATGTGAAACCGCCGTGAACAAGCCCTTTATCATCAACCTTCATGAAATCCTGTGTTTTTAGGACTACAGTGGACCTTCTCCCATGTATAAGGTCAACACATTTGCCAGAAATTGTCTCGTCAATATTTTTGTGAGTTAATATCATTTACATCTTCATTTGGCATGATAAGATATGTTATAAAAAGTTTAATGGTTAGAAAAGTTGAATGGCGTATGGGATGATTGAAGCTCTTTACAAAAAATCTTTTCAATTGCGGGAAGAAGATTTTCTAAGTATCTTGGAAGAGGGTGTTCACTATAATAAACTTTTTTCCAGAGACGGTTATCTTGTAAAGATTTTGTCGAACGGCATGGCTCTCGTTATAGGAGATATTCATGGAGACATAAAATCGTTGAAAACAATATTCGAGCATGCAGAGGTTGAAAAATTTTTGTCAGCCAAAGAAAATATTATAATATTTTTAGGCGACTATGTTGACAGAGGAAAATATCAGTATGAGACACTGGCATTCCTACTTCTTCTGAAGCAGGAGTTTAGAGAACAAATCTTACTTTTAAGAGGGAACCATGAACCGCCTATAGAATTGCTTCCATACCCACACGATTTCCCATATGTTTTGAGAACCCGTTTTCCAAATAATTGGTTAACCCTCTATAAGGCTTCATTCAACCTTTTCCAGCAGCTTCCCCTCGCATCGTTTACAGGCAACGGCCTGTTTTTTGTCCACGGTGGTCCACCCATATCGGATTCAAGTTTGGATTCGCTCAGGAACCCGTCTTTAAAGTTGTTTGAAGAAGTTTTATGGAGTGATCCGATAGAAGATATTCTTGAAACTAGGCCATCGCCTAGAGGTGCTGGACTATGTTTTGGAAAGAATGTGACTGAAAGGTTTCTCAAAGCTAATGGTTTGGTTGCAATAGTTAGAGGTCATGAGCCGTGTGAAGGCTTCAAGTTAAATCATGGTGGCAGAGTAGTAACCCTTTTTTCTAGAGCTGGTTCACCCTATTTTAATCAAAGGATAGGATACATGCTTGTTCCACTTTCCACGAAGCTTACGCCAAAAGATTTGAGAAACTTTTTAAAAACTATTGAGGCGCCGTTTGATGCTAACAATTTTATATTTTAACAATCATATTTCCAAAAGTTTTGATGGATTATCCTTTAACATCTTTTCAATTAAATCATCTTCTATTCCCGCATTTTTTAGCATTCTAACATATTCTATTAGACCTGATATTGGGTCAGGGTTATCTATCTGTCCGAGGTCACTTGATATAACACATTTTTCTGCACCAACTTTTCTTATTGCATAAGCCACCTTCTTCGGATCAAGTCTTTCAGATCTATCTATACAAGAAAATGCACAATGTTCAAGATAGGCTCCCATTTCAGCCAACTCTATCTGCTCTTCTGGGCTTAGTCTTGTAACAGAATAGTCTACATGTGTGACCAAAATTCTTTTTACAACCTTTCCTCTAGCCTCTTTAACAAGTTTGAAAGTCTCCTCTTTAGAAATGTGTCCTGTACCCAATATTATGTCGTTTTCGGAAATCAAATCAAGTATCTCATATACTTCATTCCTTATTTTTCCCTCCTCATCAAGTATCTTAAGTCCATCCCTTAATCTAAAGTCTACATGTTTTTCAAACCTTTTAGGGTCATACATGATTTGTCCTGCCTTTTTCAAGTGGTGGTCAGAATGGAATGTTGGCATCCAAACTAACTTTGCATCATATGCTATTGCAGCCTTTACAGCCTGAGGATTAAGCCCTCCCAAAGTGTAATTTAACACTATTCCACCGAAAAACTTTATTTCTGGCACAATACTTCTTACATAGTAGGCTCTATCATATGTTGGTGTAAAATGGTTTTTTGAAACTATAGCCTTATAGCCGAATTTCTTGCACATTTTTGCAAGCCCTATTTCTGTAACAGTCCTCTTAATAATGTCTGGCGAACAGTGAACATGAAGCTCACATGCTCCATCAAGAAGTCTTCTAAATTCCCTCTCAACTTCTCTTATCATACTATTTTAATTTTAAACATTTTATTTAAAACTTTTTTCAATAAACTCTTTATGTAAAGCTTTTAACGCTTTTAAGCCGTCTGTATCCTTTACTACAAAACTTATGTTTAATTCGCTTGAACCTTGAGCTATCATTCTAACATTAACTCCTTCATCTGCAACAGCCTTGAACATTCTTGCAGCAACACCGGGTGTCCCCTTCATACCCTCGCCAACGCATGCTATTGCGCAAACGTCATCCTCCAACTCCAACTTTTTTGCTTCGTTACCGAACTCCTTCTCTAAGGCATCATACACTTTCTTTGAATTCTCCTTTCTAACCACAATACTTATGTTAGATTCTGATATGCTTTGAGATATCATCATAACATTCGATTTCGATTCTGCAATTTTGTTAAAGAATCTTGCAGCCATTCCAACTTCGCCGACCATTGAAGCACCCCTTATCGTTATCATTGAAATATCTTTTATCAGCGAAATTACTTTTACAACAGAATGATATGGTCTTGTTACAGTTTCCATAATCTTTGTACCATCATGCTTTGGGTCAAATGTGTTCTTAATTCTGACGGGAATCTTCTTTTCAATTACAGGCTCAAGTGCTCTAGGGTGAAGTGCCTTTGCACCCAATATAGCCATCTCCATAGCCTCCTCATATGTTATCTCAGGTAATGTGACTGCCTCAGGAACCAATTTTGGGTCAGCTGACATTATGCCATTAACATCACTCCAAATTATAACCTCGTCCGCGTCGATCGCGTTTGCTAATATTGTTGCACTATAATCGCTTCCCCCTCTACCTAATGTTGTTATTATACCATTTTCTGTTGCTCCAGCAAATCCTCCAACAACAGGGACAATATTATTTTCTAGTAATGGTAAAATTGTTTCAGCAACCTTTTTCCTAACTAGTGTCATTAATGGTGTTGCCTGTCCAAACCTAGAATTTGTTATTATACCAGCTTCCCCTCCAGTGAATGCCTTTGACTTAAATCCTCTTGATGCTAGTGTCGCGGAAGCTATTTCCGCGGAATATCTTTCTCCAAAACTTGCAACATAGTCAACGCTTCTTGGTGTAGCCTCTCTCAAGTATAGTATGCCGTAGAGGACATGCTTTAGCTCTTCGTCAGCCTTCTCAAGCCTTTCCTTAAGCCATGAGGGTAGGCTTCCAATAGAATTTTTTGCAACACTTCTATGTACATCACTGACCTCTTGAAGGAAATCATTAATCCACTTTTCTTCACCCAATTCAGCCATTCTAGTTGCTTCAAGAAGTTTGTCCGTTACACCCTTTAACGCTGACACAACTAAAACAATCTTATCATTTTTATAGTCTGATAAGATATCACATATCCTAGTGTAGCCTGCGTCCTTAACTGATGTACCACCAAATTTCATTACATACTTCATAATCTTATCCGTTCACTCAATATATCCTAGCCTGTAAAGTAGTTCAGCGGTTAAGATAGCGTTTCCAGCAGCTCCTCTTATAGTATTATGGCTTAATACAGTAAACTGCAGAGAATTCTCATCCAACCCCCTTCTAACTCTTCCCACAACAACACTCATTCCTGGAACAGAACCTGAATCCCTGTCCCTTCTAGGTTGAGGTCTATCATTTTCCTCTCTAACTATTATAGGCTTTTCAGGAGCTGAAGGCAGTTTAAGTTCTTGAGGCAGCCCCCTAAATTCCCTTAAAATATTTTTAGCCTCTTCAACATTAACCTTCTTCTCTGTTTCTACGTAAACGCATTCAAGGTGTCCATCGATTACAGGGACACGATTACATGATGCGGCAACCATCATATCATTTTCCAAAATTTTCCCATCATGGAATTTGCCCAAAATCTTTTTAGTTTCACGAGCAACCTTCTCCTCCTCATCCTTAATATATGGTATAACATTGTCTATTATAAGGAGACTTGGTACACCAGGATAGCCGGCTCCACTCACAGCCTGCATTGTTGTAACAAAAACTTTTCTAACATTGTATGCGTCATCTAAGGGTTTAAGTGCTACAGCTAAACCTGTAGTTGTACAGTTTGGTCCTGTTACAATAAAACCTTTCCAACCACGTTCCCTTCTTTGTCTTACAATAATTTTAGCATGTTCAGCGTTCAATTCAGGAATAATTATTGGAACATCAGCCTCCATCCTGTATGCGCTTGTGTCACTAACTACCGGAAATTTTAGCGCAAACTTGCCCTCAACCTCTCTTGCAACCTCTGAAGGTAGGCAGCTGAAAAATAGGTCAGCTGCCTGTCTTTCAGGATCTATTTCGCTAACAACAATCTCTTTAACCTTCGCAGGAGGATCGTATGCGCCAACCCATTCTACAGCTTCTCCAAACCTTTTTCCCGCAGAACGCTTACCCATCAAAACTGATATTTCAAACCAAGGATGTTTTTCAAGTAATCTCATATACTGTTGGCCGACCATTCCAGTTGCGCCCATTACTGCCACATTTAACTTACCCAATACATCACCTATGCCCAATATCTCTTGAAACAGTTTTTTATATCCTTTTCTTGGACATTTTTGGCAAAAAGATATTTTTGCACAAATTTTTATCTCAAATAAATATTAAATATTGCCTTCCTATTTACTCCATAGAGTTGAAGTCTAGGGCATATCTCCAGTGTATAATTCCAAAATGTAGTAAACGCTATCCTATAGAAACTACGAGAACCTTCTGTGAATGCGGTAACCTCTTGGATGTCGTTTACGAAGGAAGTTTCTCAAAGTCTCTTATAGAATTATTCTATTATAGAAGAGACCATAGAAACAATATCTTTAACGAAAGTGGTGTATGGCGTTTTAGAGAGCTAATCAACTTCACTGGCACGGACTCGGAAGTTTATGAAGAATATAGTAAGGTTTTTGTCTCATTCGATGGCGCAGAGGGTAGAACTAGACCATATGAAATGACGAAGGTTGCAGAATATGTTGGTATGCCAAAAGAGAATGTTCTCTTTCAGCCCGAAGGGCTTAATCCAAGTGGGTCATTTAAGGACAATGGTATTGCAACAGGATTAACTCATGCAAAAATGCTTGGTGTTAGAGAGGTTATCTGTGCTTCTACAGGGAACACTTCCGCCTCTGTTGCAATGTATGCTGCAAACGAGGGAATAAAAGCAAGCATATATATTCCAAAGGATGAAGTAGCATTAGGCAAACTGGCTCAAGCATTCCAATTTAATGCAAACGTGTATCAAGTGATAGGAAATTTTGATGATGCTCTCAAGGTTGTATTGGAAAAGGGTCGCGAAGGAGCGTACATAATGAACTCTGTAAACCCGTTCAGGCTAGAAGGTCAAAAGACGATGATATATAGAATGCTAGAATATCTGAACTGGGAGCCACCAGACTGGCTTGTCTTTCCAAGAGGTAATATGGGTAATTGTGCAGCATTCGGTAAAGCCATAATGGAACTATATGAATGGGGTTGGATAAAAAAGAAGCCAAGATTTGTTGCCGTTGACGCAAAAGGCTCAAACACATTCTATACACTCTACAACGGCCTATACAATGGAGAACCATTGAGATGGAACAATGGTAACGTGAAAGAGGGGCTCATTAAAGAATATTATGCTTTTCTAGACAAAAATAATATAAGACCTAAAACCTGTGCAACCGCAATACAGATAGGTAGGCCAGTGAACATCAAAAAAGGGTTAAGGAGCCTAGAATACACAAACGGTATAAGTGTTCAAGTCGAAGATAAGGAAATGGAGGATGGGATAGCTGTTGTTGGAAGCAACGGCTTCGACTGCGAGCATGCTTCAGCATCATGTGTGGCTGCAATAAAAAAGCTTGTCGAAGAAGAAGTTATAAAAAGGGATGAGAAGGTAGTCGCCATATTGACTGGTAGGCTAAAGGATCCTGAAGCAATGATAAGATATCACATGAGCAGCAACAGGTTCTCAAATCCACCCAAGATAGTGAAAATATAAAGCTAGAAATATTCTACTATCCTACAACCGTGACCAACTTTAGTGCAAATGTATGTTGCATCATATCCTACACTAGAAAATGCCATGCACATTTCCTCGCCTATAAGCCTGCCATCAACCATCCTCGAATCATAGAATGCTATCATACTTGGTCCAGCACCACTAATTGTCACACCTAACGCTCCAGCCTTTAAAGCTGCACCCTTAACAGAAGCATATCCTGGAATAAGCTTTGACCTCGCTGGCTCCACTACAGCATCGTTAAGAGAGCGTCCGAATAATTCTAGATTTTTTGTTAAAAGTGCTGCCACCAATGCTGAAGCATTACCAACATTATGTATAAGCTTATCCAATTCAATAAGCTTAGGTATAACTGCACGAAATTGTTCAGTCTTCTTTTGCCCATAAGAGATTCTTGGTGAAGCTATGCAGACTCCAAGATTTTCTGGAACATCAAATTTATGAACTTCCATTGGATCATAGGATCTGACCAACGTGAAACCTCCTAAAAGTGATGCTGAAACATTATCTGCATGAGGTTTTCCAGCGGAAGCTATTTCCCCTTCAGCAGCATACTTTACAAGAACATTTTTGTCCAAGTTTAATGAAAAAAGCTCATTTAGTCCATAGGCTACTGCTGCTGCTGAAGCTGCACTACTACCCAAGCCCATTCCAACAGGCACACCCTTGACAATCACTATCTCTATGCCACTGGCAATCTTATAGTCTTCAACAAGCCTTTTTGCTACAACACCAGCAGTATTAGAGTCAACAAGATTAGGTATTTTCTCATTATCTAAGCCTTCAACAAAAACTTTTATCCCATCACCTTTTAAAGAAATCTTCACAATATCCTTTGGAATATCTAAAGCTATTGCAAACACATCGAATCCTGGCCCAACATTAGCAGAGGATGCTGGAGCCTCTACAACAACTCCATTACATTTTTTTGCACTCATTTATCTCTCAAGCTATCCAATACAACACTATTTAAGCTTAATTCAAACACCAATACTATAAACTTGAGGGAAACATTCATATCACTATACTAGTATAACATGTTAGGGTAAAGGGTTGAAAAGAATACTTGTTGCATTTGATGGGTTAGAGGAAAGTAAAAAGGCTCTTTACATCGCATTAAAGCTAGCCACATTTTTCGACAGTCACGTGACAGTACTTAATGTGGCCGGGCAGTCCATTGTCCCAATAGTATCTTCATCAATTTCCTCTCATACGGGTGAATCGCAGGGTGTAATCTATCCTCTACCAGAGCATATGAGGGACATGATGGTTAAAGAGGCTATGAAGATTCTTTCTGAAACAAAAGAGGATGTTGAAAAAACTTGGAGTAAAATAGATTTTGCAGTAGTATTCGGAGACGCTGCCTCTGAAATAGTTAAGGAGGCGAAAAAGGATTATGACCTAATAGTCATAGGCTACAGAAGCATATATTCGCCAATACTATCGTTGGGTAACGTGGCTGAAAAGGTTGTAAAAAATGCGCCATGCTCTGTTTTGGTTATAAGATGATGTTTTAGAAATTTTCTTTAATAGTCTGGAATACTACACAGGTTTGAGTCTTCTGTATGCCCCTCATCATCCTTAGCCTGTCTATTACCAGCTTACCTATTTCTTCAACAGAAGATGTTCTCACCTTAAGAATTATATCCCATTCCCCAGATATAAGTGAAACTTCATAAACTTCAGGTATTTTTGCAATTTCTTCAGCAAGATTCCTTTGTGAAAGGTTACTTTCTCCACTAAAGCTTACTAGAATAAATGCTGTAACACCTTTTCCTATTTTAGCGTAATCTGGTATGGCTGCAAACTTTCTTATAACCCTTTCCTTAACCAGCCTCTTTATTCTCTCTTGGACGGTGGCACGAGGTATACCAAGTTCGTAAGCTATCTCTACAACAGACTTTCTACCATCTTCAATCAGCTTCCATAAAATCTTCCAATCTTTCTCGTCCAACATTATGGCATAATGCTAACTTTTAACATTATATATAGTTTTTTATTCTACTTTATGCCAAAAAATATGGCATAATGTTTTTTAACAGAATAGAAAATGCTTCCTCGCATGCAAAGTGAAAGAGGTGCCTATGTGAAGGGTGAAACCTGCTTACCTAAACCATTAGAGCGTCTATCAAAAGAGGAGATTGAAAGGAAAAGGGTTATAGCCAGTATTATGACTAAAACATTAAGTCATTTAACCCAAGAATATATTAAAAATGGTTTCGAATGGCTTCTTCCAGTAATATTTTCAAAATCTACAGACCCTCTTTGGCCAGATCCTGGTGCATCGATAGAAAAGCGTATTGAAGCAGAAATCTATGGTGAAATGGTTAGGACAACATTGAGCATGATAGTGCACAAGATTGTCGCCTCCTCCCTCCTAATTCCCAAGCTCTTCACCCTCTCACCTAATGTTAGAATCGAAAGAAGAGACAGGCGCTTAACAGGATGGCATCTTTACGAATTCACTCAACTAGATTTCGAAGTACGTGAAGCCACTTCATCTGATATAATGAACTTTGTGGATAAATTGATAAAGAATCTAATATCCTATCTAAGAAATAATGCAAAAGACGAACTAGAATATTTAGAATCGTATAAGAAATTAATTGTACCAGATCTTCCTTTAAAGGTTTTCGACAGAACTGATCTTGAAGAAAAATATGGTAAAGATTGGGAGAACATTTTCAAAGAAGATATAAGGGAACCAGCATGGGTTGTTAACATTCCAAGAGAATTTTATGACTATGAAGACTTTTCAACTGGAAGATGGGACAACTACGACCTCTTTCTTCCAAAATATGGTGAAGTTCTTTCAGGCTCTAGAAGAGAATGGGAATACGGTAAGATTATCAGGAAAATGGAACGAGATAATGTTAGAAAAGAAAATTTCACCCTTCTCCTAAAACTTGCTAAAGAAGGTAAAATTAAACCTTCAGCTGGAGCAGGTTTGGGCATAGAAAGGCTAGTATGCTGGATTGTAGGGTCAAAGCATATAGGTGAAGTTCAAATATTCCCAAAAATTCCTGGACTGGTTTACGACCTGTAAACAACAGGCTAACTAAGAAAAATTTAAGACCAACTTTCTCTGTGCAAACAATGTTATGTCATACAAGCCTAAAGCAATCCTCTTATATTCAGGTGGACTAGATAGTACACTAGCATTATATCTTCTAACATCACAAAATATTGAGGTTATAGCACTAACATTTGTTACACCATTCTATAACTATAACCGTGAATCTAAAGCTTTCAAAAACATTATAGATACCGTAAATAGGCTTGGCTGCAAGTTGAAGACCATTTACTTGCAAGAAGAATATCTTCCAATTTTAAAATCTCCCAAATACGGTTTTGGGCGTGCTGCAAACCCATGTATAGACTGCAGAATTTTGATGATGAAATATGCTAAAAAGACTATGGAGGAAGAGGGTGCCGATTTTATAGCTACAGGAGAAGTTTTAGGACAGCGTCCCTTCTCTCAAACTATAGAATATTTGAAAAAAATTGACAGAGAAGCGGGTGTAGAAGGTCTTGTCTTGAGGCCTCTTTCAGCAAAACTTCTTCCAGAAACAGTTCCAGAAAATAGAGGCCTTGTCAAAAGAGAACAGTTACTGGACATTAGAGGTAGGTCTCGAAGGATGCAATTAGAGCTGGCTAAAAGATTTGGGATAAAAGAGTATCCGTCTCCAGCTGGAGGCTGCCTACTTACAGAAACTTCTTTTGGAAGAAGGTTTGATGATTTGAGGAGGCATCTTCCAAACTTTGAATTAAAGGACGTTATTCTCCTAAAATTTGGAAGACATTTCCGTTTGGATGATAGCACGAAGATTATTGTTGGAAGAAATAAAAGTGAAAATGAGGAAATGGTCAAATATGTCAGCCCAGAAGATATCATATTTGAGGTTATCACCTATAAGGGTCCAACTGGATTATATTATGGAAATTTAAATGAAATAAATCTTCAGAAGGCAGCGTCATTGATAATCTCATATTCTAAGGCTCCAAAAAACATTCCTGTTAAAGTAAAATTCTATAACAAACTTGGTTTCGAAAAAATCGTTGAATCCATAGCAATGTCTCTACAAGATGCACATAACCTTATGATAAGATAACTTTATTTCCTACATTAAAAACGATAATCTAAAAATATTACAATATGCTATCACTCTTTAGAACCGAATGCACCCAATTAGAGGAGTCACGTGATTTTATCATAACTAGATTTAAATTTTTTATTCTTCTTATATAATGCTATTAAAAAATTTTATATAATTTTGATGGGAAGCTGATGTTGGGATTTGCTTTGAGCATTTCCATCTTCTATACACTACTGTTGGCTCTCTCTATTTCAGCTATAGTATTTTGGGTTGGCGGAAAAATGGCTCCAAAGTCAACGCCTTCAGAGGAAAAGCTTCTACCATATACTGGCGGTGAAAAGGTTGAGCATGAGCTTGTTCCCGTGAACATAAAACTTTTTGATTACGCTCTACTCTTTATAGTATTTGATGTAATATCTCTCATGCTCTTTTTTTCAATCGGACCAAATTTAGGTTCATTTTATACCATTAGTAAGCTAAGTGTAATCTTATATGTTATTATAGTAATGTTAAGTCTAATATATTTTGCAAGGAGGTTTTAGCCTTGAGCCTCATAAGTTGGGCTAGAAAAAGAAGCCCATGGATCGCCCACTTTTGTACTGGCTCATGTAATGCATGTGATATTGAAATTCTAGCCTGCCTGACTCCAAGGTATGATGTTGAAAGGTTCGGTGCCATTTTAAGGGGAAGTATTAGGCATGCAGACATACTTTTGGTAACTGGTCCAGTAACTAGACAAGTAAGAGATAGATTATTAAGAATTTATGAGCAGATGCCAGAACCAAAGTATGTTGTTGCAGTAGGCACTTGTGCGATAAGCGGAGGCGTATACAGAAACTCATACAATATATATCCAGGTGTGGATTCAGTTATTCCTGTCACAGCATATATTTCAGGATGTCCTGTAAAGCCTGAGAATATAATAAATGGATTATCTTTTCTACTAAAAAAGATTGGTGAAAGTAAATGAGTTCTGAAGAAAGCTTCTTAAATGAGCTTAAATCAGTTTTTGGAGAAAATATAGTTGAATCTAAAATTTTTAAGAGAAGAATATTTTTGAAGGTGAGTCCAGAATATTATTATAAAGTTGTCGAATTTCTTGTAAAAGAAAAGGGGTTATATCATCTTGAGACAATGACTGCAACAGAATTGAAAGACTATATTGAAATTATTGCCCACTTAGGTTTGTCCACATCAGTTTCTGTTAAAACAGCGGTGGACAAAAATATTCCAAAGATCGTCTCCCTATGTAACCTGATACCCGGTGCAGAATTTTATGAAAGAGAGATAATGGATTTGATGGGTGTCGAATTTGATGGCCACCCTAACCCAAAACGTCTTGTTCTTCCACAAGATTGGCCTACTGGCATACATCCACTTAGAAAATCCTTTGAAACAAGACACAATCAGCCGTTAAGGAATGTTGGTGGTGAATAATGTCAACATTCGATATACCAATCGGTCCACAACATCCCGCTTTACCCGAACCTCTTCTGCTAAAGCTTGAAGTTGAAGGCGAAACTGTGGTAGGTGTTGACTTTGACGTCAGCTACATGCATAGAGGAATTGAAAAGCTTCTTGAAACAAAAACATATTTTCAAGGCCTCCCGCTTGTTGAAAGAATCTGCGGTATATGTAATGCAGCTCACGGTCTCTGCTACACCTTGAATGTTGAAAAGTTGTATGATAAGGAGATTCCTTCAAGAGCACAGTATTTGAGAGTGGTTGTTGAAGAATTGAGCAGAATACACAGCCACCTCCTCTGGCTTGGTGTTGCAGCATTCGAGATCGGATTCAACACGATGTTCATGTACACTTGGAGAGACCGTGAACATGTAATGGACATGCTTGAGGCGATAACAGGCAACAGGGTTACAACAGAATACAGTCAAATTGGTGGAGTGAGAAGAGATATTTCACCCGAATTAGCTGAAAAGCTTTTAAAAACAATGGATGTTGTTGAAGAAAGAACAAAATATTATATTAAAGTTGCTCTAAATGAACCCACCATAGCTAAAAGAACACAGGGTGTTGGTTATCTGTCTCCTGAAGATGCTAAAGCAACATGTTCTGTTGGACCAGTTGTAAGAGCCTCTGGAATAAAATTTGATGTACGCGCTGACGACCCATACGCGGCACATGATGAAATCCCATTTAATGTGA
This sequence comes from Nitrososphaeria archaeon, assembly GCA_049969935.1. Lineage (GTDB taxonomy): Archaea > Thermoproteota > Nitrososphaeria > JACIWG01 > JACIWG01 > JACIWG01. Next base: position 17,782 of record JBMFNX010000018.1, read on the forward strand.
TAACATACGACTCCTGTGACGTTTTTGGACGGATAATTGTTAGAGCTCAGGAGCTTCTCGAATGTGTTAACATGATCAGATATGCCTTAAAAAATCTCCCCTCAGGCCCGTTCAGAATAAAATTGCCTATGAAACCTAATGCTGGTGAAGCTCTTACAAGAGTTGAAGCTCCTAGAGGGGAACTATTGCATTACACATTATGTGAGGGTACGCCAAAACCTTATAGATATAAGGTTAGAACTCCAACTCTAGCCAATTTGGGTGCTCTTAGAGCTATGCTAACATCAAAGGGTAGGTATGTTGTTAATATCGGTGATGTTCCAATAATATATGGTTCAATTGACCCATGCATATGCTGCACAGCTAGGGTCCAATTTATTGATGTGAAAAAGGGTAAAGCTTGGACTTGGACACTGGATGAAATAAGAAATATGAGTAAGAAGGTGAGAGCATGAGTTTAGAATCGTATTTGATTGAAATGTTAAAGGTTTTTGTTTTCCCAGGCTTCATTTTCATCTTCATACTTGCCCTCTTTTATGAATGGTTCGATAGAAAGTTTTATGCGAAATTGCAGAATAGGGTTGGGCCACTTTACGCAGGCCCATTTGGCATCCTCCAGCCTTTCGCAGACTTTATCAAGCTTCTTTCTAAAGAAGATATAGTGCCAAAGGGTGTTGATAGGATGCTATTTACAGCGGCACCACTGTTCTCTCTCACGCTTTCAATATTTGCGACATTATTGCTTCCAATATTCTCTTATAAGGGAACACTTTCTTTTGAAGGCGACCTGGTTATTGCTGTGGTTTTACTAACATTCCTATGCATAATAACGTTCTTTGCGGGAATCGCATCCTATAACAGGTTCGCGATAATAGGTGCAGAACGTTCATTCCTACAGCTTATAGGCTATGAAATCCCCTTAATGATTTCAGTAGTGTCTGTAGCGTTAAACGCTCACTCGTTAAGTATCAAAAACATAGTTTTGTCACAGAAAAATGTGTGGTATATTCTTGGCCCCAACATTTTAGGCTTTATCGTTTTCCTTTTCGCAGCCCAAGCTGAGCTAGAAAGAATACCGTTCGATCTCCCTGAAGCAGAGCAAGAAATTATTGCAGGATGGAATATCGACTATAGTGGTCGCAGACTCGCCATGTTCAGGCTTGCAAAGAATATTGAACTTGTATTCTTGTGTGGTCTTGCAGCAACCCTCTTCTTAGGCGGTCCTCTTGGTCCTATAGTGCCAGGGTATGAGGCAATATTTTTCACTATATACTTTATATTTAAATCGATTTTTGTGCTTGCAATCTTGACGATCGTTAGAGCCCTCTTTGCACGTTTAAGAATCGACCAGATTGTATCATTTTCATGGAAATATCTATTGCCTTTGGCTACCATACAGTTTTTGATTGTGAGGTTGATCGTATAATGTCCATGTTATCTGAGTTGTTAAAAAATTTGTTTAAGAAAAGGGCTACAGTATTATATCCTGAGGAAAGGGATAAGGTGCATGTTCCTGAAGGATATCGTGGTAAGCTTGAATTTTATAGGGAAAAGTGTATTGGGTGCACTCTATGCTATCAAGTTTGTCCCTCATACACTATAGAAATTATTACAGACGAGAAGGGTAAAAGGCCTGTTTTTAACTTGGCACGATGCACGTATTGTGGACAATGTGAGGACATATGTCCAACTAAATCAATACATTTAACAAAACAGTTTGAGGTAATAAGCTTAGATAAAAAGGATTTGGTGGTGAAGTGAATGGAGGCATTTTATCAAATTCTCTTCGGCCTTCTGGCCTTTATTGCAGCATTATCTGCTATCGAATCTAGGGACATAATTCGTGCACTACTTTATTTTCTCTTGTTTAATGTTATAGTGGGAATAATAATGTACGCTTTAGGTGCACCGTATGCGGGCCTATTCCAGATTCTAGTATATGCTGGTGGTGTAACGGTCCTATTTCTTGCAGCCTTACATACTATGAGAGGTAGGATAAAGAAATGATTGAAGAGGGAAAGTTTTTGAATAAGGTTGTTGCTGGAATAATTTTATTGCTAACTATTTTTGCCTCAGCCTCTGCAATATATTACCTTAAATTTGTTGGAAAATCTGTTGACTGGAATTTTACCAGTGCACCTGCTTTTCTATGGACTTATAGGCTCATAGATGTACTTGTTCAAGCGCTTATTGTCTTCGCGACTGTTGCAGCCGTATACGCCTTGTTAAGGGAAGAAAAAGTAGGGTTTGTTGAGGAGGCTGAAGAATAATGTACACAATATTACTCTTTTTCACATTCTTGATTGTATGTCTTTCAATATACTGTATTGTAACAAAAAGGAATATGATAAAAACTGTTTTAGGTGTTGAAATTTTGACAGCATCTATAAACTTGAACTTTATAATAGTGGGTGCAAGAGACGGTTATGTTGACGCTCTCGCTCAAACTTTTGCTATCATATCAATAGCTATAGGAGCATGTATTGCTGCACTAGCATTGGCTTTAATTGTAAACGTTTACCGCCATTATGGTAAAGTTGATTGGGATGCTGTGAGGCGATTAAAATGGTAAATGTAATATTATACCCACTTATAGTAATATTTGTCTCAGCTCTACTTTTACCCCTAGTTTCAAAGATAGGAGAATATCTGAAGTTTCCTAAACTTAGAGACTTTTTCGCCTTCATTATGCTTGGCGTATCTATGCTACTCATAGTTTACATGATCCCTTCTGTCCCATTATCATATTATGTGAACGTTTTCAGTCCCCCATTTGGAATAGAACTTTATGCCAGTATGATGAGCATCTATCTTGCACTCCTATCTCTTACAATGGTTTTGCTTGTAACATTCTATTCAGTAAAATACATGGAAGCTGACAATGGTTTAGACAAATATTATACACTAATTTTGACACTTTCTGGTGGAATAGTTGGTCTCGTGTTCTCACAGGACTTTTTCACCCTCTACGTTTTCTGGGAGCTTATATGCATATCATCATATACTCTTGTATCATTTAGAAAGTATAGGTGGCAGGCGGTTGAAGGTGGTGTAAAATATCTTTTAATGAGTACAATTGGTTCACTTATTGCATTGTATGGTATTTCCATGCTCTACGGTATAGCTGGAACATTAAACTTTTCATCACTTGCAAATATTGTTGTTAAGCATCAACCTAATACTCCCGTCTATTTCATTATAGTTGCTATCATTGTTGGGTTTGGAATGAGTTCAGCAATTGTACCATTCCATTCATGGATTCCTGACGCATATGTTGGTGCTCCAAACTGTATCGCATCAATTTCCACTGTAGTCTTAAAAATTTCAGCATTTAATATAATTAGAAGCTTGCTGATGGTCTTTAACCCATCATATTATGATTATGGTCTTATATTGATATGTTTTGGACTGCTTTCTCTTACTATCGGAAACTTTTTAGCTGTAACACAGAAGGATATAAGACGCCTTCTAGCCTTCTCAAGTGTCTCTAACATGGGCTACATTTTTACTGGAGTTGGAGTAGCATCCTACATAATTTACACCTACGGGTATGTTTTCTCCTACGCCTTCGAAATAGCCTTGATAGGTGTATTTTTGCATATGCTAAATCATGTGTTTGGTAAGGGTCTTCTATTTATGACTGTTGGAAACTTTAGTGTTCAAACCAAAAACTATTCCTTAAATGCGCTTGAAGGTTTGGTTAAAAAAATGCCTCTTTCATCTTTTTCAGCGGCTGTTGGTCTACTAGGCTTAGCTGGTGTGCCTCCTTTAAGTGGTTTCTGGAGTAAACTTTTCATTATAGCCTCTGCTGCAACAGTATTAAGTGATCCAATACTTTTTATCACATTAGCTTTCCTAGTATTTAATTCCGTTTTTGATGCAGCATATTATGTTTGGGTCTTTCAAAAGATAGTCTTTAGACCTGTTTCAGAAAAGGGTCAGTCTGCTACAGAAGTTTCAGTTTTCATGTGGCTTCCTGTAGTAGTTTTGGCCTCACTATTGATTGTAATAACTGTCAGATTAGATCTTTTCATCACATTTGTTAGAGCTGCTTTATGGTCACTTTTTGGAGGTGTATAGTATGGAAGAGTTGTTAATTTTTGGTTGGCTTGCCTGGATCTTCCCACTTTTAGGCGCTCTACTCACACCATTGCTTGCTAAATTGGGTGATAGGGTAAGAGATTATGGTGCCGTATTCTTTTCCTTCTTGTCAGTTGTGTCTACTGTTGCTCTTGCATCCTACCTCTTTAAAGGGCATGTGGATTGGCCTCTGCATGATAGTTTTGTATGGTTGTCTGTTGAAGGCTCACCCATATTGAACAGGATTAATGCTGGCATTCTTGTTGACCCATTAAGTATTATAATGTCCAATGTTGTCTCAATCATAGCGTTCCTGATAATGGTCTACTCACTAGGCTACATGAAGGGTGAAGAGGGTCTTACAAGGTACTGGTTCTTTATGAACCTATTTATCGGAAACATGCTTCTACTCGTGCTCTCAGATAACCTTATTCAAATGCTTTTCGGCTGGGAGGGTGTAGGCTTATGCAGCTACGCTTTAATCGGCTTCTATTATAAGGATAGCAGGGAAGGTTGGAAAAAGTATTGGGTTGGAGAGGGGGACGAAGCATATCCTCCCTCGCACGCTGGCCTAAAAGCTTTCATGATGACCAGATTCGGAGACCTACTACTTTTTGTCGGTGCATTCATAATTCTCACATTTGCTGGAACATTAAATTTTATAGAATTACAGAATGGTGCAATATCACGTGTTCCAGTATGGGCTCTATTGCCTGCAATAATATTCTTTTTCGGCGGGCCAATAGGTAAAAGTGCTCAGCTTCCTCTCATGGAATGGCTTCCCGATGCCATGGCTGGGCCGACTACTGTTAGCGCCCTAATACATGCTGCCACCATGGTCAAGGCAGGCGTCTATCTTGTTGCAAGAATGTTTCCAATATTATATGCAACTAAACTTGCATCAGATTCGTCCACACCTCTTCTCATATTCTATTTTATCGCATGGGTTGGTGGACTAACATCATTTGTTGCCGGAACCCAGGCTATGGTTTCTAGGGAGCTAAAGAAGGTTTTAGCCTACTCTACAGTAAGCCAAATAGGTTACATGATGATGGCCCTTGGCATAGCAGGCCTCTCTGTCGAATTTATTACAGGCTATGTTGGCTCCATATTCCATCTAATGAGCCACGCCCTATTCAAGGCCGCCCTCTTTTTAGCCGCAGGCTCTATAATACATGCTACAGGTTCAAGGTTCATGTATGATATGGGTGGCCTTAGGAAGTATATGCCGATAACTTTCTGGTGTATGGCTCTTGCATCATGTTCCCTTGCTGGTGTACCAATCTTGAGTGGATTCTGGAGCAAGGATATGATTCTTGAAGCTTCTTTGTCATCAGGAGAGTATATGCTATTTTTGCTGGCACTATCTACTGTTATAATAACATCCTTTTACACCTTCAGAATGGTCGGTCTAGTGTTTTACGGCCAAAATGCTGGAGAATTACATGAACATCATTTGCATGAGGCTCCGACTATAATGTGGGCTCCATATGCTATACTTGTTGCCGGTACAGTGGTTTTAGGTGTGGGAGGCTATTTTGTTAGAGGTTGGCTTATAGGATCCTTTGAATATCTAATGATTTCCCTACATGGAGAATATATTTCTAACATAGCTGTAGAATCTTTTATAGCTTTCTTGTCAACAATGTGTGTGGTAATCGGATTCGTTCCAGCATACATTTTCTACATAAAAAGGTTAAAATCCCCTGACCTTTCCTCTAAAACTTTCTCTTCAAAGCTTTGGACATTTTTAGCTAAAAGATGGTATATTAACAAAATATATTATAATCTGTTCGTCTATCCTACTATAGCCATATCAGGATGGCTTTACGAAAACTTTGAGTCCAAGATCGTGGATGAATTAAACTACTATATTGCCTCACTAGCTAAACAGGCTTCAGCTAAAATTAGGAGAATCCAGACCGGCGACTTCAACGATAACCTGACACTGTTCCTGCTAGGAATTTTTGTTGCTGTGATCATTTTACGTTTTATAATATTAGGGTGAGTTAGATGATAGCATTTTCTCTTCTCCAAATAATAATAGTGCCAATATTTATGGCAATAGTAATAATGCTTTTTGGTAAAATATTGGGCCAAAAATGTGGTTGGCTATCCTTCGCATCCCTACTCTATGTCACGTGCATTATGTTGGCTGAAATGTTAAACCTGCCCAGCATCGGATATTCGCTGCTTGAATCCTATTCTTGGGCTCCACTTGTAGGTAACTTTACCCTACTATTAGATGGTGTTAGCGGTATTATGGCATTAACAATCACAATACTTTCTCTTGTAATCTCATTATATTCGATAAAATACATGGAGCATGAAGAGAGTTTCGACCTCTACAATGTACTTTATCTACTCTACTACTCTGGTATGGTTGGAACCGTATTGTCAACCAATCTTGCAATATTTTTCCTCTTCTTTGAGCTCATGCTTATTCCATCATGGATTCTTATAGGCGTCTGGGGTACAGGTGAAAGGGAAAAGGTTGCTCTAAAATATTTCTTGTTTACTGAAGCGGGTGCTGTTGTAATGCTTGCTGGCATAGGCGGGGCATACATGATTACAGGCTCCTTTGACCTTTTCGTTATAGCTGAAAAGGCTGCCCTCATGCCCAAGAATATACTTTATCCAATCGCTGTTCTTATTTTGATAGGACTTTTTGTTAAAATGGCAATCTTCCCACTACATAACTGGCTTCCAGACGCCCATGCTGAAGCACCTACACCAATAAGTGCTCTGCTTTCTCCTGCAATGATAGGTATTGGAGGATATGCTGCAATAAGAATTCTTTACACATCATTTCCAACTGTAGCTTTCGACAACAACTTCACATTTATTTTAACACTGCTTTCTGTGATAACAATGGCCTATGGTGGGATAATGGCCTTCGCGCAAGATGATATAAAAAGGCTTCTCGCATACTCTAGTATAAGCCAAATGGGATACATGCTTTTCGGAATAGCTTCAGCATCAATAATAGGTTTGACTGGATCACTTATAATATACGTTAGTCATGGGCTAAGTAAAGCAGCACTATTCATGATATCAGGTGTTTTCATGCACAATCTTAAGACAAGAAAGATAAGTGAACTCGGTGGACTAGCTCCAAAAATGCCTCTCACAGCCATTTCCACTCTAGTAAGTTTTCTAGGTCTAGCCGGCGTCCCACCACTCGTAGGCTTCTGGGGTGAGTTCTTCATATTCTCTGGTGCCATGTACAGGAGCTTTAATCCAATAGACTATCTAAAACTTTTAACTGTAGTAGTTGGTATACTTGTATCCATACTCACCGCAGGATACGGTTTATGGACTGTTAGAAGAATATTCTATGGTGAACCAAATGAAAGGTATAGGGATGTAAGGGATCCAGAATGGGAAATGTTAATCCCAATAGTTGCCATGACCGTTTTAGCCATAGTCCTCGGCGTATACCCTGCACCATTAACATCAATATTGTCCAACATTATTAAGAACCTATTCTAGTCTAAACAAAATTTTTTAACATGCCTCAACTTTACCATAAGGTATGTCGGAAGCGTTTAATTTTGTTAAAGATGTATATGATGCAGCAGCCTATAAAGTGACTAAACCTGAAGGCTGTAACAGGACCGTGGCAATATTATTAGATAATAATGATGGTGCAAAGAATCTTTCAATGGGCATATGTGTTATTGACCCACAGAGTAAAATACCATTCCACACCCACGAAAACGAAGAGGAGGCAATGTACGTGTTAAGTGGTGAAGGCATTTTTAAGGTCGGTGACCAAGAAAAAAGGATACGTGAAGGTTCAATACTATTCTGTCCACCCAAGGCCGGTCACCAGATAATAAATACAGGCAATAGTGAACTACGATTCATATTCGTATACAGTCCAGCTGGTCCTGAACAAAATATTAAGAAAGTCGGTCAATTGATAGGCACTATGAAAAAATAGTCTGTCTCAAATAGTTTAAAGAGTTCTTTGCTGCATCCTCTGCACTAGGAAATGGGAGACATTCAATAGTATACCATCCATCATATCCTATTTTTTTCAACATTTTAAGGATCCTGCTAAAATCGATATGTCCATATCCTAGAGGCATTTTTTTAGTGTCAGAAAATTTAACATGCCAAATCTTTTCCCCAGAATATTCGATAGCATCCTCTATCCTTAATTCCTCTATATTCATGTGATAAGTATTTACGAGTATACCAGTGTTTTCTAAGGAAAGTCTTTTTATCAAATTATAGGTTTCTGAAAGGTCATTTAAAAAGCTTGTTTCGTAACCATTCAATGGTTCTATCAATATTTTTATGCCAAAATCCTTCGCCCTCTTGTCTAGTATCTTTAATGAAGCCTGCAACCATACCTCAGACCGCTCTTCTCTCACACTTTTGCCGACAATTTTTCCAATGATAAGTGGTGTAGAAAGTTCTCGGGCTACAGATAAACCTGACATGGTAACATCTAAGGTTCTACCCCTAATAACAGGATTAGAACTTGTAAAAGAATAGTTTAAGTGAGTGTTATAATGGTCTGTTGAAAGTCCAGCGACCTCTATTCCACAATTATTAAATATTCCATTTAACTGCTTAACCAAAATGCCAATATTAAACATTAATGGTATAATTACACCATCATATCCTAATTCTCTTAGAAACTTTAAACCCTTCTCAAGATCCTTTTGCTCATTGATGTCTTTAAAAATATTTTTAACCTTGTATCCAATATCTTCGGAGATTACAAAACCAAATTTTGGCAACTCAAAACAATTACCTATCGAATGATATAAAATTTTTGTATTAGGAAAACTTAAAATATCCAGAACATATCACCATTTTATAAGTGAAAAGATATGGCTTCCAAAAAAATTTTAATAGAATTTGAGAACGTAGGTTTTGTTGAAGGAGAAATATGGGATCAAGTAAACCCTAAAACCTATGAAGCATTTGTCAAACATATACCATTTGAGTCAGAAGCTAACACTTGGGGAAAAGAAATATACTTTGACACACCAGTAAATATTTCCATTGAAAATGGTAAGAGAAAAGTTGAAGTCGGCGACATAGCCTACTGGCCCCCAGGACGTTCAATGTGCCTATTCTTTGGCCCAACACCCGCCAGCTCTGGCCCAGAGCCTGTTGCAGCAAGTCCAGTAAATGTCTTTGGAAAGATCACAAAGAACATCGAAATTCTGTCAAAGGTTAGAGATGGTACAAAAATAGTAGTAAAATTTGCATGATCAAATAACATTATCCTTTCCACCAACAATATTTAACTATAAACAACGAGACAATCTTCACAATAAATATACTTTTTTAAACCAACTTCTATTTTCCAAAAAATATATTTACCATTATCACAGAGAAGTAAGAGGGTGATTAATATTCCCAAACCTAAAGTTGTCTTAACAAGAAAAATATTGGAACCTGGCCTATCTATTCTAAAAGAAAATTGTGATGTAGTAGTCAGAGAAGATGTAAGGCCACCAACAAAACAGGAAATAATAGAACTAGTAAAAGATGCCGACGGCCTAGTATGCCAGATAACTGAAAAAATTGATAAGGACATATATGAAGCCGGCAAAAAATTGCGTGTAGTAAGCACTGTAAGTGTAGGCTTTGATCACATAGATGTTCCAGAGGCTACAAAAAGAGGAATCTACGTCTGCTACACTCCAGGCGTTCTCACAAACGCTACTGCGGACTTCGCTTGGACACTTATTATGGCTGCATCAAGAAGGATTGTGGAAGCTGACAAATATGTTAGAGACGGTAAGTGGGTTATACCTTGGGCTATAGACATGTTCCTCGGCTACGACGTATATGGTGCAACATTAGGTGTTGTAGGCGTTGGTAGGATAGGGCAGGCTGTCATAGAAAGAGCAAAAGGCTTTAACATGAAAATAATCTACTATGATGTGATAAGGAGGCAGGATCTGGAGCAGCAACTTGGAATAGAATACTGTGAACTCAACGAGCTTCTTAAAAGAGCTGACATAGTAACAATACATGTTCCAAGAACAAAAGAAACAATAGGCCTGATAAACGAAAACAATCTAAAGCTGATGAAGAAGACAGCAGTACTAGTTAATACTTCAAGAGGCGGTATCGTTGACGAAAAGGCTCTGTATAAGGCTTTAAAGGAGGGATGGATATTTGCTGCTGGACTAGATGTGTTCGAAAAGGAGCCGACACCAGTAGACAACCCACTACTAACACTACCAAATGTTGTAGTCGCACCACACATAGCCAGTGCAACAGTACAGTCTAGAACAAAAATGTCAGAGCTTGCAGCAGTAAACCTAGTAAAAGTTCTCAAGGGTGAAGAGCCGCCAGCACTAGTTAATCCGGACGTGAAAAAGATTAGGCCCCTAGATCAGGTGAGGATGATCTAAAATGGTCTTCACAGTACAGGTTAAAAAGAACGGTTTATGTTTTTCATCGGAGTTCCCATGGAAGCTTGGTATAGTACTATTCATGGCATATCCTTCACTGCAAAAAAGTGAAGACGAGCTTGAGAAGGCGATAAAGTTTCTAACATTAGACAATTTCTTTGACAGGCTAGAGGTTCAAAGGATAAGTGATGACGGCTGGAACAAGATCAAAAAGCATGTTGGAAACGTTGACGTTGCAAGAGCCCTCCAACCCGACATATTGGCTGGAAAAAACTTGAGCGCACTAGATGAAGCAAAAAGAAAAGAGGCTGTTGAATACGTTAAAAGTGAAATGGCTGTCTGGCTTAAGAGGGGTGTACAAGAGTTTGCAATATGCTCGGGGCAAATAACCACAAGCATAGAAGAGGGAAAGAGACAGTTCACCAAATCTATAAAAGAGCTTGCAGAATATGCTCTAAAAAACTGTGCGACAATCTCACTTGAAACCTTTGATATCGACAAAGATAAGAGGCAAGTTATAGGTCCAGTACATGATGCTGCAAAGCTTGTGAAGGAAATAAGAAAAGAGTATCCAAACGTCTTCCTCATATGGGATCAAAGTCACGCACCACTCTTAGGCGAAACACCGGATGTTCTAAGAGAGTATGCGGACATACTTGGTGTTATCCACATAGGCTGCGGTCTCAAGGCTAAGGAAGGCTTACTGGACTGGCATCCCGTATATCATACACCAGGCGCCTTAAACGATGAAAACGACCTTGCAAAACTATTTAACGTTTTACTTGAAATCGGCTACTGTGGACCTGTAACAGTTGAAATTAAGCCACAAGAGGGTCAAACTTCAGAAGAAGTGGTTAACAGCGCTAAAGGTGCAATATATACAGCCTACTCTCTTGCAATAAAGAAACTTCTTTAAACCTCCCCCCCATTTTTGTAAAAAATTTTTAACATAATATTAAAGAGAAAAGTAAATTAACATACTATACAAAGCTTTAACCCGTATGCCAATATACTTTCATCCAACAGAATTAGAAAGATTTAGTAAAGAGCTTCTAATAAAACTGGGCTTCCCTACACAACATTCTGAAATCATATCAAAAAGTCTTGTACTCGCAAACTTGAGGGGTGTCGACTCCCATGGTGTGGTCCGATTATCATACTACTCTGATGGCGTCGAAAAAGGCTTAATAAACCCGAACCCGAAAATTAGAATCGTTAAAGAGGACAGATTCTTCACTCTAATAGATGGAGATAACACTCTCGGGTATGTTCCAGCAACTATGGCAACAGAAAAGGCGATTTCAAAGGCTAAAGAATATGGTGTAGGCGTGTCTGGAGTGAGAAACCTAAAACATTCGGGCATGCTAGCAAAATATGTTATGCAGGCTGTTGAAGAGAAAATGTTCGCTCTTGCAGTAGCAAATGCTTCCCCAAACATTGCTCTCCCAGGATTCAAAAGGCCCGTGGTAGGCACCAACCCTCTAGCAATAGGTTTTCCCGTAGACGGTTCAACCCCAATAATACTTGATATGGCCATGAGTGTTGTTGCAAGAGGAAAACTTCTTGTTGCATCAAAAAAGGGTTTACCTATCCCAAAAGGCTGGGCCCTAAACGAAAACGGTGAGGAGACAACAGACCCGAATGAGGCGATAAAGGGTATGCTCCTGCCAATAGGAGGCTACAAAGGCTTCGGTTTAGCTGTAGCTATAGACATATTGTGTGGAATCGTTTTAGGTGGAGGTTATGGACTAAAAATACAGCGTTCATGGTTCTCTCAAGGCGGTTTCCTCATACTGGTGTCAAGATTGGATATGGCTAGAAGCTACGAAGAATACTTAAACGATATAAGAGAATATGTTCGAGAAATGAAGTCAACTCCAGTGGCTGAAGGAGTTAGAGTACTTTTCCCAAACGAAATAGAAGAAGAGTTAGCATGCAAAAGGATGAAAGAAGGTATACCCGTCGACGAGGAAACATTTTCTGAACTCGTAAAGTTGGCTAAAAAATATGGGCTAACAGAACCGAAGAGCATATAAAAAATTTATAAGGTGGGCGACCAGAAAGCCTAGAGCTTTAGCTCTAGGATGAATGGGCAAAATTTAAATAGTGTTGTGGTTTTCTGAGGTTTGAGGATGTTCCGATGACTGATGAAGCCTAAAGCCTGTGTCGGCTGAGGTGAGACAGGCAAATTAGCCCATGCGTTAACGAGATGCATGGAATGGGGGAGCTGTGACGCCTCCAAACCAGCAGATGAGGTCGGAACGCAACGCCGTAAAGGCAGGCTGAACGCTGGAACCTCGTGGCATAATGCCATGCTTCCAGCAAAACGGGCTGGACGGTGACAGATGAAGCCTAACCCGAAGTAAAAGCTGGAAGCTCCCGACTTAAGTCGCGGAGAGGACGTCACTTAATTACTTCATTCAGTAGCCTGCTAACGTTAAAAAGGACAGTTTCAGCAGCCTTTAAAGCATATTCTGCATCAGACCTAATATACAGTTCCTCCGGTGAAACACCTGTCTCCTCATCACCATACATAGCCATCTCACGCTCCTTTCTCAAGCTTCTGGATATTGAGGCAAGCTCATCAATCTTTTTCCTAAACCATTCTGGAAACTTGTCCCTTTCCCTTTTCAAAACAGGTCCAACATCATGCCATTTAGGAGGCTCTATTCCAGCAAGCCTCAACGACGCCTTCAAAGCTAATTCAACTGCCTCCTGACATTGTCTAACCACAAAAGGATAGTTTCCACCTTCTACTGCCTCCCTAGCATGTCTAATTCTCTCTTCAGCCTGTCTAAGATTTGATTTTGCCAGCTCAAGGTTATTCAATAACTATTACCTCCCCAAACTTGTAGTCCCTTTTAAGTCTCCAATACCACTTTCTACCAACCCACACCCTTTCAGCTCCAAGTTCCATCAATTTTGTCGAAAGTCTCTCTAAAATTCTTTTGAAAAAAGAATTTTTATCATATACAATTATACATTCGTCAACCATGTCCAGATATAAGGGTGAAATCCTTTTTGCTTCCTCAATAGTCTTAATTATCGGAGAAAGTGTGACAAAATATCCTGTTTTCCAAAGATCACTTAAACTTTTTTCGACCAGCTCTTCTGCCCTATCAAACATGGCTATCCTTTCAAACCTCGAAGTAGGCAAATTTTCTGCTATTAGGAGAAGGTCGACGTCACTATCTTTTCTCATTTGCCCTCTTGCAACACTTCCATATACGATTACAGATACAAGGTTATCTTTGAATATTAGAAATAGTGCATCAAGTAAATCTTTTATGAGCCTTCTGTAAGGTTCTTCTATGTTTTCAAGACCATTTTTAAACATTACATTAATTCTAACCTTTCCTTTATATAAAGTTACTCAAATGTTATAAGCTATATTCTTCTGTAAAAAATATTTTTAAGATGTTCATGAGAAGACTTCTGTGATGAATGCTAAAAAGATTTTGAACTGGAATGAAGTTTCAGATACAAAGGAAAAGGCTATGGTTCTAGATATTATTGAAACAGGTTTGGAGGCTGCGAACCCATATTCTTCAGTTTATAACATGCTTTCAACACTTTCAAAAGATTTTGGAAAATTCAATAAGATTGTGGTGATAGGATTCGGTAAGGCCAGCTATAGGATGGCTTTAGCTTGTGAATCAATTTTGGGTGAAAGAATATTTGATGGTGCCATAATCGTTCCAAAAGGCTCAATAAAGCTTTCAGAATTGAAAAAAATTAAAGTTCTTGAAGGCACACATCCTGTTCCCACTGAAGTCAACGTAAACTCTGCAAGAACACTGCTCGAAATATCAGGCGGCCTAACATCAGACGACCTTGTTATTTGCCTAATTTCTGGAGGCGGTTCAGCACTTTTCACCTATCCCGCTGAAGGTATAACCTTACAAGATAAGCAGGAGATGACTAGACTGCTTCTTGCTGCTGGATCAACCATTCAAGAAATAAACTGTATAAGAAAACATATTTCTGGTGTAAAGGGTGGGCAGCTTGCAAGACACATTTATCCAGCCAACCTTGTAAGCCTAATATTATCTGATGTTGTAGGCGATGACTTGAGCTCTATAGCTTCAGGACCCACTTCCCCAGACCCATACACCTTCAAAGACGTTTACGAATTGTTTGAAAAATACCGTTTACTGGACAGGGTTCCAAAAAATATAATGAAAAGAGTATTGGATGGGCTTAACGGTAAAGTTCCAGACACTCCAAAACCTGGAGACAAAATTTTTGAGAGGGTAAAAAATATTATTGTAGCAAATAATATTGGCACGTTAAAGGCTATGGAGGAGAAGGCAAAATCATATGGATTAAACACCATGATATTAACCTCCTATCTTGAAGGTGAGGCAAGAGAAGTTGGCAGGGTGATTGCCTCCATAGCTAAACAGTTAGTTAACCAGAAAGGTCCCATTCTACCTCCATGCGCCATATTCTTTGGTGGAGAAACAACTGTAACATTAAAGGGTAATGGTAGAGGTGGAAGGAATCAGGAAATGGCTTTGTCTGTTGCGATAGCAATAAAGGGTCTTAAAAACACAATATTTGCGTCAATAGGAAGTGACGGCATAGATGGAAACAGTGATGCTGCTGGAGCAATAGTAGATGGACAAACTGTCGAAAAAGCTCTACAAAAGAACCTTTCTCCAACAAAATATTTGGAGAACAATGATTCTAACACATTTCTAAAGCAGGTGAACTCGCTAATATATACTGGTCCAACTGGAACAAACGTGAACGACCTCTCGCTCCTACTAGTCTACTGAACCTTCTTTTTAACCTTCAAGACACCCTTCTCCCTTCCCACAACAACTACAGCATCTCCACTCTTTATTTCCTCATCACTTGTCGCCTGCCAATATTCTCCACCTACAACAACATAACCCTTTCTTCCAGGAGAAATATCGTCTGCAGCCCTACCTTCTCCAGTCGGAAGCCATTCAACAGGCTTTCTTCTCAAAACTATTGAAATGGCTTTAACTATTAGCACTGTCAAAATAAGTCCAGCTGAAAGTGTTGCCACGACAACGGTTAAAAGGGTTCTAAAAACCCATTCCGCTTGTATGAGTGTTGGAGAGAACGGGTTTGAAATTGTTAAAGCAAATCCAATGGTTATAGCCACTGTACCTATTAAGGCAGCAATACCGTGAGCTCCCTTCTTAAGTTCTATAACAAAAAGCACTGCCCCAAAGATTACAAGTATTGCTGAAACAATGTTAATGTTTATTCCAAAGCCGACAAGGCCGAGTATAACCATCATTGCGCCAACAATTTCTGCACCCATTCCAGGTGTCGCCAGTCCAACTAGTAGAACAAGTATTCCTATAGACAACAGTAGGCTAGAGAGAAGTGGGTCAGTAAGGTATATTAAAATTTCTACATTAACAGGCTTATCAAAGTACTTGAGTTCAAAGGGATATGTTTGAAGCTGGAAAACTGTATCGCCCCTCCTGACAGTCTTACCGTCAGCATTTCTCAAAAGCTCTTCAAGAGAAGATTCGACTGCGTCAATAATATTACATTCTTTAGCCTCCTGCGCGTAAAGGTTAAGGTTTTCTGTAACAAATTTTTCTGCAACAGTCGTATTTCTACCATGTAATGCGGCATAAGAAATCATCTGCTGCTTAAATGCATTAATGTACTTTGACTCTTTTGTCGGCTCAGAACCTATAACAGGTTGAGCTGAACCTATTATAGAATATGGTGCCATTGCAGCATAATCTGTTGCAACCAAAATATATGTTCCAGCAGAAAGAGACTGTGCTGCCTGCGGGTAAACATATCCTATAACTGGAACCTTTGAAGCTAGAATTGCTTGTACAATATTCATCATAGCATCAGCTGAACCACCCAAAGTGTTTAGTTGAAAAACAACCGCCTTAGCATCAACACTTTCAGCATACGTTAAAGTGCTTCTAACATGCTCGACAGTTGCAACAGAAATGTATCCGGAAATGTCGGTGTATACAATCAAATTTCTACCATCTAAGGCGTTGGCTTGCGAAAATAGTCCAAAATAGGTGAACAATAAAATTAGGACTAACAAGTTTATAATTCTTCTGTTAACCATTAGACCACAAATTAGAGTTATAAACTGATATTTAAGGCTTTTAACATTAGATTCTCAAATTTAGACCATTATATTCTAAAACATATTTAGTTCACTCTTATACGGTAAAGTGGTTATTGCACCATGTTTTGTAATAACAAATGCTCCCACAGCATTCCATCCATCACCTGCTCCCATAGTGTCAACAGCTTTAAACTTGAACGCGGGCTCAAGAACACTGATGCCATCAACTGTCATCGAAAAGGCGCTTAAGCTTCCTAAAGCTTTTGTAAATTGAACAGGCCATCTGGCAGACTGTGTAAATATAATATGATGGAAGGATTGAATATTTAGCAAATGAAGGGGCTTGGGGAAACAAAGAAACCCCACACTCTTTAGAGGTGGGATGAATTTGTGTCCCCAAT
>JBMFNX010000019.1:0-33962 GCA_049969935.1 Nitrososphaeria archaeon
ACAACCTATTCACAAAAATAAACCCATAAAGAAACAACAAACAAAAACACCATACAAAACAGTTATTCAACACAGCAGTTATTATTCTATAATGATTACTTTTAAAGCGGAATGTTTAAAATTTTGTAAGTAAAAATGTTTACATTAAATTAATTTATTTTATTTTTTGGTTGCGACTACTTTTTATCATAAAGGTGGCAGGCAACTACATGATTAAGGTTAACTTGTATCAGGGAAGGTTCACTCTTATCGCATGGATCAAATTTATATGGACACCTTGTATGGAATCTACAACCTTTAGGAGGGTTTACTGCACTTGGGATTTCACCGCTTATAACCTTGCGGTAAATGAACCTGTTTTTCGGGTCAGGGTCTGGAACAGCTGTTATTAATGCTGAGGTATATGGGTGTTTTGGGTTTAATATTACTTCCCTGCTTGGCCCATATTCTACAATCTTTCCCAAGTACATTACGGCAAGGTTGTCTGAAAAGTATTTTGCTGTTGCAATATCATGTGTTATGTACATGAAGGTTAGATTGTATTTTTCTTGCAAGCTTTTGAAGAGGTAAAGTATTTCTGCTCTACTTGATGCATCTATCATGGAAACTGGTTCGTCGGCGACAATAAATTTTGGATTGAGGACCATCGCTCGAGCTATTCCCACCCTTTGTCTTTGTCCACCGCTTAGCATGTGAGGATATTTTAGAAGAAATTCTTCTGGAGGCTGTAGTTTCACATCAATTAGAGACTTTACTATGATTTCTTTCCTTTCTTCAGCATCATTGTAGCCGTGTATTATTAGGGGTTCCTCAAGAATTTCTCTTATTGTCATGTAGGGATTAAGTGACATGAATGGATCTTGAAATATTATTTGAGCACTTTTTCTAAACATTTTCATTTCCTTTTCATCATTTATGTGCGTTATATCTTTTCCATCAAATATTATTCTGCCCTCTGTAGGTTCTATTAGTCTTATTGCAGTTCTTCCAAGAGTAGTCTTACCTGAGCCTGACTCACCAACAATAGCGAGAGACTCACCTCTTTTCATTTCTAGAGAGACACCGTCGACAGCTTTAACAACGATCGTTTTGAACAAGCCTTTAGGTAAGAAGAAGTAGGTTTTCACATTCTCCAACTTTAATATAACATTTTCTTCTACCAACTTATTCACCTGAACCTTTCATTTTATAAAGGAAACATTTTACCTGCCTACCATCGTCCAAAATGTAGGGGTGAGGTTCCTCCTTATCACATGGATCAAATTTATGGGGGCACCTTGGATTGAACCTGCAACCAGGAGGGGGGTTAACTAGATCTGGGGGAGCACCTGGAATAAATTCTAGCTTTTTGTCACTTTTAAGTGTTGGAATACTTCCTATAAGTTTTGCTGAATAGGGATGTTTTGGGTCAAGTAAAACCTGCTCCGAGGAACCCAACTCCATGATTTGTCCACCGTACATTACAGCAATTTTGTCACATAAATCGCTTGCCAGTGCAATATCATGTGTTATGAATATTATTGAGAGATTTAACGTTTTTCTAAGGTCCTTGAGCATGTTCATGATTTGGGCTTGTATCATGACATCTAATGCGGAAGTTGGTTCATCTAGAATCAGGATTTTTGGGCTCAAAACAAGAGACATGGCTATAACAACTCTCTGCTTCATACCCCCACTTAGCTCATGAGGGTACCTGTTAATGAAATCTTGAGGTAATCCGACAAGCTTAAACAATTCTTTAGCTTTTTCAAGCGCCTCATTTTTTGGAACGTTCTCATGAACAATCAGCGGTTCAGCTACCTGGAAACCCACTTTTATAACTGGATTTAGAGAATTCATTGCACCTTGAAAGACCATTGCAATCTTTTTCCACCTTATTTTTTTCCTTAGCTCAGCATCATCCAACTCCATTACATTTTCGCCATCAATTATTATCTTGCCAGTGAACATTGAAGTATTTGGTGGAAGCATTTTCATTAGAGCGTAGGCTGTACTAGACTTACCGCAACCTGATTCTCCAACAATGCCCAACGACTCTCCAGGCTTTAGTGAAAAAGACACGTCCTTTACTGCTAAAAGGTCACCTCTTACTGTCTTGTAAGCTAAATTTAATCCTTCTACTTCAAGAACATTTGAGGACATTCCTATCTTCTCCTCCTTAGTCTTGGGTTAACTACAGGCTCCAAACCTAATGCTAGTAAGACGAAGGTTATCGCTGAAAATATGATTAAAAGGCCTGGGGGGAGAATCCACCACCAGTACCCTAGGTAGACTGCACCATTTCTAAACGCGTAATCAAGTATCTGTCCCCACGTGGGTATGGATGGATCACCGAGCCCTAAGAAGCTTAATGCAGATTCTGACAAAATTGCTTGTGGAGTATAGAATATAAGCTGTGCTAGGATAAATGGTGCAACCTGTGGAAATATGTGTCTTAACATTATTCTACCACTGCTTGCACCAACAGCGACAGCTGCTTCAACAAAATTTGATGATTTTAGCGAGAGAACCATGGAACGTACTATTATTGTGAGGCCAGGCCAACCAAATACTACTAGTATAAAGACTATAACCCAAAGCTTGCCTCCAAAGATAAATGTGAAGAATATCAGAAGCGGTAAGAGGGGTATGTTATTAACAATATCGGCTACCCTTTGTATTATGAGATCTGTTTTTCCACCCACATATCCGCTAACTATACCCAAGACAGCGCCTATAATCGTGGATAGAATTGAGGTAGCGAGGCCGATCAAGAGTGCTACTGGGAAGCCGAAAAGAAGGCCTTGGAATAGGTCTCTTCCAAGAGTATCTGTACCCATTAGACCATAAACTTTACCACCGAAAACCATTGCAACATCCCCTATACTGTCATCTCGATTTTCACAGTACATTAAAACGTAAACTTGATATTTTCCATTCAAAGGCTTAAATGAGCCGCCTTGCACTGGAACACCAAAAATGATCTTTTCAACACCAATAGATGAAACCTTTTCAGGAGAATATGTGATATTAAATTCTTTATAGAGGAAGTCGGAAAGGGACCTGAATAGTGATGGGTCACCGCTTAAAAGGAAACGTTTTGGCTCAGATTTAAAAAGGATGTTGGGTGAAGTTTGATTTAAGCCTTCCACTGTAACAGGATATGTTAGAACGGATATGAGTTTATTGTCTGGTCTAACAATATACACTCTTATTACTGGAGGCTTATCGTAGAAGATTAGATTGGTGAGCCTGAATGTTAGAAAGGACGGAAATTGACTATATTTGAAGTCGTAGGTTAAAATGTATTGTTTCAGATATGATCCGCCCAAATCTTCTACCTGTGCTGGTGCGTTAGAAGATATTATCTGATGCTCAACAAGCTTATCCTGCATGAATGTATTAATCCATGCTGGTGGAGAAGCTTTAGGATTATCAACCCAATAAATTGGATTACTCCAATATTTTGTACCAAAATCTAGTGGCATGGTTAAAACGACAACTATGGAAATTATTGTCAAGAGGATTATGAAAAATGTTCCAGCCTTCGACGTATAACTTCTCCAAAACTCGCTTCTAGCCTCACTTAATGTGCTCACAATATTTCACCTCAATATCTTACCCTTGGGTCAACAATCACATAGAGGACCTCTAGTATGAACCTCGCTATTACGTAAACGAGTGTGAAAACATATGTTAAAGCCAATATAAGACCCTCATCTAATGAGACAATGGCTTCATAGTACAGTTGACCCATGCCAGGCCACCCGAAAACCGTTTCAGTCAAAATAGCACCACCTATAGAACCAGCAAGCCCAAGAATAACATTAGTTAGTATAGATGGTGCTACAACCCTAACAATATATCTTCTTTGAACCAAATTTTCTGGCAAACCCTTCGCTCTCGCCACATTAACAAAGTCTTCCTGTGCCGTGGTAACAGTCAAACTTCTGGTTATATATATCCATGAGCCCGATAATGCTATTATTAACGTTAATAGTGGCAAACTTACATGCCATAAAAGGTCAAGAAATCTTAGAAGAGGATCAGTTGGCGGTGGAGCACTAAACATTCCAGTGTAGGGAAACAGTCTAAAGTAGAAGGCGAAAACAAGAATGTTAATTAGCCCAAGCCACCACGTGGGTATAGCATAAGATATTGCAGCATACAATGAGACAAAACGGTCTAAAAGGGAGCCTGGTTTTGTCGCAACCCAGGTTCCAGCAAAAAGTCCGATAAAGAAGTTTATTATTATTGCAGTGGTAACCAAAAGAAGAGTGTTTGGTAAACGTTCCAAGATGATTACAGAAATCTGTTTGCTTCCACTAAAAGATTGAATATTTTTTGCAGAGCCAAGGTCAAGTGTAATAATTTTTAACATCATGTTCGGCAAACGCTCATACCATGGCCTATCAAGACCATATGCGATAATCAGCTGCTGCTTGATCGACTCCAAAGCCTTATTTAACTGTTCAGCATCCTTTATCTGTGTGATAAGCTGCTGTCTTATACCCCTCAACTCTTCAGTTAACATTGAGTTAAGTATTCTATCGGAGACGCCGGTGGCACCTAGAACCAGGACTGTCAGAAAAAGTACGCCTAAAAGCACTATAACAAGGCTTATCCCCCTATAGGTTAAAGTTTTTGTTAACCCCAATTTAGAATACGCCATAGGAGGGTGGATAAAAAGATTTTTATTAACCTTTCTAAAAATTAACAAAGGGCATAAAAACATATGATAGAATAAACTTATTTTTTTAATAATCCAAGTTAACATAAAGTTGATATATTATATCCACTTTAATGATGCTGAGTCTATGGGAAAAACTTTTTTATCCAATAAAATAACCTCCTACTCTAAACAGAAACAAGAACTTAAAATGTTCTAGGTGAGCTGGTTGACTAAAACTCTAAAGAAAGCGAAAATGTATCTGATAGTTATATCCTTAATATTAAGTTTGCTCATACTCTTATCCTCAATTTTACCATTCCTGCCATCAGCGGTGTCAATTGAGTACGTAGGTTCTTTTAAAGAACAGTTTTATCCAATATACCAAAATTACAGTTTTGAAGAAATTTTAGGAGAAAATGTTATTGGATGGAGTCTAATTAATGGTTCAAAGATTTCGAGGACAGTAGTTTTTGAAGGAAATTGTGCACTAAATTTGACGCCACCAAAGCCTTTTATGGTTCCACAGGCTATTTATGTTGGAAGGAATTCTTCATCAAGGTATATTATTGGAAACAATCTGGTGCTTGCCTTCGCATTAAAGGCTTCAAAGGAGATTGTCCAATCTTTTCCATCATATATTGTTGTACAAAATATTGTTTTCCACATAGGCTCCACTCAGGCTACAGCGTTCATGCTTAATCTTGTCTTATACAGGAATATTGGAAATTTGAGTGAAGGCATAAGTTTCACAGACTATGGGATAATATTTTGCAAGAAATTGGATGATTCAAATGATTGGGTTGAATATGCAGTCCAAATGTCAAGTTTAAAGGACAAGTTTGTAGAATATCTTGTTAACAAGAGAGGTGTTAACGCTGGAGTTGATGATGAATATGATGTTGTCGGCTTAACTGTCTGGTCTGAAAATTTAGCTGCCTACATCGACGACCTTTCAATATACTTGATTGAACCCGAATGGTTGGTTGCAAGAATTTCCTCAAACTCTATACTACCGATGAACATGTTTATTTCTGAAATAAAAGTGAATGGCAGTAGTCCTACAAAATATTATGTTAAGCCTGACATAGTATTACCTTTTACGCCATTTGAACTATATACTTATATACCATACATTCCCGTAAACAATTCGAAAAATATTTTATCAATAAAATTTTCTACAGGACAGACAATACAATATGAGTTTATAGAGAAGACGAGAAAGGTGTGGATTTCGCCTTGAAATTTGGTAAAAAGAAGAGGGATATTTTAGAAAACGTTGTGTTTGCAATATTATTAATCATTACAGCTATAATGTTAGCTAGCATCATTTTAGGAACATCACCCTTCTATTATGTTGAAGGAAATAGCATGCATCCTACACTAGAAAATGGGGACCTTATCATAATCTATAAGGTTAACTTCGAAAGTTTGAAGGCTGGAGATATTATAGTGTTCAACAGTCCAGTATACAATGTGAGGGTTGTTCATAGGATAAAGGACATAAAATTTATTGATGGCGAAAGGGTTTTGATAACACAGGGGGACAATAATAGGGTTCCTGACCCAGGATATGTTAGAAAGCAAGATTATATTGGAAAATATGTTGGCATTAGAGTGCCCTATGCTGGATATGTTGGCCAAATACTTGCGCCACCAGTGAACTATATCCTTATAGCAGTACTCCTAACATACTTCATATACACGATTTTTGATGAGGAATTGAAGAAGAGGCAGACCGGACCCAGTTTTTAAACTCTTTTATACACCATATTTATATATCCTTAACGAGAAAAAATGTTAAAAGGAAAGAGAGTAGTGAGTATCGAAAATGTTGTCGCTTCAGCGTCTGTGAACCAGAACATTAACTTGATTGAGATAACAAAGAGGTTTACTAACGTAGAATATAGGCCAGACCAGTTTCCTGGACTCGTTTTCCGACTAAAATCACCTAAAACGGCTACACTAATATTCAGTTCAGGCAAGATGGTTTGCACTGGAGGAAAGTCTGAGGAGCAGGCTTTCAAGGCAGTACGTACAGTTGTTAAAATGCTTCAGGAGGGTGGAATAGAGATAACAAACGAGCCTGTGATAGAAATACAGAATATAGTTGCTTCAGCAAGTTTAGGTGGTAGAGTTGACTTGGAGTCTGCTGCAATCAAGCTTCCTAGAAGCATGTATGAGCCTGAACAGTTCCCTGGCCTAATACATCGTATGCTTCAGCCTAAAACGGTTATACTATTGTTTGCTAGTGGAAAACTTGTTTGTACAGGAGCTAAGAAGGAACAGGAAGTTTATGAGGCAGTATCAAACCTTCATCAGACGCTTGAGCAGCTTGGGCTGATGGTATACTAGGGGAAATCCTTTACCCTTTTTCTATTTGTTTTAAAACTGCATTATATTCTTCTTCTCCAATAATACTGTTTTCATACAGTTCTTTTGCTAGTTCGCTAACCTTCGCCACATAGTGAACTCTTATATTCGATTTGCTCAAGTTTTCTATACCACCCTCTTCCCTATCCACTAGAACAACAGCATCACCTATTACACCACCTTCGCCTACTACAATTTCAGCAGACGATAGTAGGGATGAGCCTGTTGTTATAAGGTCGTCAACCAACAATACTCTGTCTCCAGGCTTTAATGCACCTTCAACATTCTTTTGAGTGCCGTGAGCTTTCACGTCCTTTCTAATATATATTAGAGGCTTTTCAAGAGAATATGCTATTGCGGAAGCAAATACTAGTCCTGAGGTTGGTATACCACAGAGTAGGTCAAAATTCGATAACCCTATCTCATTCACGATTATGTCGGTGTACATTCCAATTATCTTTTTAAATACTTTGGGATAGCTTGGAACAAGCCTAAGGTCAATATAGTAGCTGCTCATTTTGCCACTCGAGAGCTTGAAGATACCAAATTTTAGAGACTGAGTTTTTACAAGAGATTTCGCTAACTCTCTAACTACGAGAGACCTGTTTTCCTTCAAGGCTATACTTCCACCTCCACTTCCAAATCCCTTGGCACTATTTTAACACTAACATCAGGGCTTCTAGCCCTTACAAGTGAATTGAATTCTTCAAAACGTGTACCGTGAACGGGTACAGCAACCTTAGGCTTAAGAATTTGCACCATTTCACTCCCAGACCTTGGAGAAACACCTGGAGCAATACCAATAGGCACGAACGCGATGTCTACACCAGATTTTGCTAGAATAGAAAATTCTAGGCTGGGAAGTGAGTCGCTGGCATAAAATATTTTTGGACCCCCAGAATATTCTACAAAGTATGTGAGAGGATTAACTGCTGGATGATAACTTTTAAAGGCAGTTATTGAAATGTTATTGTCCTTATAAGTGTCACCTGGCTTCATAATCCTTAAACGTTCCTTTTGAACATATTTTCTTAACCTACTACCAGACTCTAAATCAGCTAAAACCATTTGAGCGCTCTTAGAGAGTTCAATAT
This sequence comes from Nitrososphaeria archaeon, assembly GCA_049969935.1. Lineage (GTDB taxonomy): Archaea > Thermoproteota > Nitrososphaeria > JACIWG01 > JACIWG01 > JACIWG01. The sequence goes on from JBMFNX010000019.1 coordinate 8,116, forward strand.
CAAGTTTTAGGTCAAAATGGTCAAAGTGCTCATGAGATATTATAAGATAGTTTAGTGGCATAATGTTTGAGGCTAAAACCTGAAATGGGTCAAAAACTACGACTATATCCTTGTAAGCGATTCTTAGGCCACTGTATTCGTTAAACCACAAAATTTTTAGTTTCTCCATCAAACTCTACTAGTCTATCATGTTAAGATAAAGGTTTTGCTAACAACAATCTTTCCACAAAAATGGTTATTTTTATGGAAATGTATAGTGATGCTGATGCCAGAAATATGGTTAAAATATGGTAGTGTAGAAGTGGCTGTTGAGCTTAAAAGGGAAAGGCTGGAAAAAGTATACAGTGACCCCCTTCCAAGCTTGGACAACAGTCAAGTTGAGCAGGAACTGCAGCCCATAAGAGAGTTAAATGAGATAAATTTATTGGTCGGAGACTATGAGTCTTCGACAATAGATTTCTTACGCTTTATAACAAACTTTATACCTTCAACAAAAATATGTGTTTTATCAAACGAAAATATTCTGAAGGTTCTAAGAAAATTTTTGAAGGATACAAGAATAGATTTTTCCAAAATAGATGAGGAGAAGGTTCCAGTATCAATCGTTGACGGTGCACAAGTTAAAGTTTCACAAACAATTTCCAAAAGTAACCTCATACTCGTTTCAAGTGTAGGATTTGACCCACTCTACGGCTTCAGAGGATCAACAACAGCATTACTGGAATTCTCTGACGAGCAACTAAAGTATGAGGCCTTAAAAAGGGAAAGTGAGCTCATCCCAAGACCTGGAAAAGAAACTTCAGCAGGATGGTTCCTTAACAGAATTGTAGAAGAATTGAGGGAAATTAATGGTGTAGAGATAGTTCCTGGAAAAGATGGTTTCAGTAAAATATTTTATGGCAAAATAGATGCCATTCACAAAAGGGCGGTTGAAGAACTGTTAAAAATTTCTTCAAAAAATGTTGAGAAAAAGATTGGTTTGGCAATAGTTTCACCGGGTGAGGAAATAAAGTGTAGTAACCTAAATTCTGCACTGAACAGCCTTTGGAATATCATATACGCTTGCGAGGAGGGAGCGTCGATAGTTGTCTTAGCTGAAGCCTTAGATGGGTTGGGTTCTGAAGCACTCAAAAAATATGTTTATACAGGATTCAAGCCAGAAAGTGTACTTGGAAAAGCTTACATTGAAGGACTCGAAAGCCTATACTATCTGCTGCAGGCTAGACAAAAACATGATCTAGGCGTTGTAACAACATTGCCAAAAACTTTTGTAGAAAAAAAGTTGGGACTTAAAAGTTTCCAGTCCGGGAATGCTGCAATAGGCTATCTTGTAGAACAGGCTGAAAACAGGAAAAAGAAGATTTCAATTATTGTTAGAGGAGACAAGACCCTATTATATGCTTAAATGGAATTTTAGCATAAACACAGCATTATAATTGGTACATATTATTTTTTATAAGGGAATTGGTGTGCAGAGGATTATCATGACTATTATTAGAGCATAAACTAGTTTTCTAGATTTTGATACTGTTGAAACATCATCTAATGGCTTAATTTCTCTTTGGCCGTATGAGAAGAAAAGTACTAGGAGGGCCATTAGGATGAAGCCTAAAAGTGCCATAATAAGGGCAGATAATATTGTTGCAATCCTATGCCATTTTTCTGGCAAGACACTTCTCGCCATGTGGCCGCCATCTAGTTGCCATGCTGGAAGAGTGTTAAGGAAGGTTATTAGGAAACCGAACCATGCAGCATATGCAAGTGGTGAAAGTATGACGACCGTAGGCTGTGAAATGGAAACCTTACCAAGCGCCATCATCATAAGGTTCATTATAAGGGGAACGTTCACGAAAAAGACTTGCTCTTGACCAAATCTGATATTGAATTCATTCAAAGACATTGGTACAGAAGATAGTACACCGAAGACGCTTACAATGCATGCGGCTACAAATCCGAAGAGTGGTCCTGCGAGACCTACATCAAATTGCTGGTCTCTGTTTGCCATTGGTTCTGTCGCAAAGATTATTGCACCAAATGTTGGCACACCAGTTCCAGGAATGCCTGGAATAAAGTATGGTAATGTTGAAGCCATCTTATGTTTTCTTGAAAGTATAAGGTGGCCAAGCTCATGTAATCCAAGTATTCCAATAAATGATATGGCATAAAGTAATGTTACAGTTATAGGGTTCCATCCAAAAATTTCTTGTTCTATTGGCGATGTAGCCCTAAGCCACCCATCTGTCAATAAAGATAGAATCGTTGCAGCAAAAAGTATAATAGCAATCTTCCTACTATAGCTTCTCTTTTCAAAGAAGTGTGTTACATATAGGGTGAGGTATGTTTCATCTTTTCTAAGTATTGGAATATATTTTTTCTTTTTAAGCGAAGACCATAGGCTGAGAAACTTTTCTTTAACGTCCTCGGTAGGAAATATCTTGTACTCTATTGAACCGTCTGGACGAACATAGTATTCTATAACTGTAAAGTAGCTGCTAACTTCTCTAGTTATTTCATCATATCCTAAAGTGTTTGTGGGCTCCAATCTCCCATCATAGCACTAAATGGACACGGACTTTAAAACTTATCTACAAATTATTTTATGGCTAAGATATGGTATTAGTGATACCTGAAGGATATGTTATTAGGAAGGCTAGAGAGGATGATATAAATGGAGTCATCTACATAAACAGTGTCACTTTACCAGAACATTATACCACATCATTTTATACATCAATACTGTCAACAAATCCTGAAACATTTCTTGTTGTAGAATACGGGGGACGGATTATAGGATATCATATGGGTAGGATTGAGTACGGTTTAACATTCAGGGGGATGCCGAGGTTTGTTAAAAAGGGTCACGTGATCTCGATAGCTGTTTTGAAAGAGCATAGGAGGAAAGGTGTGGCCACAACACTTTTAAAAACAGCGCTTCAAGAGTTTGCGAAAAAGGGTTGTGAGGTATCTTTTTTGGAAGTAAGAGTTTCTAATGAGCCGGCAATAAACTTGTATAAGAAGCTTGGATACGAGATTGTTGACAGAATACATGGATACTATAATGATGGAGAAGATGCCTACGTTATGGAAAAGACTTTAGAGACAAATTTTTGACACATCCACAGTCAAAGTCAGAGAAAAATTTTGGGCTTCTAAATAAATGATGATATAAAATTTTTATTTTGGTAACTGTTTTATACTCTTATATTTTAAGAGAGTTGGTTGAGGGTTATGATTAAGGAAAAGATTGAAAAGGTTTTAGAAAACATTTATGATCCAGAAATAGGCGTGCCTATCACTGAAATGAAGCTTGTTGACAAAATTGATGTTAGAGACGGAGATGTTGTGATAGAATTTCATCTTTCAATGCCTTTCTGTCCACCCATGTTCGCTATAAAGATTGGAGAGGATATAAAGAGGGCTGTTACAGAAATTGAGGGCGTAAACTCTGTTAAGTTGGTTTTAAAAAACCATTATCTTGCAGCCCAAATAAATGAAATATTGAATAAGGAAGAATAGTGTTTTTGACTAAATTGTAATTTAGTATCAGTCTAAATACATAATTTTTATATTCATGTATTTAAGGGTTGTGTGCACACAAGCTTCTAAATTAAGCTTTTGAACTAGTGATCACACATGTCTGATGGGACAGAGCTTAAAAGGGAAGTTGGAAGGTTCGGCTCCTTTAGCATGGGCTACGCTGATATAGGTGCAGACATATACATTTCCCTTGGACTTATAGCATTGTACGCTTACACTGCAGCACCCTTAGCGCTAATGATTGCCGCAATAGCTTATATTACGACTGGCTTAAGTTATGCTGAACTGGCTTCAAAGTACCCTGTTGCCGGTGGCGCACAATATTATGCGTACAAGGCTTTCGGAAAGTTGAATGGGTTTATTGCGGGATGGGGGCTAATGCTCGACTACACAGTAGATATTGCACTTTTTTCTCTCGCATCAGTAGGCTATCTTGGTTTCCTTGTTAAAACTTTTACGGGTACGGGAATTTTGATGATTAATCCATTCTATGGCTTATGTGCAGTCTTATTGATAATCCTGTTAATAGGATTAAATATTATTGGCATAAAGTATTCTTCTAAATTTAATGAAGTCTTTGTCTTAATAGACCTTTTAACCGTCTCCATAGTTCTAGTTTTAGGCTTATATGAAGTGCTAGTTTCTGGAAAAATTTTTTCATGGATTGAAAGTTTAAAAAATTTTGGGAAAATTCCTACATGGGAAGATTTCACTTACGCCATAACCTTAAGCATGGCATCCTATATTGGAATCGAGTCAATTTCTCAGGCGGCTGAGGAAACAAGGAACCCTAGAAGGATAATTCCATCAGCCACGAAAGCTACAATAGTTTCAGTGGTAATCATAGCTTTTCTTGCATCACTGCTTTCAGTAACATTAATTGACCCCTTTAATGCTGAAGCTCGCGTACAAGATCCTATGGTAGCTTTAGCTTCAGCGGTGCCTTTTATAGGTGGATGGCTAGCTTTATGGGTTGGATTCATGGGCTTCATGATATGCTATGTTTCAACAAATACTGGCGTTATTGGAGTATCTCGTGTAACATTTTCTATGAGTAGGCTAAACCTTTCTCCCAAAATATTTAGAAGAATTCATAAGGTTTATCGTACACCATATGTTACTATAATAGTCTTCTCTCTTGTAGCGATACTTATAATATTAGTTAACATATTTCTTCCAAGCGTAGACCTTCTAGAACTTGTAGCATCCCTCTACAACTTTGGCGCACTAATATCATACATGTACGTTAACCTGGCGTTGATAGTGCTTAGGAAAGAAAATGTTGCAGGATGGAAAGTTCCAGGCTCAATAAGCTTAAGATGGAAAGGAGAAAATTTTGAGGTCCCAATACTTCCATTAATAGGTTTCACATCATGTCTTATAATTTGGATTATGATAGTGGCCACGCATGAGCATGGAAGACTTTTAGGCTTCGCATGGTTCACTATTGGTGTGATAATATATTTAGCGATAACACGCAGAAAGAGGGTGGATGCAGGTGGTTGAAGAATTAAGCTTTGAAGGGGAGAAAATACTACTACCACTATCTTACACTTCATATGAAATTAATGCAGTATATATTGCGTTCTACATTTCAGAATGCAGTGGAAGTACAGTGACCATACTTCATGTAAAACCACCGGATGAGAAGGATAAAAGTGTTTTCAAGAATGAAGTTAAAAGAATTGCTGAAAAATTTAGGGTAAAGTATGAGGTTATAGAGAAGGCTATCGGAAAATTTTCTCACAAGATAGTTTCAGATGAAATTGTTAAAACAGCTGAGGCAGGAAACTTTTCATACATTGTTATGCCGGCACATAGGGAAAAATTTTACATAGAATTCTTTGGAAGAATATCTGACAGAGTCGTGAGAAAGACAAAATGTAAGGTTATAATTGTAGAAGTTCCGAGAGAAGGAATAAGCTTACCTTTAAGGTTGAAGAAAATATTTGCCTTAACCTTTGAAAAGGAAGTTGGAAAAGATTTAATGGTTCTTGCAACCCTATTGACAAGCTCTGCTTCAACAAGTGATGCTGAATTAAAGGTTTTGGGTATAATAGAGCTTCCACCAACAGTACCACTTGATGAAATCGAGTCTTCTGAAGAGTTTAAGGCTTGGAAAAAGGACTTTTACAATAGTGTGGGCAAGTACATAAAGTTGCTTGGAAGACCCATAACACCAACACTTATCCCAATCAGAGAAGTAGAAGATGTAATAAACTACCTGAGAGAAAACTATTCAGACATTATTCTCATTCAAGCGAGAAAGCCTAGGAGGGGAACTCTGTTAGGCCAAAGAGAATATGAGATCGTGAAGAAGGCGTCTTCTATTGCTTTGGTTACAATAGTTTAAATTTCTAGCCCAAAGTTTTTTGCAAAGGTTGAAAAACGTTCATATTCTGCAAGATATTCTAGGCCCAAGTATGTTATCCTATACCTTTTAGCACGTTCACTCCTGATTTCCTCAATAAGTCCAACGGAAAGAAGTTCATTAAGGATCTTGACGAGCCTAGCATAGGATATGTTAGCTTTCCTCATAAGTTGAGCTACACCAACGCCATCCTCATGACCCTCCTTGACTGCAAGGAGGATGTCGGAGACAATTCGAACCTGATGGCGGTAGCTCATCACATATCACCTAACACTCCTATAATATATCCATATCGGAACAAAAAATGCGATTACACCAAAAGTCTGGAAAACTAGTGCAAAAAAATTTAAAATTATTGGATAAAATGTGAATTCTGAAATCCAAGTCAGCAATGTATTTAATGCGAAACCAGTGAGGCCTAAAACGGTTAAAAGAATATTCTTAGACCTAACCTTAGAGTAAGATAGAAGTGACTCAAGTATAGCGTAAAAGATGAAGTAAAGTGACAGTGTTTTGAAGGCTACAACCGGATTTATAATAACCAGCGCCAGTAATAGGCTGTAAATTTTATGTTCCTGTGAAACTTTAATCATATGGGAAACTGCTATAAAGAAGAATCCTAGCATTTCAAAAAACGATGATATTACACTAGAATAGTATGATAAACTAAAAAATTCTAGAATATTAAATATGTCAGAAAAAAACTGTAGCATAAAATTTGCTGAAAGAAATATAAAGGCAAAGGAAAGTCTTGCAAAAACAGGCCTTTTTGTGACAGAATAGCCTTTATATGATATAAGGAAAGCTAAAAAGGTTATAACTAGAGCTGTAACTTCTAAGACCATCCTAGCTAATCCTAAAACTTCTAGAAAAACCATGCTTTACGCTCAACCCTTACCGATAGAGCTTAATATACAATTTGTTTACAAAAGTTAACCTACATTACAAAAATTTTTGGCCTCATAATCTTAGAAAAATAAATTGCAAAAAATTTTTTGTAAATGAGGGAAGTTTATAAAATTCAAAAATTTAAATATCAAAGATATAGAATATGATGGTAGAGGAAAATTTTGGCGGAAATCTGCCCTGTATGTGGATTACCAAAGGACCTATGTGTCTGTGAACAGATAAGTAAAGAAAGCTCTAAAATTACAGTTAGATTGGAGGTTAGAAGATTCGGTAAACAGACTACCGTTATAGAGGGAATAGACCCGAAATACAATGACCTACAAAAGATAGCTCAGCAATTAAAGACGGCGTTAGCATGTGGTGGTACTGCAAAAAATGGTGCAATAATTTTACAAGGAGACCATAGGGATACAATTAAAGACAAGCTCATTAGCCTAGGCTTCAAGGAAAGTTCTATCGAAATACAATAGGCGATTAGTATGGGAACCCAGCCAAAAATAACTAGAAGACCGATAAAGAAGAGGGTGAAATATTGCCCAATATGTTTAAGCGAACTAGCAATTGTAAAAGGAATATATGGATGGCTTGTCCCAGAAGAATACGAGTGCCCCGTATGCGGCTATAGGGGACCAATTGGGCTAGAGAAAGAGCAATAAAATTTCCCCAAAAATTTTTTTTAAAATTTTTATACTTCGGCAGCCAAATGACGATAATGGAAAATGATGTAGGAAAGACTGTTAAAGTAATCAAAGTTTTTAACATAGTCGCAAATTTGCTAATCTATTTTATAGCATTTACTATGATCATTTCATTCATACTTGGACCATATATGGTATTTAATAGTAGAATGGGGAACGAGATTATGGGTAAAAGTTCGGAATTCTACATATTTTTTATCGGCCTAGCATTCCCGTTTAAATCTAATATACAAAGCCTTTTTATTTCAGAATGGGTTATCTATTTATCAGTCTACACACTTTTAGCGGTAACAGGTAAAGAGAAGATTTCTAAATTTTTTAAAGAAAAAAGGGTTTTCGTTGCAGACCCCTTCTCAAACAATTTAACAGCAGCAATCTCAATCTTTTCAATTACAGTGGTTATAGTGCTTGTGGTCGACTGGATCCAATATAATGTTGGAATAGAAACTGGAAGCCTACCACAAATGAATCCAGCGGAACTCTTGTGCATTATTTCACATGCACCATTATCTGAAGAAATAGGGTTTAGACTTTCACTTATCGGCTTATTTTCAATAATATTTCTTAAAGGTTGGAGGAAAAGATTGTCGTTAATAGACTATCTTATTTCACCTATACCAACATTAAAGTCTAGACTTAAGAATACAGAGTATGATGAGAAAAGAATCCAGGCAATATTCTTGCCTCTTATTCTCGCTTCTGGAGCATTTTTTGGACTTGCTCATATAATGCCATCATCTGTCTGGGAAGTTGGCAAGGCAACGGAGGCTGCTTTTGCGGGAATAATGTTGGGTGTAGCCTACGCCTACTATAACATTGGTGTCGCAATACTAATACATTGGGCATTCAACTATTATAGTAATACATTATACATTTTTGAAGAAAATTTTGTTAATATGGGACTCTCCAATGTAATGGATTTCACAATAATCTTGCTTGGGACGATTTTAGTATTAAGAATTATGTTAGCAAGAGTAATTTTAAAGAAAATGTAAATGAAAGAGTTTATATTCTAAAATATTTCCTCTCTATGAGGATAGGATATGGCAATATTGGGAAAGAGTGAATTGTTTAAACTTCAAAAAGAGTACCGGATAATATATCCTTTTGATGAAAAACTTTTGGATGGAGACGGATACATACTTACAGTTAAAGAGGATGTGGTCCTAAACTACCTAGAACATAAGAACCTAATTTCAAAAGAAATAGTGATGCTTCCCACAAACGTTGTCGCACACTTGACAGCAAAAAGTAGGTTCGGAAGACTAGGCCTCTCTTTCCTAAACGCGGCAAAAGTTCATAGCGGATTTATTGGAAGACTAGCATTAGAAGTTGTAAACCTTTCCAACGAGCGTACACCAATAACAATAAGGGCTAACGACCCATTCATGCACATAGAATTTGTTCAAAGGATAGGGGAACCGGAACCATATTCTGGAGAATATCAGTTCCAGTTCATGAGTAAAGAGGAAATAATGGAAGCATTACCCTATATAAAGAAAATATTACCTAATTATAGAGAGCACTTGGAAAGACTTAAAATATGAGGAAAGTTGAAAAATCCTATTCTACAACTTTTAGCTCTTCAGGAGTTAAAATTGAACGAAGCCCCTTATACCTGTTTCTAATAGTAACTTCAGTAACACCAGCCGCTTCAGCCACATCCTTTTGAGTCTTGTTCTCGCCTTCAAGAACACATGCAACGTAGAGGGCTGCGGCAGCTAAACCCATAGGATCTTTTCCCGCAGAAGACAGAGACTGTTTCGTCCTATTTATTATATCTATAGCCCTCCTCTTTGTTTTTTCAGAAAGTCCTGCAGCACTCGCTATACGTGATACCGCCTTAAGTGGATCCGCTACAGGCATCTTTTTCTCCAATTCTCTTACCAGAAGACGATAGCATCTTGCAATATCCTTCTTCTTTATGTTGCTGGCTGCACTGACATCCTTTAAGGTCCTCGGAGTTTCCGTTTCACGGCATGCAGCATAAAGTGAGGCAGCTATCAACGCGGATATGGAGCGGCCTCTAACTAAACCCTTTTCAAGAGCCTGCCTATAAATGTATGCTGCCCTCTCTATAATTGCGTCTCCAACACTAAGTTTATCAGCTAACCTATCAAGTTCGCTGAAGGCTTGCCTAAGATTTCTGTCCACTGGCTCATGGACTTGACTCCTACCATCCCAGGTCCTAAGCCTATCAAATGTTGTCTTCATAGCAGAGGAAATGCTTTTACCGGAAGCATCCTTATCAACTTGCCCAATTATTGTAGAGAGGCCCATATCGTGCATGGCGAGAGAAGATGGAACACCAGCCCTACTTCTAGCCTCCTTCTCCTCCTTAGAAAACGCCCGCCATTCTGGCCCAGCCTCTTCAAGCTTTTCCCTGATAACGAAGCCACAGTGGCTGCAGAATATTTCTCCTCTAGCACTATCTAGAATAAGCTTTGTCCTACCACATCTTGGACACTTCTCTGATAGGTAGGTGTAGCCTCCTTCAGAAGGATTTTCTTTTTCCAAAATTTTTCACCAGAACAATACGCCAACACATTAAAATATATGTTATTTAAACTTTTCTAAAATCTTGTTCGATTATGTCAAGATAACGCTGAACATGCAACCGGCATCAAAATGCGAGAACAAAAATTTAAGGTCCACATTAATGCTTATCTTAACATCATCTTGTTCTGGTATAAAAAATTTATGTACCCTATTAGAGTATAAGGAATGTGGAAGAGGTAAAAAGGTATATTTTAGAAAAGTTTGGAGAAAACCCTATACTATTAATTGGCTGCAGAAGCTCCAAATGGCAGTGGCCAGTATGCGGATACGATTTCATGATATTTACAAACAATGTTAGAGGATATGATTCTAGAAAGATAGGAGAAAACATAGTTAACCTATTTTATGTCTCATTCGACAGTCTTGAGGATAGAAAAAGCTATAGCGTTTGGCATAAGCTTATGTTAGGAAACATAATAAATGATCCGAGCCTGCTTCTCACAGGGTTTAAGGAAGAGGCATCGAGAAGGTCTAAGGAAATATTCTTGGAACTTTATAATGAACATGTCTTGACTTTGACAAAATACTTAGCTTATTGTGAAGAAGCATATGAACATGAAGCATATGCTTCAACAGCCTATTGGATCACCTGCATAGGATATATGGCTGTCAGAGCTCTAAACCTATTAAACAAGACTGAAACTTCACCATCACATTTAATACAGCAGGCTAAGGATAATCCTCTACTTCGTGAACCAACATATTTTGTTGACATAACAAACTTTTTAGGACTAGAGTTTGCTTCACAAACATCTTATAAAAGAATATTTTCAACACTGGACACTATACAAAGATTTTCAGAAATATACAAGTTTATCCAGCTGCCTCCAACAGAAGGCTACAAAATAACATACCTAATTTCTGAAACAAAAGTCGAAGAGATATTAAGAAAATGTGAGCATGCGATAAAGGAGCATTTACAGCTAAATGCACATGTGATAGCAACGGTATGGTTTATTGAAACAGTTTCTGAACTCTATCAAACAATATGTATGGCAGAAAATATTCCCCAATATAAGCCAAAGATAATAGAGGAGCTGGAAAGTAGAAGAAAAAAGCTTATAGGTGAAGGGACAAGCATACAGAGTTCGATATTACATGAAATAAACCCCTATACGTTGGAAAAAAATATTGAGGGAGCTAGAAAACTAGTTTTTTGGCTAAGAAAGACGTGGGGCTAAAGCTTGTACCCTATATTCCTTAAAAATTCTTTACGTTCCCTCCTATCCCCTTCACCCTCTATTCCAAGTGATGTGAATCCGTCTACAACACCAAGAACTCCACGACCCTGACCTGTTTCTGCAACAATCACCTGAAGAGGATTAGCTGTAGCAGCATGGATTGAGCAAACTTCATAAACATTTTTTATCTTCTCAAGAACGTTTATCGGGTAAGCGTTTTTCAAGTAAACTATAAAAGTGTGGCCACAAGATAATTTTAACGCATTCTTTTCAGCAAGACTTTGAAGCTCTTTATCGTTGCCTTCACTTCTAACAAGCCTTTTCCCTGAGGCTTCACAGAAGGCGACAGCAAACTTTGCTCCTGGAACACTATTCACTATAGCCTCATAAATGTCTTCAACAGATTTTATGAAATGTGTTGTACCAAGTATGACGTTAACCCCTTCAGGAACATCTATGTCAACAACCTTTAACTCTATCATACCATACAATGGTGTTGGAGACAAAAATAAATTTTAACAATATCAGTTTAAATACATTTACTTCCAACATTTAATGTGTTGAAAAAACCAAATATAATTTTGGTAGCTACAATTTTCATTATAATAGTTTTGTTAAATGTTTATCTTTTAAAGGTTAATGAAGCCTTCAATGTTTATGAAGGCAATTTAGATTGTGGGCGAATTTATTATAGAACATACTTGCCTAAGAACATGAAGGAAGGAACATTGGTTATATTAATTCACGGTTTTGGCGGAAGTTCTGAAATGATGAACATGATAGGTTATGCTCTAGCAGACAATGGGATCTTCGCGATAGCATATGATGTTCCCGGACATGGTAAAAGTTTAGGAAGCTTGTACGGGAACATATCGGAGGCATATGGAGACTTTTTGAAGGCTGTGGATGAGGCTAAAGAATTTGGTGTTAAAGCTTCTTCAATAGCGGTTGTGGGCCACAGTATGGGTGCAGGATATGCACAGGTTTTGGCAAAAAATGATAGTAGAATTAAATGTATTATACTCTTAGGAGCCTATCCGAACAGTCAAGTTTTAAATAAAGATGATAGAATAAACCTTCTAGTATTGAATGGAGAGAATGATGAACTGGTTAATGTTAAAAGGTGTCTAAAATCTTTTGAAAATGTTACGGGACTAGAAAATGCTGTAGTAGGTAGAATGTACGGTAGCTTTGAGGAAGGTGATGCCAGAGAATTCTATGTTAGTGGTTTAAACGATCATATAACAATATTATACAGTAGTGAATGTGTGGAAAAGGTTGTGGACTGGATAACCAAATTCTATGGCATAGAACATGAAAAATTTTTCACACTACAAAGGGTTGTAGCATATATTTCTGTTTCAATTTTTGCATATGCGATTATATTTCCAGCGGCCAAGATAATTTCATCTAAGCTTCCCGAACCATATAATATTGGAAAGAATGCTGAAGTTAGGCCGATGCTAATATATTTTGTTACAACATTTCTTGTTTCACCATTCACAATTTTAATACAGACAATATTTTATGCAACTATACCATTATTCATTTTAGACTTTGTTCTCGCATTCTTTTATACACAAATCATTTCATTTATTGCCACATTATATTTTTACAAAAAATTTTTTTCTATAGGATTTAGGGAACTTTATAAAAAATTTTTTAGAACAGACAAGCTTGCAACTAGGATAATATTGTCTTTGACACTTTCTACTCTAATATATTTTTCTTACATTCTCATGTTTCAAAACTTTCTAAACATAGAGCTTTCACTGCATAGGCTGAACTACTTCCTTTTAGCCACAGTTCTAATTTTACCATACACATTCTTTAATGAACTATTTTATAGAGGACTTACAAGCTTACTTGATAAAGGAAACATGATTAAAACAGCCTTTCAAATTGCCTCAAGAGTTGTAAGTGTTATACTATTTTATATTTCAATTGGAATACTACTAGGATTTTCAACTGGAATGGTTGGATACCTTCTAATAGTAATGTACATGCTTATTATATTGCAGGTAAGTTTGGACTTGATATCTTCAACAATTTTCATTAAAACACATTCTATAACAGAACAGGTTATTTGGACAACACTAATTTATTCAGCCATCCTAACTTCAATCTCACCACTGATATAATTAATCTCTGATAAATGCTTTAATTACGTTCATCCAACCCTGGGATGTTGAAATATTATTATATCCTCCACCACCAAGAGCAAGAGGACCATAGCATTCTATCTTTCTAGCAAAATCTTTTAGGAAAAGGGCAACATTAAAATGAACTTCAGGAGATAGTCTTAGATGTGTTATTGGATCACCTTTAAGGGCATCACCTCCACACTGAAATATTATGAAATCGGGTCGAGAGTTTAGGATAAAATCCTTAATTTGATCAAACCTCTTGTAGAAGACTGTATCATCGGAGCCTGCGGGTAACACGATATTCAATTTTGTGCCAAAAGCATCACCTTCACCTTTCTCTTCTTCGAAACCGGTTCCAGGATAGAGGGTACGAGGGTTTTCGTGGAAATCTACTATGATGACATCTTTGTCTTTGTAAAATTCGTAGAAGACACCGTCACCATGATGTGCATCAATATCAACATACAAGAACCTTTTTATAGAATATTTTTTTCTCAAATATTCTATCAGAACACCTATGTCATTAAACACGCAGAATCCTGCAGCAGAATCCTTTCTCGCATGATGCAGTCCCCCCATTGGATTAAATGCGAACTTCACAGAACCTTTAATAATATGTTCGGCACATTCGATAGTTGTACCAACAACATATGATGATGCTTCAAAGACTCCCTTAAATGCTGGAGTATCTCCATAATCTAGATACCCGAAACCACTTTTAGAAGCCTTTTTAACAAATTCAATATATTCTTTAGTATGAAATAATTTTATGATTTCTTCGCCAGCCATTACAGGTTGAATTAGCAGTATATCATCTAACTTTGACCCATCAATAAATTCTTTCTCAAACATTTTGTAAAAGTGTTTTATCCGATAAAAGTTCATTGGATGATCTATTCCAAACGAGTACGAGAGCAATGCTTCACCATATGCTACACCGACTTTTTTCATGATGGCAAATATTGTATTATACACTATTATAACTTTATCCATTATATGAACTTATAAATCATTTATAAATAAATTTATAATAGCTTGTTTCAGAGGACATTTCGATAGAAAATGGGTCTAATAAGACTTCCACCAGAGTGGGGGATAGAGCCTGTGCCAGAAAATCTGAAAAAGCTAAGAGCTATTGATATTTTTGTGTTTTGGACAAGCCTTTCTATCGGATTACTTGTACTGCAGGCAGGAGCCCTCTTGACACGGGACCTTTCGTTACCCTTCACCTATGCTTCTGTAATAATTGTTTTAGGTTCTATTGTTGGAAGCCTGATTTTGGCACTAATTGGAGTTATTGGAACATCATATGGTGTGCCAACAATGGTTAGTTTGAGACCAGCCTTTGGCAGGGAAGGTTCATATATTCCAACAATATTAAATGTTATACAATTGATTGGATGGACTTCCTTTGAACTAATAATAATGGGTGAGGCTGCCACAACAATTTCTGGACCGATTCTCGGCGACTACACAAAATTTTTGTGGATAATATTTTTTGCAATCATATGCTATCTTATGATGGTGTTCGGCCCACTTATAGTTATAAGACAGTGGCTTGAAAAGTTCGCTTTATGGATAAGCCTTGCCACCACTTGCTGGATAACCTTTCAAATCATACAGCATCCAATCAACCTAACTTGGGAAAGTGTTGGACTTGATAGCCTACTTTTAGCCTTCGATATTGTGGTAGCGATGCCGATTTCATGGATGCCTCTTGTTTCAGACTATAACAGGTTTGCTTCTACAAAAAAGGGTGGTTTCATTGGAACCTTTTTGGGATACACTTTCGCAAACGTATGGTTCTATACACTTGGCGCAGCCCTAGCCCTAATAGGTGGCACCGAAAGTATCGTCTATTCCATTGCACTAATGCTCCTAGGAAACATTGCACTACTTGCGCTGCTCGTTGACGAAACAGATAATGCTTTCGCAGACATATATTCTGCAGCAGTCTCTTTACAGAACATGTTTTCGAAACAGAGACAATGGTTTATTGGCCTAATTATAACAGTCGCTTCAACAATTATAGCGGTCTCCACTCCAATTATGGCGTATGAATGGTTTCTTCTACTGATAGGTGCAGCATTTATACCAGTCTTTGGAATAGCCTTTTCAGACTATTACCTAGTAAATCGTGGAAAATATGATAGTAGAACATTTTTGTCGCCGACAAATAGAGTAAACTTTGTCGCAATAGTTTCCTGGATTCTAGGTTTTATTTCATACTGGTACTTTTCCTATATCATAGGACTTGGTGGGACAGTACCATCATTTATTACAGCGTTCACAGTATATACTGTCGCTAAAAAGGTGATAATTAAATGAGAAGGATTCCTGTTGCAATGAGTATTGCTGGAAGCGATTCAGGTGGAGGGGCTGGAATAGAGGCTGATTTAAAAACATTTGCAGCATTCAACGTTCACGGTACAGTAGCTATTACAGCAATTACGGCACAGAACACTATGGGAGTGTATGGGATAGGTGATGTTGACTTAGACTTGATAGGGAAGCAGATTGATTCTGTTGTGCAAGATATTGGTGTTGATGCAGCAAAAACTGGAATGCTACATCGTATAGAAGTTATTGAACTTGTTGCCAGAAAGGTGAAAGAATACGGTTTTCCACTTGTTGTAGACCCAGTTATGGTTGCTAAAAGTGGTGCTAGATTGTTAAAAAAGGAGGCGGAGGAGGCTTTAATAAAATATTTGATTCCAGTGGCAAAGGTTGTTACACCCAATGCAATGGAGGCTGAAGTCCTTTCGGGAACAAAGGTTTCTACAGTGGATGAAATGAAGGAGGCTGCTAGAAGGATTGCATCCCTAGGATGTGAGGCTGTAGTTGTTAAAGGAGGACATGCTGGTCCGAAAGAGAAGGCACTAGATATACTCTACTATAAGGAAAGATTTTTTGAAGTAGAGGGTGAAAGATTTGACACTAAGACAACCCATGGTACAGGATGCGGCTTTTCTGCTGCAATAACAGCATGTCTGGCGAAGGGATTAGATGTTGTAGAGGCTGTTATGAGGGCTAAAGAGTTCATAAGGTATGCGGTTGAGTTTGGAATAAATGTTGGAAGAGGACATGGTCCAATAAATCCTATCGCAAAACTGTACATTGATTCAGAAAAGTTTAGGATAATAGAAAGGCTTTATAAATCAATTGATATTCTTGAAAAAAACAGTGAAGTTTCTAATCTTATCCCTGAGGTGCAGAGTAATATTGTTGAAAGTTTACCATACTATTATGCAAGGAATGTTCTGGACGTTGCAGGTGTGGCAGGTAGAATTGTAAGGTTAAAGGATAGGGTGAAGGCTGTTGGAAGACCAGAGTTCGGCGCCTCATCACATGTTGCAAGAATTGTTCTAACTGCTATGGAACATGATCCACAATATAGGGCTTGCATGAACATAAAGTATTCGCCAAAGATTGTAGAAGTATGCAAGAAACTTGGGTTACAAATTTCATACTTTGAAAGGGAAAGGGAGCCTGAGGATGTTAAAAAGGTTGAGGGGGCGAGCCTTCCATGGGGGGTTAGAGAGGCAATATTGAGGGCGGGAAAGGTTCCTGACATAATATATGATACTGGAGACGTGGGTAAGGAGCCTATGATAAGGGTCTTGGGCAGAGACTCTATTGAAGTGTCAGAGAAGGTTGTTCTAATAGCCAAGGAATATTCTAGGGTGGTTGAAGGTGAAAAGTAGGAGAAAACTGGCTTTTGCCTCAGTATATTCTGCACTTGCGATAGTGATTTCACCCCTTTACTTCCCATGGGGTTTAACAAAAGCTTTCCCTGGACAGCATCTCGTGAACGTGCTCTCTGGGATAACGTTGGGGCCGCTTTGGGCAGCTTTCGTAGCTTTAATTGTTGGAACAATAAGAATCATGTTGGGTACTGGATCGTTTTTCGCCTACCCGGGCGGTATACCCGGTGGAATTGTTGTTGGACTAGTTTACATGATACTTAAAAAGTTTTTAAGCAAAGAAAAGGCTATCCTTATTTCATCTCTAACAGAGCCTGTGGGAACCGTTCTTGTTGGCGGTACAATTTCATGGTTTATCCTAGATCCCTTTACTCGAAAGAGCATGCAGGTTGTATTTACCAGCATACTAGCGCTATATTATGGGTGGTTAATTAGCTCTATAAGCGGATGTGTTCTTGGAGCAATCATAGTTTTAGCCTTAAACAGAATAGGAGTTTTAAAGCTTGTTTTCGGAGAATAGAGAGTAAATGGTGCACCCTAACATAGGGGTTGACGAGATCCTAAATAGGAAGACCCTTATTATTGGAGAAGTTGGTAGAGGAAAAACTAGATTAACTGCAAGAATATTGGATGAACTTGTCTCAAGAGGGTTTGCAAAGAATATAACTGTAATAGATTTAGCTCCTTCTATCGGAAACATTGGATTAAGACTATCAGCATACACTAGAGCAGTCGAAAACGTTAGATATTTTTGCAGTGAAAAAATAAGGGGGCCAAGGCTTGAGGGGAAGAATGCTAAAGAAGTGCTTGATATAGCTGAATCGAATAGGAAAGTTGTTGAAAAATACTTTAAATCGTTTCTAGAGAAACCTACAGAAATCCTCATAGTAAACGATATAACAATATATTTTCATGCAGGTGAAATTGAAAAAGTTTTTGAGATAATGAAGACTTCTAAAACGTTTATAGCAAACGCATACTATGGAAACACCTTATCTGATGACAAGGGTTCAGGTTTAAGCGCTAGAGAAAGAGAATTGGTTCAAATTTTATCAAGAAAATGTGATAGGATAATAATGTTGTAAAATAGTCTCCATCATGACTTCCCCCTTCGTATATACTTCTGGTAACAAAAATGTTGGATAATTATAGTATAAATGAGAGGACACTGCTTCAGAAAACCGCATGCATGTTGAACCCTTTAAAAAAGTTTATCGCAAACATTAGAATGTGGGGAAAATTAAAGTGTTTTCCAAAGATTTTCTGTTACACCCCTTACCTCCAGCCTACTCCCAAGCTTTTCCACAATCGGTTTAAGGTCCTCCCATTCTTTTTCATCTAAGGGGGTGGCTTCAGTCTTGTCCACAATTGCTTTAACAAGCTTTATCGTGTTAGATGCCCCAACCTCACTTTTCGGTACAATCAGCCAAATGTCATAAAATAGAGTTGGCTTAAACGCCCTAGGAATTTCAGCAAGAAACTCCAATATTATAGCATCATCGGTTTCGGCTCCAGAGCGGTAAAAAACCTTCTTTAATGTGGCCATGAAAAGGCCTGTTGGAAGAAAAAATGCTAATGCCAAGCCTTTAAGAAGCTGGCCTGTGGAAACAGTGATAGCCTTTGATTCGCCAAGCCTTTCAAGAGCCAGTTTAGCTTCATCACGATCAAGCTCCCTGAAGCTTACATTCAACTTTTTCAGAATCTCTAATAGAGGTTTTCTTACAAGAAATCCTAGACTAAAAGCTTTAGAAGCTCTGTCAACAAACCTTTTACTAACATATAGAACAAATGGTTCTATAGAGCTCATAATACGAGATATATTCATATGCTATAAAAAGTTTATTTTTAATGGCTGTGACAGAAAAGCCCGTCTCATGGTTTAAGGGGATCGTTTGACCAACCGTCAGTTACATATATGAGCACCATAAATGTGGGGGGGTGATGTATGCCAAAGAGGGGATTGGGAGAGAGATAGATATGTTCTTGAGCGGGGCAAAGGAAGATCTTATGAAACCTTGAACACCCTTGGCATAAGAGAGTGTGAAGGCAATCCCGTGATCTAAGATTGGTCTTATAATTCTTTTGAAGATGAGGTTGAAGATTGGCTATGGAAGTATACTATCATACCTTAGAACGTTTGACATTCTCCACGAGTGAAGTCGGGAGATTCTTGCACACAACCACCTCAACACTTAGGAGCGTGTCCGTTTCAGCGTTCACCCCCTCACTGTTCAGCGGCTGCCTGCAAAGGGGTGTGCCACCACCCAGTTAACGGCTTCCACAGGACTCAAGCCTTGAGCAAGCCCTATATGCTGGAGCCTCCCTCACCCAATTCAGTCCGGAGCCTTATTCCAGCATTTGGACATCCGGACCACATGCGAGCGACATGCCCAAAACTTTTATTATCAAAATTACATTTAAACCTTTTTTTATCGGCGACTTATTCCAGAACTAAAGTTCTAGGCTTTCTCGCCGAATCATTTGTAAGGGTATGTTGAAGCCTCCTGAGCTGGATAGAGTGCTGAGCAAAGAGAAGATAATGGGTGCGCAAAATGTTATTCTTTAATTATTTTTGCAATTCTTTCACGGTCATCTAAACTTCTAACCCTGATAAAGGAGTGAAGTTCAGGGTCAAGGGGTTTAAGATCAACTTCTATGGGAATAAAAGATACATTTTGTAGTATATTAGGTATCTGATCAAATTTTAGACAACCTTCTTCAGTTGATAAAAATTTTTTTAGAACTTCAGTCCTGTAGGCTGCAAGAAGGGTATCAAATTGGCCGTTAGCCCACTTTGGTATTATACAGTCAAAATTTTTTATTCCATAGCCTATGGTGAAGAGTATGTTTGGTTTTATGAGAGGCCTGTCACCACTTACAATTAAAATTATTGGTGAACTTATGCTGTCAAGAGAAGATTTTATCATTTCAGGAACGGACGTGGATTTTACAATTATTACTCTTGCGCCAACATTATTAATTCTTTCAATAAGTTCGAGAGGGGGTTCATTTGATGTTACAACAAATATTTTATCAAACACAGTCCATATTGAATCAAGCATGTATTCTAGGACTGATGATTCAGTACTTGAAAAATAGAACCTGTTAGGTAGTTGGAGATATGTGAATTCGTTTGCTAGCAGTAGGCATGTGACATCTTGAATACTTTGGCTCAAGCTATATCTGCAAGTAGGGAATACACAATTTGATATTAAGCTTTTCTATTCCTGAAACCTTATCCTAATAGTGTCACCTTCTTTAAGAGAAAAATACTTTGACGCGTCACCCTTGTTTATGGAAATTTCTAGCAGGCCAAAGCTGTCAAAAAGCGCCAACGGTGAACCCTCTTCAACCTCACAATAGTATTTAGCCAGCTTAACCCTGTAAATGTTTCCATCTACTTCTAATGAGATTGTTGGAGGTTCAATAAAATGTTTCCTTTCCAGGAGACTTGTAAAATATTTTTCGTTCAAGTTTGTTATAATGTTTCCAAAGTCGTCAACATACATTACCTTGAGAACAAGATGCCCTTCCCTATCTAATCGTGGCTCTTCAATAGAAAGCCTTTTTATGGACTTGAGTGTAGGCCCAAAGTCTTCAATTGGAACACCCTTTGAAATGTGGGCTGCAACAGGTGCAAAAACATCTCTACCATGAAATGTTGAAGAAATTTTTTCTAGAAAATATCTTCTATTTTCCAGTAAAACAGCACATATAATCTTATCATCGGAGGCAGCAGGGTGCATGAGGCCATTATCGGGTCCAACGAAAAAATAGTTTTTTGTTCTAATGACTATAGGACTTCTTTTTGAACCAACCTCCGGGTCGACAACACATAAGAAAATCGAATCTTCTGGAAAGCATCTGAAAGAATATTTTAGCAGGAAGGCTGCTTGAAGTATATCATGGGGACGAATTCTATTAGTTAGGTCTACTATTACTGCTTCAGGATTCACTTTCAATATGGAGCCTTTCATTTCGCCAACGAACACGCTTCCCTCGCCAAAGTCTGTTAAAAGGACTATCGGGCGTCTCATGTTCGAATAAAATTCAAGTCTATTCTCTTAGCCTATAGTATATTCTTTTTCGACCTTTACCCTTATTTTCAACCTTCTCTAACATGATTCCACCAATCTCTCTTGTATTTCTCACGTGAGGGCCGCCGTCAGCCTGCACATCAACTCCTGGAATTTCGACTATCCTTAGAATTTTGATGTTTGGTGGAGCACGTTGAGCCAACTTGATTACACCAGGAATCTTCAGCGCCTCATCTCTATCTAGAAAATATATTTTAACATCTATACACTTTTGAATAACCTTGTTCACTTCTTCCACGGCATCCTCGAATACTGTCTTATCAGAAGTTTGTAGACTAAAATCGTCTTTAGCGTGCTCAGCATCTATGTGTCCACCTGTAACAAGAGCACCGTACTTGTTAAACATTATAGAAGAAAGTATATGTGCTGCCGTGTGAAGTTTCATAATCTTGTATCTTTTGCTCCAATCAATTGAGCCGACAACAGTGTCGCCTACCCTAAAATTTGGTGTCACGTCAAGATCGTGCCAAACCACTTCTTCAGATTCTAGTGAGGCATGTAAGACACTATATTCTTGTGGACCGAATCTTATTATGCCTCTGTCAGAGTCAAGTCCACCAGAAAGGGGATGGAAGGCTGTCCTATCAAGCATTACACGGTTTCCTCTAACGTCTACAACCTTTGCATCAAATTCTTTCAAATAACTGTCCTTTTGATAAAGTAGTTCAGTCAACATCATCCACTTACCTGCATCAAAAATTTAAACTTATTCGGGAAACATTTTCGAAATATATTCGTCTGCTGCTATAGCAGCTTTAGCGCCATCGCCAACACAGACTGAAATTTGACCCCAAGCCCTTTCTTTAAACTGTACCACACAGTCTCCTGCGGCAAAAATTCCTGGAATAGAGGTCATCATGTTTCCATCGACAACTATAAAGCCTTCATCATTTTTTGCACCCTCAAATATTTCTGTTGATGGAGAGAAGCCAACATATATGAATAGTCCGTCAACTGGTAAAGTGTACTCTCTATTATTTTTAAGGTCCTTTAAACTCAAGCTTTCCACAAAATTTGAGCCATTAACTGATGTAACAACCGTTGACCATAGAATTTCAATATTTTCGGTTGCGAAAGCCTTCTTCTGTATCTCCTTTTCAGCCCTAAAACTATTTCTCCTATGGATGATGTAAACTTTTTTAGCCAAGTTTGAGAGGTAAACAGCTTCTTTGACAGCAGAGTCGCCTCCTCCAACTACTGCAACAACCTTGTTTTTGAAAAAGTATCCATCACATAAGGCGCAATATGATACACCCCGCCCATAAAATTCTCTTTCTCCCGGAACATTTAATTGCTTCGGCTTTGTACCAGTCGCTATAATGACAGCTTTACCAATATATTCGCCTTCAACAGTATTAACAATCTTTCTCTCACCTTTATCAACAATTTTTGTAACTTCTTCAATCCTTATTGGAACATTATATTCTCTCACCTGCTCCTCTAGCCTTTTAGCAAGCTCAGGACCACTTATTCTCTTAAATCCAGGATAGTTTTCTATAACATCTATTAGAGAAAGTTGGCCTCCGATAGAAAACTTCTCTAAAACTATGCAGCTTCTCCCACTTCTTCCAGCATAAAGGGCTGAAGTTAATCCAGCTGGACCAGAGCCGACAACAACAATATCATATTCTCTATTCTGCAAAAAATTCACCATATTTGATATTAGGGATAACTTCATTTAACCTTTTCTATAATAATATAGAGTATTGTTGAAAGAATTATTCCACCAACAAACCATAACGGTTCAGAACTGACAACAGCTCTGACGGCAGAAAATATTATAATAAAAATGGGCATGAATAATAGAATCTTATGCATTCTACTATGTTGAACCTTACTAGGCTTTTTTTCCATGGATCCGGTTATAGCTTCAATGTTAGCGTTTATCCACTTTATCCCAAAGTCTGTAAGCTTCCAGTAGACGAGCCCATCTTTTTCAAAGGATTCAACAAGACCAGCGTGCTTAAGCTCATTAAATATTCTATAGAGGTTGGATATTGGGGCATCAAGTTTCTGGCTCAACTGTGCAGGCCTTAATGGACCATCTCTAAGCGATAATACGAAGTTTGTCCTTAACTTTCCCCCTACAACTTCAAATATTTCAGACAGATTTCTATCTTCCAAACAGACATTTGCTTGCAGACGGGAAAATTTATATTTTTATGCCCCCGTCCTTGGACAATAATATTCTTTAAGACTATTTAATATTAGACAATCGTTCTCAGAAATTTTTACTTCATCAGAATAGTTTTCTTCTGTTAAGGTTATAGGAGCATTTCTTATTAGAACAAAGGGTGTTGACTCTATAGTTTCACCCATAAGCAAGTGAGCCATAGCCGCCAAATCATCGACCACATTCATGAATGTTATTTTAAGAGAGTTTCCGAAAAGGTCCTCCTTACCCCTACAGTCTATCACTGGCACCAGTCCAGAGAAGCCGATGGCAATACCGACTGTTCCACGTCTTAGAGGGTTAACTTTACTGTCCACTATGATTACAGCCAACCTTTTACCAAACCTTTTTTCTAGCTCAACCCTTATCTTATATGCTAGAAGAGTAGGATTTTTTGGCCACAATGCAGCCTTACCTGGAGGAGCATTCTTATGGTCTACACCAGCATTCGCCATCAAAATGCCTCTTGCTAAGGTTAGTATCGCACGTTCTACACCACCAAACACCCTTTCTGACTCATTTAGGACCAGTTGCACGAAACCAGGTTCCAAATTGTACCTTTTAGCTAACCGTATGGCATCTTCTGAAACAGGCATACTCTGGTAATCTACAATTCTGCCCTCATAGAATGCTAGGACCTTGTCCGCGATAGCAAATACGTCGCCATCTCTAAGTTTCAGCCTATTCCTCCTTATAAGACTACATAAAATTTCTATGACATCCTCGCCCACTTCAATTCTTCGAAACTTTAAGGGTATCAGTTCAACCCTATTCTTGTAAGCCATTATCCTGCGACTTAAGTCTAGTGTTATAAAAAAGTTGTTTAAAGCAAAATTTTTAAGTATAGCAAACGAGTTTAGATAACGAAGTATATTGTGGCATACTCGGGAAGTGATAAAATATTTTATCGTTTCAACAATACTTATTCAAATAATATTTTCATCAGCTTACATTGAAGAAGTTGATAGTGGAGAAGAGAGAATCCAATTTAGGAAAATTGATTTAAGCATAAAATTTGAACCATAAGCGTCTTGAGCATAGAAGAATTTAGTAAAACATTAATAAGTGCACTTGAACACGCACGCAATAAGATAATTAATTCTAGAGAAGAGATTGTTAGCTTAGGAGAAAACAGGTTCGGGGACACAACATACAATATTGATTATGAGGCAGAAAAGGCTATTCTTGAAGATTTTAAGAAAAGTGGCATAGGGTTTACTTTAATATCTGAAGAGTCTGGAAAAATAGACGTTAACGGTGGAGGGCTTATAGCAGTAGTTGACCCACTTGATGGAAGCAATAATGCGGTTAGAGGAATACCATGCTATAGCGTGTCCATATGTATTTCAAAAAGCTATAAATTTTCTGACATAATCTTATCGGGTGTAATAAATGTAGTTACAGGAGACATAATATTTTGTGATGGAAAAAATGTTTACCTTAATGGACAGGTTAAAAAGCCATCATCTAGGACAGAACTACCCATAACATTGGCCACAGTGATACCTAGAGTTTATGGAATAGAAGACAGTAGATATGGTGAAAAACTGTTAAAGATTCTAAAACATGTAAAATATCCAAGATTCTTTGGCACAGCCGCAATAGAAACAGCATACGTTTCTACAGGAAACCTTGACGCTTTTATCGAACTTTATCCAAGACTACGAGTAGTAGACATCGCATCATCACTACATATGGCAAAAACTTCTGGAGCATTCTTTAAACTACTTAACATAGAAAATGAGCTAGACCTATCATATAATGGGAGGATAAGCTGCATTTTAGCCGCAAACGAAGCTCTCGGTAACAAAATATTGGATTTAATAAGCTAAACACTAAGATAATATGACATAAAATTTTAAAGAATGAAATATTTAAATAACCATTTTTCTTTAAAAACTAAGTGTATTAGTTGTATGAAGAAAATTGTAAAACATGTGATAGGAAAATAGAGGAAAAATTTGTCGAGAAAAAAGGTAGGAGATAGGGAGAGATAAAATTTTGCTCAGATGGCTGCGGTGAACTACCCACGTCTGAATGGCGTGGGCTTCTCACTTCCTCGGCTGAACTTGCTTATCCTCTTATGGATAAGTAGAGGTTCAGTCTCTGTGAGGGCCTGTTCCAGACCCAGAGCAAGGATGTTCCTTGCTGCGTTAACATCTCTATCCAGAACAAGTCCACATTTTGGGCACATGTGGACTCTTTCAGATAGAGGCTTTTGAACCATCTCTCTGCATCCAGAGCATTTCTGCGACGTCCCTGCTGGGTTGACGAATATTACTCGCCCGCCACGCCTCTCCGCCTTGTAGACGGTGAACTGGCGTAGCTTGTACCAGCAGGAGTCCATTATTGCTGATGCGAGAGAATGGTTCTTGACCATGCTTTTGATGTTTAAGTCCTCAAAGACTATTATGCCATATTCCTTGGCAAGATTGTTTGATATCTTGTGTGCGAAGTCATCTCTCTGCCTC
>JBMFNX010000020.1:0-31113 GCA_049969935.1 Nitrososphaeria archaeon
TGATGGCGTGCCCTAGCACAGCCTTCAGTAAGTTCTCTAAGCTCTCCCTTAACATATGCTGTAATAACATCTTTCACAGTATCTTTTTCAGCCTTAAAAACAGCTATCCCACGGCTTTGGAATGTGCTTAACCCTCTAGGTCCCATACCATACACGATTATAGCTTCAGGCTTTAACTCAAGAATGTGGTCGTGAGTGTATCCTGGTCCTCCAAAATGTTCTCCAACATTAGATATTACCCTAAATTCTGTAACCTCACCTTTATCATTTAATTCGACGACTGCAAAATATGGTGCCCTGCCAAAATGTTCAGCTATCCTAGAATCTAATCCCCTATCTTCTACTATTGGAACAACAACTTTAGCCATCCTATTCACCTCCCAACATTTCTCGAGTTCCAAGATACGCTTCTATTTTGTCAACGATTTCCATGAACGCTTCTGTAGCAGGTGAATCTTTGTGTTCTAGAATAAAGGGTTTACCATTGTCTGCATCCTCACATATCCTCTGGTCTATTGGTATGCTTCCAAGAAATGGTATATTCAATTCTTCAGCAATCTTCCTCCCCCCTCCTGCTTGAAAGATGTCAACTTTTGCACCACAGTTTGGGCATATGAAGCCGCTCATGTTTTCCACGATCCCAATCACTGGCAGATTGAGTCTTCTAGCAAAGTTCACAGACTTTCTCACAACCAACTGGGAAACCTGTGACGGTATTGTTATAACTACTACACCATCCAAGTCTGGCAAAAGCTGTGCTATACTTAAAGGCTCATCACCTGTTCCAGGAGGCAAGTCTATAAGCAGGAAGTCAAGTTCACCCCAAGAGATTTCAGAAAGAAAGTCTCTTATCGCATTCATCTTCAGAGGCCCACGCCATATTACTGGAGTGTTCTCATCAGGTAATATGAATTCTGTAGAAACCACTCTTATCCCCATTGGGCCGATCACTGGAAGTATTCTACCATCATCTGATTGAATCATTTGCCCCTTAACTCCAAGCATTTTTGGAACACTTGGCCCATGGAAGTCAGCATCCAATATGCCGACCCTATTCATGTGCCCTTTTTCTGCAAAGGCTATTGCAAGGTTTACTGTGAAAGTGCTTTTTCCAACTCCTCCCTTGCCGCTTATGACTGCAATCTTATGTTTAACCTTACCCATGTTTTCCCTAACACGCTTCTGAGTCTCTTGAAAACGTTTTATCATCTCCAAGTCTGTCATAAAATTTCACCATATCATGATGCCAAAGTAGCCTGTTATAAACTTGAGTGCAACGTAAAGGAAGTATATTCCAAATATCAGTTTCAGAATATTAGGTTTAAACTTCTTTATTATTGCGGCGCCAACCTGTGCACCTACAACAGTTCCAGCTGCAAGTATAAGACCAGCGCCTAAAGCAACATATCCTTGAACCACTTTAATCCCTCCACCGACAACAGCTAACGGGATCATTGAAGCCAAAGATGTTCCCATTGTAACATAAACTGGTGCACCAAACAAGTATATCAGTCCAGGAACAAGAGCGTATCCACCGCCTAAACCAACGATACCTGTCAAGACACCAATTATAAACCCGAAAACACCCATCCACACTCTTGACCCTGGAATATTCTTCTCCTCCTGCTTAACAGATTTAGGTTTAGCAATTCCTGAACCCTCAACAATCATCCTATAAGATGGCCAAAGAAATACAATACCAAGTATAAGATTCAATATACTAACATGTTCAACAAGTATTGTGAAAAGCCATGAGCCGACAAGAACACCTAAAGTTCCAACCCCACCAATCCATAAGGCTGCACTCCTGTCAAGATTCTTTCTAACAAGATGCCCGTAGGCTCCAGAAAGTGTCGTAAAAATTACAGCAAACAATGTTGTCCCAATAGCAAGTGGAGCCGGATACCCAAGCCAAAAGTGTAGAATTGGAAGCATAACACTACACCCTCCAGTGCCAATAAGCCCTCCAAGCAATCCAGCCGCCAATCCAACAAAAATCAGTAGAACTCCATTAAATAATGAAATCTGAGGCGCCCCCTTCTGCACCCAGTTGCCTGACAAAAATGTTCCAATCATGAATATTATAATGGCAAGCAGCAGCACTATTGTTGGAAGATACCTTTTCAAAAAACCTTCAGACATACTCATGTCTAACACCTCTCAAGTGTCCTAAAGATAATTTGGACAAGGTTTACAGCATTTTTCAGAAACGTTTTCGGATTCAAGAACTGGAAATATATTTTGTGATACATCACCATATGTGCTGGGTGGTAAAGTATATAAGTTTTGTGACATATCCCGTAAAGCATGTGCCCATGCTGGTGTAGGAGAAGAAGAAGAGGTGTTGCTGGCAGGATACCGAAGCCGATAATAGCCTCCTCCATACCAGTGATAGAAAGTTTCAAACCCTTTCCATCAAAAAATATTGAACCAGTCTACCTTGACCTAGCTGAAGTTGAAGCCCTTAAACTCATTGAACTAGAGAAGCTTTCCTGTCAAGAAGCTGGTGCAAGAATGAACGTATCAAGGAATACTGTTTGGAGACTTGTTGAAGAGGCTAGAGAAAAGCTTACGAGAGCAATAGTTGAAGGTAGAGAAATAATCATATTAAAAGATGATTCGCTTCAAGAGAAATCGATGGATAAAATATAATCATTTACAAATCCATCAAATTTCTAAAAATATTCTTCCATTTCTTTCTGGAGAAAAGAGGCCTTCTAAATATCTTCCCAATATAATGTTTTTTTACAAAAGCGCATATGTTAACGTGCTTACCACTGAAACATACACTATTCCCTTAAAAAGTTCCCGTTCAATAAGTGATGAAAGGCTTATTTTTTAGCTTAAAAAGATCAAATAAGAATATTAATATGAAAGGTGGTTATAGCGTATGTTATTGAAACCCTGAAGGCGTTTACTGTAGATTCACGCTGCATTATTGCATGAAATTAATTTAAGATTGTTTAAGCCTTTTTTTAATACAATTTACTAAGAAAAATTAACTAGGTTAATGGTCATTTTTATTAATTAAAAATTCCTTTAAACACACTTAAAGATTAAATAATATGTTTATTTAATGTAATTGAGTAAGTGAACTTTCATGTCTGAAGAAGTTTTAGAAATTGTGATGAAGAAGGATGTTAAGTTTACTGAGCCTGTTGCCGTCGAAGGCTTTCCTGACGTAGGCTTAGCTGGAGCTATTGCGTCAATGCATCTTATAGAATCTCTGGGTTTGGAGGAGATTGCCTACATAGAAACACCTCTTCTTC
The DNA here is from genome assembly GCA_049969935.1 of Nitrososphaeria archaeon. Taxonomy (GTDB): domain Archaea; phylum Thermoproteota; class Nitrososphaeria; order JACIWG01; family JACIWG01; genus JACIWG01. The sequence goes on from JBMFNX010000020.1 coordinate 3,270, forward strand.
CACCCATCATGGTCGTGCATAATGGTGAACTGCTTCATCCGATAAGAGTTTATGGTAATGAAAGGCTTATTGTATTTACTTCAGAAATAGCCTTGCCTCTTACAGTCTTAAACTCTCTTGTGAAAAAGGTTGTTGAATGGCTTAAGAGCTTGAACGCTAAACTGCTTATCGCTTTAACCGGTATACCCGTAGAAAATAGGCTTGAAATAGAAAGGCCTGAAGTTTACGCGGTAGTGTCAAAGAAAGAGTATGCTGAAATGCTTTCAAAGCATAAGATTGAAGTTTTACAGGAAGGCTTTATCTCAGGAATATACGCCCTATTCCTTAAAGAATGTTTGAAGGCTGGCCTGCCTGCTATAGCTTTGGTTGCACAATCTTTCCTAAAATATCCTGACCCTGGTGCTGCAGCAGAACTTTTAACTTCACTGAACTCTATCCTCTCACTTAATGTTGACGTTAAACCATTGCTTGAGAACGCGGAAGAGATACGTTTAAAAGCAAGAGACCTTCTTAGGCAAACTGAAAGGGTTGCTTCAGGCGCATACAGGAACGTGGAGGGTGAGCTTCCACTAATGTATAGGTGATGGTCATGGGCTTCCCAGAAGATTTCGACTCACTATGGGATCATATTGAAGGGTGTATGGAGCCTCTGGTTGAAGTAAGGGAAACATATGATGCCTTCGAAATATACGTTGACCTACCGTACGTGAAAGGAGAAAGTATTGAAGTAAGGTTTTCTGAAGACGCTCTACTTGTTATGGCAAAATGTTCGAGGGCAATAAAGTTTGACAGGTGGGGGTTTGCTCAAAAGAGGACAGAATACAAATACTTTAGAAAGGTGATAAAGTTGCCTCACAAGATAGACCCTAAAAGGGCTACATCATCCTTTAAAAAAGGTGTCCTAAAAATCAGGGTCCCAAAAATATAGTGCATCAAAAACAAGAAAGCATAGACTGTTCAATTTATTAAACATAATACAAGAACCATATTCGAACAATTCTAGAACTTTTCTAGAACATTTCCTATTAAATACCCTTATCCATAATATGTGATCCGATGGCTATGGCTCAAAAGAATTTTGCAAAAATCGCTTCAATAGCACTTATAGCAATACTTCTAGCTTCATCTCTAGCAGTTGTTGGCTTAAACGTAGCCTATGCTAAAAGCGACAAGGCTTCAGAAATGCAGAAGAAGGCTAAAGAGTTGCAGGAAAGATTGAGGGAAATGCAGGAGCTGAGGTTTGAGCGTGTCAAGAAGATGTTTAATGAAAAACGTATTATATTCCTTGACAGGGGACCAAACTATGTAAACTTTGTCTCAACAAAGACTGAGGGTGGTGTACAATCTTTTATACTTAGAATACACAGTGAAGGAACACCATCCATCTACGCTGCACTAGCCAACTATACGAAAGAAGACGGTAACAGGACACTTTACTGGGTAAACGGTATGCTAAAGGTCTATGGACTAATAGAATATGTTGACAAAAATATTGACGGCATATACAAACAGAACGATAATGATACAAGACTACAGTATGTTAACTTTGCAAAGCTCGACTGGAAGCTTACAGTAACAAAAATTACAACAGAAGATGGTGTTCAAGGCTGGAAGGTTCAAATGATTGCAAAGGATAGAGGTGCAACATACAATATTACAACACAATTATTTAACACCGGCGTCCGCCTAAACGATGGCACTCCAGTTTCACCATATGAGGCTAAGATAGATTTTAGTTTAGAAAACTTTCCATGGTCTTCTACAGAAAGCAGGCTTGCCCTCATAACATCCTTCACGGGCGTTTCAGGGTCTGCTTCAGTAATCCACTATAGTGATACTACAGAGGTTGTGAAGGAACGTAACGCTTACGCATACTTTACATGGGCTCCTTCAGCCACCGTAGACGGCCAAACCGCTGAGGTTAAAGCTTATACTAGAAGCTCACGTTCTGAAATGATGAACTATACTGAACTCAATTATCCACATGGTGATAAAATTGTCCACGATCCTGTTATAGGTGTTTTATCTGGAAGCATAGAGGATATTCCAGCATACCAGCTTCCAGCTTCACTTGTTCAGCCTACTCCAGTGTTTCCAGGCTTAACTCTTCTAGCGACTACTGTAGCTGTTCTGGCAATAGTTGGTGTTATTATTGTAGCTGCACGTAAAATGATTGTGGAGCCAAAGATCTTGAAAACGCTCCACTAAACCCCCAATTTTTTTAAATTTCTGTTACAAGATTTAATGTTTGAAGGAATGAAAAGAATATTGTAGAAATTATGTAGAATATTATCTGTACAAGAAGTGACCTCTCAAACCTCATACCATATATGCTTGAAAAGTATGCTGCCCCAAACACTGTTGAAGCAACCTGAGCTGTAACTGTTATGATAAGATATGCTATCTTGAAAATGTTTTCCGGCACATTATATAATATTGTTGCAGCCGCTAAGGGAAACAGGATTGGTACATAGGCTATTGATGATGCAAGAACACCGCTTAAGCTCACCCTTCTTTCAGAAAAAGCCTTTCCCACAATAAATGTGTAAAGCATGTAGGTGATAATGCTTGCTGGAAACAATATTATGTCAACTAGGCTGGAGAATATTGAGATACCATAATGTTCTATTACAAGTGTGTAGCCTGAAAAATATGATAGGATTCCACCTATAAGTGTGATGGAAGTGAAGCATGTTAGAGCTGCTATAAAGTTTCTTTCAACCGATGGAAAGAACCAGCTTGGAATAAATATTGTCTTAGCCTCCCTAATCTTTAAGCTTGAACTTGCATTAGAGAGCATGTCATAAAGTTTCTTTCCGTCCTTGCTCAAATAATATCTTCTATCCTCATCCTGTAAAACATATCCCTTGAGCACGTCCAAGTGATAGTATAATGTTCCAACAGGCAAATTCATTTCACTCTTCATTTCAGTAAAAGACATGCTTTCCCTTGACCCTAAAAGTTCTATAATCCTCTTCCTAACCGGATGGTTTAGATACCTTATCTTTTTAAACTCCTCTTTGGATGGCAACACTATATATCCTCTTAACCAAAGTTATAAAAACATGTTAAGCAAAAAAATTATGACAATATTTAAATTCACATACTCTTTAAGCCTGCTTCAATGAGTGAAGGGTCCTTTCTAACATTTGACGGCAAGCTTGTTGACGAAGGCTCCGGTAAGAGGAATTATGAAAATGAAACCTTAAAGCTTCTGTTTGAGCGTTCCAGTGTAAGAAGCTTTCTCTCTAAGAAGGTTCCTGAAAATGTTTTGAGAAAGGTTATTGAAGCTGGACTGCATTCTGCCTCAGCTGGAAACCTTCAACCATATTCCATAATAAGGGTTGAAGATGAAAACAGGAAAAAGTTGATTGCTGAACTTTGTCTTCAAAATTTTATTTCAAAGGCTCCAGTACTTCTAATATTCTGTCTCGACTTTCATAGGCTTGAGCGTTGGGCAAGGTTATCTGATGCGCCTTTTACGGCGGCACAATCATTTAGGCACTTTTGGGTTGCCTTCATCGACGTATCGGTTTGTGCGCAGACTGTCTGTACTGCTGCGGAATCTTTTGGTTTAGGCTCAGTATATATTGGCACAATAATAGAGTCTGCTGAAAGGGTTAGAGAAGTTCTCAAGCTTCCTGAAAAGGTTTTTCCCATAATACTGGTGTGTCTTGGATATCCTAGTTTTAGGCCTAAGCCTCAGAAGAAGCTCGGATACAATATTATAGTGTCTAATGAAGAATACTTTGAACCGTCTGATGAAGAGCTGTTGAAGGCCTTTAACGAAAAATATGATAGGATAAGGGTTAAGGTTACAGATGAAAGGTTGAAGTTGGCTGAAGAAGTTTACAGAAACTTGTTGGGGGAAGAGCTTGCAAAAATATTTTGTGAAAAGATTAAGATTTCAGGATACTTTAATCCAGCACAATACTATTTTCTGCTACACTATCGTGCTGACCTAATGTGTAGGGATAATGAACTTTTTGTTAAAATTCTTGAAAAGGCTGGCCTAAAATTTTTTAAAGAATAGTCTAGTATTTGAAGGTTAAGTATACTAGAACTATTAAGGCTATAAGCGTGAAAATGTCAGGCAGCATTGCGAAAGGGCCTAAGCCGAAGGCGTGGAATCCAAAAAACTGGTAAACGAGCGGATTAGATGAAAGTGCATGAAACAATAGTATTAGTGAAAATATTATCAAGCCTATAAGGAATTCTGATTTAGTGTCAGAGTACATTATAGCATAGTTCATTAGCAGAAAAACAAGTAACGTAATATTAACTGTGGAAATGACCGTTTTAACGGTATAATATAGTTCTATATCTCCTGGAATAATTCTAGGAGGCCTCTGCTGCCATGGTGGCGGCATATAAAAGCGTCCACCACCTAACGTAGCAAATGTTGCTACGGCTACAACTACGACAGCTAATACTGCAGCCAGAAGCCAAAATCTTGTCTTCTTGCTCATCTGGTTCCACATATCATTTCCACTCCTTTTTTTCCTTTTCCCAAATTTTGTCCACAATTTCTTCAAAAAGTTTATAGTTTGCCTCCATTAGGGGTGAAAGAAAGTATGTGACACTATACTTGTCCCCTGCTGAAACTATTAGCCTATTCTTTTGAAGAACTTCAAGATGATGTCTCACAGTCCTATAGTCGAGGTTGAGTGTGCTTGCAAGCTGGTTCGCGTTCTGAGGTGTTTCCCTCAACACCTTTATTATCTTAGCCCTAGTAGCCCCCCCTCTTGTGCCTAAGAAAAGCCATCCGAACAGGTATTTCATAGGGTTTGTGCTGGAGGCCATTTTAGACCACTAGGGCCCCATTAATCTTTTCCATTCCACTATTTTATCTTATACTGGAAAAATTTTATTCGAATAAAATTTTTTGTATTCTGTTTGGTTTAATTTTGGTATAATTTTGAAAAACTATTTTATACACTTTTTATAAAAGTTTTTGAAAACGGTGTTAGTTAATGCTGCTGTGTCTACTGCATCTTTGGCCAGTGACTGTAGCGGGACAGGCTTTGGAGGTGAAATCCTTTGTCCCATAGCCTAAACTTCTCAAGGCCTCTATTATATGCACTAATATGCACCGTTTCCATAATATTATTTACAACCGTGTCAGTGAAAGTTTTTGCTCAACCTCAAGGCTCTGTTCACGGTATCGTGGTTGACGAAAACGGTTCCCTTTTAGATGATGTGCAAGTTCAAGTCTATACACAAAATGGTGCCTTCGCTGGCTTAACCTACACCAGTAACGGTTACTTTAACATTTTCCTCGAATACGGGTCATATACGCTATATTTTGTTAAAAGTGGTTATGCTAAGGTTTCAAAAAATATTATCCTACAGTCTATTGACCTAGACCTCGGTAACATTACACTTTCTAAGGCCATTAGACTTTCAACAACATACTTCGGCCTCTCCACTTTCCCAGGAGAAACCCTAACCATTCCCTTTACATTATCAAACGTTGGCGGGAATGTTGAAACCATATCATTTTACTATAGTATGCCACAGGATTGGGTTGCAAGAGTATTGGATTCTGGACGAGAAGTTTTAAATGTAATAGTTTCTCCAAGCCAAACATTATCCCTTATACTTGAAATCACAATTCCAACCACAACTGCCTATAATGTAGGATATAATTTGTCTCTTACCGCATCAGGTACAGTGAATTCTACACTAAACTTTACTGTTTGGGTGAAGTCTCAGCCGACATCATATGTCATTGGAAGGGTTGTTGACGAAGACGGTTCCCCATTAGATGGCGTATACGTTAAAGCTTCATCTTCAGAAGGTTCAACTGTTGCCGAAGCATACACGCTTAAAGACGGCTCATTTAATATTACGCTTCCAAAATCTTCTTCAATAACATTAACCTTTTCAAGAGATGGTTATATGAAGGTTACAAGAAATATTGTCCCACAATATTCGAGCATCAGTTTAGGTGACATAATTTTACAGAAGACTGTTAAAGTCTCGACATCAATAGCATCCATTGTTGGATATCCTGGCTCTAAAATTCTTTTGCCCTTTACTATATCAAATTTTGGAGACAGGGTTGAGTTTCTAGAACTTTCTGTAGACGCTGGTGGGTGGCAGAATAGGATCCTGACACAGTCTAATGTTGAAACATCGAGTATAATGGTTTCTCCAAACTCAAATTTAAACCTACAGCTTGAAGTAGCTGTCCCAGACTCGTTTTTAGGCGAGAGGACTGTAAAGTTGACTGTTAGTGGTACAATAGAGTCCACCCTATCATACAATATTATAGTAAAACCTCTAGAAGGAAGTTTTCTCTCATGCGATCTTCCAGGTAAGCCTGTTAGTCCAGGGAATAGTGTAAACTTTAAGCTAAGTTTAAAGAACATAATGGACATACCACAGCGTTTCACATTCTCTTTCACTTTACCGAATGGCTGGCGCCTTTCACTGAAAACATCTTCTGGCGAAGAAGTTTCTGAAGTCCTCCTTGATGGTGGAAAAAGTGTTGACCTAACAGTTTCCATCACAACATCTCCTGAGACTTTGGCAGGAGCATACAATATAACCGTTAAAGCATACTCTTTATCGGTTTCCGATTCAATAACACTTTCAGTTTACGTACAGAATCCCTTAACCGACATAAGGTTTGAAGCTTCCCCCCCATACGTTGACGTGTACGCTGGCTCAAACGCTAGGTTCAAGTTGAAGGTTACAAACTTTGGTTCATCGAAGGAGCTTCTTAACCTATCACTAGAAGGTCTTGCTCAGAATCTTAGAGGATGGTTTGAAGACTCTTCTAAGCAGGAGATTACAAAGGTTTATGTTGGCGCTGGAGAGGCTAAAGAATTTTATGCCATCGTATCCGTGCCAAAGGGTGTAAAGGTTGGTCCACAAAACTTTTCCGTGCAAATTTCAAGCCCTGATGTGAGCAAGAGCCTATCACTTACATTAAATGTTCTCGGCCTCTACGATGTTACGGTAGCGAACCAGAACTTTTACACTTCACTGAATGTTGGAGGTAAGGGTGCATACTCGTTGACCATACAGAATACTGGAAGCCAGGATATAACAAACTTGAAGGTTTTAACTGGAAATGTTCCAGACGGCTTCACTGTAACAGTTGACCCCTTGCTCGTATACTCTCTGCCGGTTAACGGGGAGTCGACATTCACTATAAGTATTCAAACACAGTCTGATGTTAACGCTGGAAACTATTACATCGATTTCACTGTAGTCTCTGACCAGACACAGGCTAAACAGTTCACTTTGAGGGTTGAAGTTCTTCAGGAAATGAGCTGGCTTATTTACGCGTCTGTCCTGCTACTTTTAGCTGTCGTTGGCCTATTCTTTATCTACAGAAAATTTGGTAGGAGGTGAAAAGGGTTTGGAATATGCTATTGAAGTGTTCAACTTGACAAAAGTGTACCGTTCTGAGGGAAAGGAAATTAGGGCGGTGGATAACCTGAACCTTAAGGTTGAAAGAGGTTCAATCTTCGGCCTTCTTGGACCAAATGGTGCTGGAAAGACAACTTTGATCATGATGCTTACTGGGCTTACACTTCCAACAGGAGGTTCAGGAAAGGTGCTTGGATACGATATTGTGAAGGAGTCTCTACAAATTAGGAGGAAGGTGGGTCTTCTGCCAGAAGGTTTCGGCTTCTACGACCACCTTACCGCGGAAGAGAATCTAAACTATGTTGCCGCATTAAACGATATTCCAGAGGATGAGAGGAAAAAGCGTATTGAAGATGCTTTATCCTCTGTAGGATTGCTTGATGTTAGGGACAGGAAGTTCGGAGGCTACTCTAGAGGTATGAGGCAGAAGCTTGGTATAGCGCAGGCCCTGCTCAAGAATCCTGAGCTTCTCATACTTGATGAGCCTACCGCCGGTATAGATCCAGAGGGTGCTCGTGCTATAAGAGAGCTTGTTCTAAAATTGAATAGGGAAGGTAAAACTATAATGTTAAGCACTCATCTCCTATTTGAAGTCGGTCCAATGTGTGACTCGATTGCTATAATGAACTCTGGTAGGCTTATGCTGCAGGGTAAGGTTAGAGAGCTTCTGGAAAAGCTTATGGCCGAAGAAGGGTACAAGATAAAGATCGAGTTTTCTGGCGAACTCGGAGCCTTCGCTGAAGCACTTTCTAGCCTTTCTGGAGTTAAAAGTGTTAGACTGGAGGGTAAGACTGCCCATGTTGTGGCGGAAAAGGATGTTAGGGCGGATATTGGAAAGCTTTCTTCCAAATACAATATCCAAATTCTAACTTTAGAGCTTCAGCATCCTTCTCTTGAAGACCTTTTCATAAAATATTATAGGAGGGAGGGGATATCTTATGCCTAGCGTTTTCACAGTCGCATCTAAGGAGTTTTCTGACATAGTTAAGGGTAAAAGGTTTATTATACTCGTAACAATATTTGTGCTCCTTGTTATTGTTGCTCAGACAACAGTTTACATTAGCATATCATCCATTAGACAGGGTGCCCTGCCTAGAGGATTTTTAGGTTCAGCAGCCTATTCTCTTGTCACAATAATGTCATATTTTGCTCCAATAGTTGGTATAGCACTTGGCTTTGACGTTATATCAGGTGAAAGAGAAAAGGGTACCTTAAAGATTGTTTTAGCCCAGCCGATTTACAGGGACATGGTCTTCAATGGAAAGTTTATTGCAGCAACTTTAGCTGTCTCCTTAGCTGTCCTAGTGGCTTCAGTGGTGAATGTTGGCGGAGCGATAGTCGCACTAGGTATAACACCTTCCAGTGAAGACGTTATCAGGCTAGCTCTTTTCATGATATTCTCTATTCTTTTTGCAATGGCATACTATGCCATATCAGCCTTCCTTTCAACAGTCTCTAGAAGGACTTCACAGAGTATTATAGTTGCTGTAATACTTTGGGCTGCTTTCGCTTTCATAATACCTGTTCTAGCCTTGCTTGTCGCGTCAGCCCTTGTACCCATAAGCTTTAGGCCACAGAATATTACTAGAACCAATATGACAACTTTTAGGCCTCCTGAAATGCAGCAGTACACTTCTCAGATGATTGCTAGAGCCCAGATAACTTCGCTTATAAACAGTTTTACTCCAAACTACCATTTCACTAGGATTGCTGAATACGTTTTAGGAGTTTATGCTGGAATTGGTGCTGGAGCTGGTGGAGGGGTAACCGTTTCTCCTGGCTCATCTGCCTCAACTTCTCTTGCCGTTAACCTTGTTTCCGCGTGGCCTAACATACTTGTTCTTGTTACTGTAACAGTATTACTGTTTATAGCATCATACATGCTTTTTACGAGGCAGGAGGTTAGGTAGGGTTATCCTTCGCCCAACCCCCCATTTATTTTATAATTGAAAAAAATTCTTCTAAACTATTTTTACTATAAGAGAGGCTGCTCCTACAACTATTAAGATTATTGCTATCATTTGAAACATTCCAGCTAGTGGTGGATACATTGTTGTCGTCATTATACCATATTCTAGGAACAGTCCTATCATGAGCATTATAAGTCCAATAATTTTTGTCAGAAAATTTAATCTTGCTTCAGCCTCCTCTTTCCCCATACTATGTTGGAGCATTTCTATAAAGATATTAACTTTTCCTATAACTCTTTTAACTCTTTAAGCTTGTCTGGTAGATATTTGTCAACTATGTAGTCTAGAGAATATTTTGCGAAGGCCTCGAGCTCAGCCTTCTTCTGCTTTTTTAGAAATACATCAAGCTCTCTCTGAAATCTTTCATCCCTGTATCTTGGATCGTTTTTTAGCTCGTAAGCTCTTTTTATGTCCTCATCTGTTAGCCTAACATGTGGTAGCCTATACGTTTCTATGTCTGTTGCAGTTACACCCAACCATTTTGCTGTTGGCACAGTTAGTTCTGTCAGGTGTGCCGCGTTAGCTGAACCTGAAGCTATAACCATGTAAATGTGCATACCGTATGGGTCTGCGTCCGTGAGCACGTAAACTGGTAGGCCAAGTTCCTGGTTCAGCCTTCTTAGAAAGTATCTTGTTGACCTAGGAGGCTGTCCCGCTGTATCAACTATTAAAGCATTATATTTTTCGTGAACCTTGTTTTCAACAAATCTTGTAAATAGTCCACCCTTTTCAACTGCGAAGACCATTTTTGCTGAAGTTTCAACAAGCTCTGCTGTGCTCAGGCTTGGACCTATAAGGTATCCGTCTGGATGTGATGCTAGATTTAATCTTTTTCCCTCATGTCCTGGTGTCGTATACTCTATTGTTAGGTCACCGTATATTGCGCTCCTCTCTTCAGGGTAAACATTATAGTCTTCTCTAGCCCTTCCCAGGAGCGCTTCAAGGTCTGTTATTATCTCATCGGATTCGGCCTGGTCCTTGAACTCTATACCGAATGCCTGTGCTGAATAGTAGACGTCTCTGAGTGTTGAAGTCTTTCCCTCCCTGATAAGCTTGTCTACAAAAAATGCTAGCCATATTGTTTGAGTGAATGGTCTTAGGTGCTTAATGTTTTTTGAACTCCTTTTAACCCTATTCTTTCCAACAACATACTGTTTCAGTCTCTCATCATAGACTATATTCTTAACTGACCTACTTGGCATCTCTATTTCAGGAAACACTCCGTTTTCTATCTGATAGTATATTTTTTCTCCAAGAACCTTCAGCATCTCCTGAACTTCTCTCTTTCTAGCCGTCGGTGAACTCTTCAATCTTCTTCTGCCCCCCTTCTTCCTCGCCTTTGCTTAAGAGTCTTTTATAGTTTGGCGGCCTACTTTTTTTAGCAAGCTCCTTCGAAAAGTTCGCTATAAGGGGCAAATATTTTAGATACATGTTTATCTTCTTCTTCTCATGCTCTTCTGAAGTCCTTCTTGAAAGGTATGCTGAAAGTTTTCTTAAGGTTTCCCTTAAAGCGTTTTTAAGCTCCTTCTCTATCTCAGGCCTGTCAGCAATATATTCTTTGCCCACTGTCTTATAGGGTATTCTTGTAGAGCTTATGTTCACTATCACTGCAATAGGTGCCTCCTGAGGTATCCTGTACCTTTTCCAGTCTATTTCCTCGTGGATCACCTTCCAAGATACATCTGATGCCTCATCATATAGTAGGGGTATCCTGTTAGCGAACCTGTAAAGTTTTATCCCGTTTTCTAAAATTTTTCCACCATATGCTAGTGCAACTTCCACAATAAACGGGTAACCTGAGTACGCTGAAGGCGGTCTTGTAACTATCGTAAAAAATTCTGGTGCGAGCTCCTTAACTATTCCTGCTGCAAGTATATTTTCTCCTAGAGGTGAAAGGCATCCTGCGTCCGGCGGTAGAAACTCTTCGTACCTGTGCATTGCTGAAACCATGTTAACTATCTCTTCATCTGATAGGCTTTTTGGGCTCCTGTTAGGGTCTATTCCAGCATATTGTAGGAACTTTATTGCAGTCTTTAACCCAACCCTGTGAAATCTTTTTGAAAGAAATTTTGCAAGGTTTTCTTCACTACTCTGTCTTATGGTTCTCCTCATAAACTCCACGTCTATTCCGTGGGGGTGTGGTAGTGTCTCCTTCGGCGGTGGAGGCATTTCCGTTGTAGTTCTCAGGAAATAGAATATTTTTCCACTTGGCTCTATGAAGGTTATGTTCGCATATGGTACAACTAGTGCTGTCTGCTTAAAATATTCCTGTATCTTTGTTGAAGACCTGAGATAGTCTCCCTCCATCACAAGCTCCACTACAGTACCCCTTAACCCGTTTCCTTCGCCAACCCTCTTCTCAACTATTATGGGCTTATTCTTTTCAATGTCTATCATGAGCCTATAATAGTATCTTTTGACACCGTCAACAGAAGTCTCTATCGTAACAGGCTTGTTTGAAGTTATTTGGCCATATAATATTGCCATTGTCCCCCCTAAGCCAAACATTCCCCTAGACTGTCTAAGCTTATACTTTGAACCATACAATACTTTACCAAATGCTTCTGGAACCCTTTCAGGCTCCACTCCTGGACCATTATCCTGCACCCTTATAACATACTTTTTTGGGTCAGCTTCTTCTAATGGATCATATGCTGTTATCCTAACATAGACTTCTGGAAGTATGCTTTCCAGTTCACATGCGTCTAAAGAGTTTTCTACAAGCTCTCTAACTGTGGAATATAGTGCTCTGGCGGGGTTCGTGAACCCTGCAAGGTCTCTGTTGCGGTAAAAGAAGTCGCTTGGAGATATTTCAGAAAATGTCTCCTTCAAACTCTTCTCCTCTTCTCTCCCAAAGCTGCAGCCTCTCAAGCTTCATCCTACTTCTTCTCCTCTGAAGTTTCTCGTAAACTGTCTTGTGTAGGCTTCCTTCAGCCAAAGCCTCTACAGCCTCTCTTGCAGCCTTAACATCGTCAGCCTTACCTATTATTGAAACAGTGTGACCGTATACTGAAATGTATGTGTCTGTTAAATCTTCTATGATCCTTCTAGCCTTCCCGTCAGCCCCAATTATCCTCCCCTTTATTCTAACAAGGTTTGATTCAGACTTTCCAGCATAGTCTGTTAAGTCTATTATGTCAAGCATGTACTCGTCATCGTATAAAGCTTTAGCTCTCTCGTAAGAGAATCCTCTTCCTATTGCCTTTGCAATATTTAAGGCCTTGTTTAAGCCTACAAGGTTCGCCTGATCCTCTGTTGAAACTATAACATCTCCTGTTCCACTGTCAACCTCAATCTTCACACCACATTCTCTTTCTATAGCCTCCTTTATCTTTCCACCCTTTCCTATAAGTGCCCCTATCCTGTCCTTTGGAATCTTTACCTCCATCTTTAACATCATACTATATTACCCCCCTCAATATCCTTTCTTCATTCCAAACTTCTATACCATGTTTTAAAAAGAATCTGTTCACATTTCTAATGTCCCTGTACAAAAATTCTAGAGCGTTTGGGTGTCCTGACTCGACGGCTGAGCCGAAGTCGAAAAAGTATATTTTTGAACCCCATTTAAAGATATTGTGTTCTGAAAGGTCTGCATGTACAAGCTTTGCTCTAGAATAGAGTTTTCTTATCATTCTAACCACCTTCAAATAGTCTGTCTTTTTAGGCTCAACTTCAGAAAGTAGTGGAGCCCTCTTCCCATCCTTTCCTATAAACTCCATTACAAGAACATTATTTAATACCGTTATCGGCTTCGGAACATTTACTCCACTATTGTATGCTGCCTCTAGGTTAACGTACTCTTTTCTAGCCCAAAGTTTTATAAGAAGATAACCTCCCTTCTTTCCCTCCTCAAACCTCCTGTCTCCTATAATGTAAGGTAACCTCTTCCTGAACTCTGCTGTTGTCGTCAAAAATATTTTTACCGCAATCTCTTTTCCACTATAGTCTATTCCATGAAATATCTTCGACTCCTTTCCAGAGCCTATAGCTCCATCTAGCCTATAAATAACCTTCCTTTTCACAATCTCATATAATGTCATCATCGTCCTCTTATCGAATACTTCCTCAAATACCTCTTCCTCTTCCCTATCTCTTTCAACAAGCATCTTCTTTTTTCCATGTGTTGTCAGTCTAAAGAGTCTTCTAAGCTCCTTTTCTGTAAAAAATTCCTCTTCCATCAATTTTACAACTCTTCTGGAAGGTACCCGTTTGCTTTAAGCCAGTCAACCTGTGCTACAGTATAGCGCCATATGACATCAGCTCTTTCATCACTTTTAAACTCCCATGGCGCAACCAGTACAACGTCACCTTCTCTTATCCAAATCTTTCTCTTAAGCTTGCCTATAATTCTTCCAATACGAGTTTTTCCATCAGTGCACTTTACGAGAACGTGGTCGCTTCCCATAAGCTTTACAACAACCCCTAAAAGCTCCCCTTCCGCTGGGAGAACAAGTTCCTTCAACTCTTCCTCGCTTAAAACCTTCCTCTTTCCCAAACCTACCACCTCGTAAACTTGAATATCATAAGAAATGGGACGCTTTTAACCTTTTTAACCGCATCCTTGTGCGCGAACCCACTATTTATTGCCAAAGAAACACATCTTTCTCCAGTTAGGTTTATTATCGAAGATTCTTTCAAAATCTTTAGAAGCTCATCTTCTCCAACCCTTTCCCCTTCATAAAATTCTTTTGAAATTCTTATCACGAGCCCACCCTCTTCTAGGGTGAGTCCGAAAACTTCTTCGTCGCAGACGTTAACAATCTTATAATGTGGTGCGCTTATTACACGAACAATATACTTTTTCTCTTCAGTCAATCACTTTTCACCAATAGGAGACCTGCTGCCACATGCTTCACATACTAGAAACTCGAGCCTCTTTTCTTTAGTAAGGGTTGTGTCGGGGCTTCCGCATACTGGACACTTTACCCTCTCGTTAACATACTTTTCTATGACAGCCGTTATAGTCCTCTCATCTCTTCTGCCTATGAGTATTGCCCTTTCTCCGTCTAGGGATGCTGGTACTGCAAGCTTTTTAGCCAAGTACATTAGAAACTTGTTAGGGTCCCTTCTTAGAATCTTGGGGAACTCCATATAATTTCTTATTATGGTCTTGTTTCCAAGCCATATTATGTCCACTTTAGGAAGCTCCAGCCTCCACTCCTTCTTAGTTTCCACTGGCTTAGCCTTGTCCCTTAACCTTTTCAGAAGCTCATCATATGATAGGCTCAATCTTCTTCTGCAATGCTCTATACAGTCCCAGTTATAATAATTTTCTCCCCCTTTAGCTTATTTTCCTTTTGATAGTAAGGGAAATATATTTGTTAAATGTTATCCCCTGTATGCGTTCAAAGTATGCTGTGATAGCTGGAACGGGTATGGGAAATATTTTCGAACTATCTGAAAAGTTTGAGGTTGAGACACCCTATGGTGTTGCTGAACTCTATTCTGTAAGGGATTTTGACGGCCTATTCTTTCTACCAAGACATGGTATAGGCTACACTGTTCCACCTCATAGAATAAACTATCGTGCAAACATATATTCTCTCAAAAAATTTGGTGTAGAGTATGCGATTGCAACAAATGCTGTAGGCTCCCTAAATAGGAGATTTTCTCCGGGAACATTTTTGCTTCCCGACCAGATAATAGATTTCACAAAGTCTAGGAAGTCAACATTCTATGAAGGAGATGATGGTAAAGTTGTTTTCACAGACGTAACACGCCCATACTCTGATAAGGTTAGGTCAGCCATAATTGATGCAAGTAAACGCTTGCAAATTAAAGTTTACCAAAAGGGCACATATGTTTGCACTGAAGGTCCAAGATATGAGACTGCAGCCGAAATTAGGGCTTTCAAGATTTTAGGAGCTGATGTTGTTGGAATGACAGGCGCTCCAGAAGTTTTTCTTGCAAGGGAGGCTGGAATTGAATATGCTTCTATAGCTATTGTCACAAACTATGCTGCAGGCATAATCAACCAGATATCTCATGAAATGGTTATGGATATAATGGTTAAGGCTCAGGAGAAGGTTAAGAAGCTTGTTTTTGAAGCAATAAAAGTTCTTGAGGCTGGTTCCACATGAACCTTCTCGTGGATGGGGGAATAGTTGTGTCAGACAAGGTTATATTCGATGGCGCTGTCGCTGTAGAAGGTAATAGGATAGTTGCAGTAGGAGATTCAAGCGAGTTAAGGAAACGTTTCCAAGGATTTGAGCGTGTTAATGCAAGAGGCTGTGCAGTAATACCTGGCCTAGTAAACACTCACACACATGCTGCCATGACAATATTTAGAGGCTATGCTGAAGACCTTCCACTATTTGATTGGCTGAACAAGAGAATATGGCCTGCTGAATCCACTCTAACTCCAAAGGATATTGAAATAGGAGCTCAGCTTGCAGCATACGAGTCACTTCTTTTTGGAGTCACAACATTGAACTCAATGTACTTTTACTCGGAAGATGGAAGTGAACTGCATGCGTTCGAGAAGGCTGGAATAAGGGCTACTGTTGGACACGGTTTCTTCGAAAAGACTGTGGAATCAGGCTTGAAGATTACTGAAGAAATGGCTAGAAAATGGCATGGTAGAGACAACGGTCGCCTACGTGTTAGTGTATGTCCTCACGCCCCATACTCTACGGGCCCATTTTCCTATAAAATGGCGTTTGAGCTTCAAAAGAAGTTAAACAGCCTTTACGGTGAAAGGGGGAAGATCATTTTACACACTCATGTTGCTGAGTCTAGGGAAGAAGCTTCTGTTGTAAAAGAAGCTTTCAACGTTGACGTGTCAGGAGGGGTTGTAGTCTACCTTTCTAGGCTGGGTGTGCTCTCAAGAGACCTTGTTATGGCCCACACCATACATTTAACCGAAGAAGATGTTAGGGTAATGAAAGCTTTTGATGTAAAGCCATCCATTAATCCAGTATCCAATCTTAAACTTGGAATGGGTGTAGCTGACATTATCAAGCTTATAGAAAATGGTTTAACAGTGTCTCTTGGAACTGATGGGCCTGCATCAAATAACACTCTAGACATGTTTGAGACAATGAAGATTGTTCCACTTTTAGTTAAGGGCTTGCATGGTGACCCAACACTTCTCCCGTCAAGGGAAGTGTTTAAGCTTGCGACAGAATATGGTGCAAGGGCTCTTGGATACGATAACCTTGGAGCAATAAGGCCAGGCTACCTTGCTGACATCGTACTTTTGGACCTTAACATACCACATGCTAGGCCTGTTCACGACATCTTCGCTCACCTAATATATTCTGCTAGAGCATCTGATGTCAAGACCGTTATAGTTAACGGAAAAATTGTCGTCGAAGACAGAAAGGTAGTGGGCGTAGACATGGAAAGCTTTCTGGAAGAGGTTGAAAGGGTTAAGGAAAGCCTAGTTTCCAGAATAGGTGCTCTTTAAAATAGTTTTAGGAAACATTATAATCTTGACCTTTATAGAATGGTGCCGGTTGAAGGCTCTTGGCTAGATGGCTTGTGACATCAGCTTGGCCGTACTCTTCCGTAACCCCTCATCTAGGTAACATGATAGGCTCAATACTCTCTGGCGACGCTTTCGCTAGATATCTTAGGCTTAAGGGTCACGAGGTTCTCTATGTTTCTGGCTCAGATGAGCATGGTACACCAGTTGAAGTTGAAGCCTTTAAGGCAGGGCTTTCTGTTAAAGAATTTGCTGACAGAAACCATAAAAGAATAAAAGACCTCTTCGAAAAATGGAATATCTCATATGACAACTATACTCGTACAGAAAACCCTGTTCACATAAAGTTTGTGCAAGACTTTTACCTTAAACTTCAGAAGAACGGTTACATATATGAGTCGTCTGAAAAGGTTCACTACTGTGAAAGGGATAAGCGTTTTCTCCCTGACAGGTTTGTTGAAGGCGAATGCCCATACTGTGGTTTCAAAAACGCTAGAGGCGACCAATGTGATGGCTGCGGTAGACCTCTTGAGCCAGAACTTCTTGTAAACCCTGTATGTGTAATATGCCGTGGTCCAGTTTACCTGAAGGAGACTAGACAATGGTTTTTTGACCTTCCAAAGCTAAGTGAAAAGGTTAAAGAGTACCTTTTGAGGGATGACATTCACCTTTCAGATATAGCTAGAAGTTTCAGTCTAAAGCTTGTTAAAGAAGGTTTAAAGGCCAGGTCTCTTACAAGAGACTCTGGATGGGGTATTCCAGCCCCATTTGAGGGTGCTGAAGGTAAGACAATATATGTTTGGATGGAGGCTGTCCTAGGATATGTTTCAGCTACAATCGAATATTTTGAGAGGTTAGGTGACCCAGATGGGTGGAAAAGTTTTTGGTTCGATAAAGGTTCTAAAACAGTCTACTTTATTGGAAAGGATAACATTCCATTTCATACAATAATTTTGCCAGCACTGCTTATTGGAACAGGAGAAGGCTATAATCTCCCATACGCTGTAGACTCAACTGACTTTCTAATGTTTGAGGGTCAAAAGTTTTCTAAAAGCAGGCGCATTGGAATATGGATTGACGAAGCCCTTGAAGTTGCTCCAGCAGACTATTGGAGGTATGTCCTCCTATCTCTTAGGCCTGAAGGTGGTGACGTAAACTTTAAACTTGACCTTTTTATTGAAAAGGTTAACAATGACCTTAATAATGTTATAGGTAATCTTGTAAACAGGTCAATTGTATGTTTTGAAAGATTCTGTAATGGGAGGCTTGAATCTCCTCCTGAAGTTGACGGAGACTGTAAAAGGTTTATTGAATCTGCACTCGAAAGGCATGATGGAATAGCCTCACTATATGAGGACTTTAGGATACAGCGTGCGGTAAAAGAAACACTTTATCAGGCTGAGGAAGGTAACAGGTTTTTGAACGAGAAGGAACCTTGGAAGCTTTTCAAGGAGGATCCTCCAAAGGCTGTCTCTGTAGTATACTCTCTTTTGAGGCTAATTCGTGTTCTAGCTGTAGAACTTTATCCGATAATGCCTTCAACTTCAGAAATTTTGTGGAAGAATCTTTCAGAACATGAGCCCATACTGTCTACTGGATGGGATGGTGTGAAATCCGATTTCAAGTATCCCCTCAATATAAAACGTTTTCCACCCATTTTCAGGAAGCTTTCTAAAGAGGAAGTTTTAAGTACACTTGAAAGGTTTAGGTCTGGTGGTGGAAGTTGAGTCTACTAGACTTTGGAGATTTTGCAAAACTTGATATAAGGGTTGGGTTGATCGTGAAAGCTGAAAGGGTTCCTGGTGCAAAAAAACTTTTGCATCTTGAAATCGATTTCGGCGGCGACGTTAAAAGCTGTGTTGCAGGCCTTGCAGAATACTATAGTCCTGAAGAGCTTTTGAATAAGATGGTTGCTGCTGTAATGAACTTGAAGCCTAGAAAGATGTTTGGTTTTGAAAGCCAGGTCATGCTTTTGGCTGCAATAGATAGACATGATCCATCTAAAGTTTCACTCCTTATACCGGACAAGCCTGTTCAGGCAGGAAGCAAGGTTACATGAAATATAGGATAGACTTTCATGTGCACAGTGAAAACTCTGATGATGCTGTAGGCTCCTTTCAGGAAATCTCCTATTTTGCTAGAAGAAGGAATATAGATGCTGTTGTAATAGCAGACCATGACAAGTTTTCGCTGAAAGAAATTTTGGAAGTTAACGGGGTTCACCTTATTCCAGCAATAGAGTTGAGGACTCTTGTAGGCCATGTCGTATGCGTGCTTCCAAAAAAGCACTTTAATCCAAGAGCAGCCTACCAAAATCCTGTTGAAGTGGCTCACGAGGCTGGAGGATATGCTATATGGGCTCACCCATTTGATAGAATCTTTCATGGAAGTGGGGGACAAATTTTTCCTGACGCGATAGAAGTATATAATTCTGCATCATTTCTATTCAAAAGCTCTTCTTCTAAAGCATTTTCTCTTGCAGAAAAGCTTAATATTCCAATGGTTGCTGGAAGCGACGCTCACATTCCAGAGGATGTTGGCCTATGCTATGTTGAAGTAGAAGCGTCATCAGTTGATGAAGCGATTGAAAAGGTTTTCTGTGGGAAGGGTTTACCATATGGTAGCAGAAGACCGTTAACTCATACGATTAAATTGACTGCAAAAAGGATCTTGAAGAAAATACATTAGTCCAATACCTTTATTCCCGAAAACTCGCATTCTACACTCATGTCAGCGTAAACGTCAAAGTCCAGTTCCCTGTCCTTTAAAATCTTCTGTACAGGATCCCATTCATCAAACTTTGTTCCAGTAACAGATGCTAAAGCGTAGACTGTCAAGCTTCTTTCACCATTCGGGTAATAGCCGACCTTAATCTCCCCCTCACAGCATGTTATCCCCCTAAATGTTGTAACAATTGTTGAAACATCTCCTAAAGAAATTTCTTTCCATCCGACAACATAGACTAGGGCTTCTCTAGCGTCTGAACCACTTTGCCTTCTCAGGGAAAGGGTTGCCCTTGTTGTAGCCTCTTCAGCCATTCCTGTACCCTCTCCAACGCCAACACCAAGCACAGTGTTTCCTTGAGAAGCGAGTCTAAAGGTTTCTCCAGAATTTATTCCATAAATATTCTCTCTATCAAACAATTTTGAAATAAAATTTCCAATCCACTCGTTTTCAAGCTCGTAGGCCTTGAATAGAGGTGTTTTAGGAGCCTTCTCAATAAACTCGCCGTTGCCAATAACAATTACACCATCACATGAGATCTTCATCTTTCTTAACGCTACCGCAGCCCTAAATAGTCTACTCTTTTCAAACTTGAATGGCATAATCGAGATTCCCAAAACCCTTTTACCTGACTCTCTCAACACGTTTGCGACGATTGGGGCTGCTGATGAACCGAATAGTCCACCTAGGCCGGAGACTATAACAACATTTCTAACACCATCAACTTCTTCAACCAAACTTTTTCCAACCTTATATGCTTCCAACTTAATCTTCTTCGAGGTTCTCTCAAAATTCACGTTCAATCTTATCTCTTTAACCCTATTACCACTTAACTCCCATTCTGTATCATCTAATGCCAATAATATTCCGTCATAAATTTTGTAAGAGATCTTTTCTAATATTCTTTTGCCGGCTGTACCGACTCCGATTATTGCAAAATCATGCTTTTGCATCGCAAGCCAAGTTTCACCAACATGGGAATTAACGGTATAGGACTAAAAATTTAAACTTCCAGTAGAAAAAAATTATGTCTCAAAAATTTCGTAAAATGTCGTTTTTGGTCGTACAAGCCGCCTTTCCAAGAAGAAAATGTGGAGCTGCATCTATAACCTCAACCTCTAGAAGGGTTCCAAGCTCAAAATCCTGTCTCAAAACAATATTCTTATAGTACTCGTTTCTTCCAACACTGTCTCCTCCAATTTTCTCGTCAACCAAAACTTTTCCCCTCCACCCAATCCATTTCCTGTTACCCTCAAGCTGTAGTCTGCTTACAAGCTCGTAAGCTCTTCTACTCCTATCCTTTAAAACCCTAATATCGTATCCTTTCACAACTTCCACATCAGTTCCAGGCCTCTTACCAAACTTTGAAAGGTTCACTATATCAGGTCTAGTTCTCTCCAGGAACTCTAACGTTTTCACGAAATCCTCTTCCTCTTCGCCAGGATATCCTACTATAATGTCTGTTGCAAAGGTTAGTTTTGGAAACACTCTTCTAAAAGATTCTATAACATGTTCAGCCTCCTCCACACTATATCTTCTTCTCATCATCTTCAAAATCCTGTTGCTTCCACTCTGTACTGGAAGGTGTAGGAATTTGAATACTTTTGGACTATTGTACGCTTCTATCAACTCATCTAAAATTTTTAGGGTATGATGTGGGTTCATCATCCCAATTCTAACATAAAATTGTCCATTAACCTCCGTAACCTTCTTCACCAATTCTGCAAGGTTTTCTCCAGAATCTATTCCATATGCGCTTGTATCCTGTGCAGTCAACCAAAACTCTTTCGCCCCCTCTAGAACACCTCTTCTAACCTCTTCTACAATATTTTCTATTTTAAATGAAAATATTGGTCCACGCGCTAGCCTTGTGCAACAGTATCTGCATGCGTCCGCACACCCTTCACATATCTGAATTATTCTTATAACCTCGTTTTTTCTCCAAAGTTTTGGTAGAGCACTTTTATCAAGCCTCTTGTACAAAATATAGTATACTGTCTCACCCTCTAGCGTTTTATCTATAGCCTCAACTATCCTGTCAATGTCTTGTGGTCCAACTAGTGATGCTCTAGGGTTTGATGCTATAGCCTTCTCTCTGTCCACTACCGTCATACAGCCTGCAATAATCATCTTCTTTTCAGGATATTTTGAAGCTATCTCCTTTATCCTGTTCACAATCCTATGTTCTGTTGAAGTCTTTACATAGCATGTGTTTAAAACTATCACATCAGCTAAGCTTATCTCGTCTACAATATCATGTTTTCTTGAAACCAAATTTTCCATTATCCTCGTGTCAGCTTTATTGTAGGAGCAACCGTATGTCTCAAAATATACTTTAGCCATCCCTTAGCACTTTAAATATTTTAGCATGTTTAAACCTTATCCAAGTTTCTCCAGCTGAGACACATTGTTCTAGGATGTGATGCCTTCGCTTCATCAACTCTGCCCACACTAGTGTTATATGGTGCACCCTTAACCCATTCAGGTTTCTCGTAAGCTTTGCACGCTATCTCATTCAATATTCTAGCATATTCTTCCACTTCCTCAAATCCTTCAGTTTCCGTAGGCTCTATCATTAGCGCTTCATGAACAATCAGTGGAAAATATGTTGTTGGAGCGTGAACACCGTAGTCGAGTAAAGCTTTAGCAATATCTCTTGCAGTAACATCCTTTTCTCTGAGAACCTTTCCAACACTTACAACAAACTCATGCTTTTTAGGCAAATTTGCACCATAGGGTGTCTCATAAAATCTTTTGTCCAAAAGAGAGAAAAGATAGTTAGAGTTTAATACTGCCCTCTCCGAAACTTTCCTTAACCCTTCATCACCCAACATTCTAATGTAAGCGTACGCTTTAACGAGTACGCTAATATTGCCATAGAATCCCCTGACCAGCCCAATACTCTTAGGCCTATCATATTCTAGAAAGTATTTGGAACCATCATATTCTACAAGTGGAACTGGAAGATACTCCTCCATCTCCCTTGAAGCACATATGGGTCCAGCCCCAGGCCCTCCACCACCATGTGGTGTAGCAAAAGTCTTGTGAAGGTTCAGGTGAACGATATCGAATCCCATGTCCCCTGGCCTAACCTTACCCAATAGTGCATTCAAGTTGGCTCCATCATAGTAAGTGTATCCTCCAGCTTCCTTAACAATCTTAACAATTTCCACAATATTTTTTTCAAATAGTCCAAGCGTGTTAGGAACTGTCAACATTATTCCAGCAGTATTCTTTCCAACAACATCCTTTAACGCTTCAACATCCACTAGCCCATCCTGGTTTGAAGGCAACTTTACCACCTTAAAGCCTGCCATCGCTGCACTCGCAGGATTTGTTCCGTGAGCCGAATCAGGTATAATCATCTCATTCCTTGTCTTTATTTCCCCCCTTTCTTTAATCGCAGCCCTTATCATAAGTGCTCCAGCAAATTCTCCATGAGCTCCAGCCGCTGGCACAAGACTTGCCCTAGACGTTCCAGTAATCTCCACCAGATAACTTGAAAGCTCGTAAAGTATCTGCAGTATTCCCTGGCAAGTTTCCTGAGGCTGAAGAGGATGGATCATCCTAAGCTTCGAGTTCAAAACTATCCTTTCACAAACTTTAGGATTATATTTCATTGTACAGCTTCCAAGAGGATATGTTCCCAAATCAATGCCAAAGTTCATTTGTGAGAGTCTAATAAAATGTCTAACAACCCTTGACTCTGGAAGATTTGGTATGTTAAGCTTATCCCTAACCATGTTTTCAGGAAATCCTCTTAACTTGAAGGTTTCAACCTCGCCTTCTTCTTCTGAAAGCTCTTTTAATAGTGGCTCACTCCATCTAGCCTGCCTAAACATTAAGCCATTACCTCCTTAACCGCTTCAACAAACCTTTCAACATCTCCTATGCTATGTATTTCAGTAAAACATGATAGTAGAACATTCTCTAGTTTAGGAAAACATTTTTCTAGCATAAATCCGGGTATAATCTTCTCTTCTAAAAGCCTCCTATAAATTTCCTCTAAATCCCTTCCAATAAACTTTAAAGTGAACTCTTGAAAGAATTCTCCTGAAAAGTATGGTGCAACAACATCCCTTACCCCCTTAAACCTTTCACACGCGTAATGTGCTCTTTCAAAAACTTCTATTGCAAGCCTCCTAAGCCCCCTTGAACCCAATATGGACAAATATGCTGTAGCAGCAACAGCCATAAGCGCCTCATTAGTGCATATGTTTGAAGTCGCCTGCTCCCTCCTAATATGCTGCTCTCTTGTCTGAAGAACCATGGTGAAAGCCCTCCTTTCACCTGAAAGGTCTGTAGTCATTCCAATAATTCTTCCAGGCATCTGTCTAATTAGGGAAGTTTCACTCTTGCATGCAAATATTCCTAAAGATGGTCCACCAAAATTTAGCCACCCTCCTAGACTCTGTCCCTCTCCAACAACAATGTCTGCTCCATAGTCTCCTGGTGGCTTCATTATGCCAAGGCTTATTGGGTCAACGCCGACAACAAAAAGTCCCCCTCTATCATGCACTATTTCAGCCATGCCTTCAACATCCTTTTCTATTACTCCAAAAAAGTTTGGATTCTCAACATAAAGTGCACGTGCATCTTGCACCTTACTCTTTAAATCTTCAAGATCCAGTCTACCACTTCCATCATCAAACTTAACCTCTAAAACTTCACATTCTAGTGGCTCAAGATATGTTCTTATAACATTCTTTCTCTCTGGTCCAACATTTTCTCCAACAAGAATTTTTCCCCTACCCTTAACCCTTAACGCCATCCTCAAAGCTTCAGCTGCAGCCGTAGCCCAATCGTACATTGAACTGTTTGCGACATCCATTCCAGTAAGCTCGCATATCATGCTCTGGTACTCGAAAAGCGCTTGAAGTATTCCCTGAGAAATTTCAGGCTGATATGGTGTGTAGGCAGTATAAAACTCGCTTCTTGAAACTATTTCTTCTACAGCGGCTGGAACATAGTGTGGGGGTAAGCCTGCTCCAAGAAATACTAGAGAATCATCATATGACATATTCTTTTCTAAAACACTTTTGACATAAAATTCTAGGTCTCTTTCGGTTAAAGGGGGTGGGATGCTAATTTTCCGCTTAAGTTTAACCCCCTCCGGTATGTCAGAATACAGTTCTTCAACATCCTTTACACCGATTTTTTCAAGAACCCTTTCAAGCTTTTCCCTGCTATAATTTTTATAAAAATTAGCCATATTTTTTCCACTCCATTAAAATGGGGGAAGAAAGTTTTAAAATTGTTTCCTTCTATTAGTTGCCGTGCGATATAAAAAAACTGGACTTGCATCAATAATATTAATTATTCTTTTATCTAGCATGCTGTTTGTTGGAGGATCTTTTGCCATAGACCAGACGCCTACCGTTAAAGAGTTTGTGCACACGGTAGAGGTTAAAGATTATGGTTTAACAGTCCTAACAGACACGATATCATTTTACAATAGTATGCCATCAAAGGCTATAATACCATCTATAGTGATAAAGTATCCTAGAGAATTTTATGATAAAATGTTTTTGGCAGAAGTTTCTGACAGCAGATTTAATCCATCACTTTCTATTGAAGAAAACTTTACTGTAGTAAAGTTTGTTCCAAAAGATGTTGTGCAAATAGACTCTGGTGTCGAATACAATTTTACTGCAAGATTCCTTTTGAAGGAATTCTTTTCATTCAAGTCCTCAAACACTATACAGTTTATTCTACCAATATATCCTTCAATAAACATTGATTCAAGCGTGTTATTGTCAAACATTATGGTGCCATACGGTGTCGTTCTCTCAACATCCTTAGAAAACTTCACATACACTGCACTAGTTACCAAAAACATTTACACGAGAACATTCGAGAACGTGAAGGCTGGAGAATATTTCTTTAAAAACATTTCAGCTGAAATTATGAGTGGTGCAAGCATATACCTTCTAGAAGTTCCTAAAGCAGTAAGAACATTACAGTTCTATGATGATGGCAGCATATGGATCATGGAACAGATTCAGCTAAAAAATTTGGGGAAAACAAACATAACCACACTATCACTTAACATATTAAATGATAGAATACTTTCAGTTAAACTTGTTCACGATATAGGCCCAGAATCCGATTACGACCTAGGCCCCTATGGGCGGTTCACTTTACCACATCAGCTAGAAGCTAATGAAACGTACACTCTTAAGATAAGGTATCCTGCACCATCCAATTTCACAAAATTTTCAGGAAACAACTATATTGTAAACATTACAGCAACACCGCCTCTGGACACGCTAGTGAAAGAGTATGTTGTTGAAGCAAAGTTTTCCCAGGGTTTCACGGTTCTTTCTGGTACACAGGTTAAGGTTTTCGAAAACGCTAACCCATATTCTAGGGGAAACTTTTTTATAGAATATACTCCGAAACTTTACTGGTCTGCTCCAGCATACACTCCAGCAATCCTACTTATACTAGTGCTTTTCGCGTTTCTCACACCATTCATTCAAAAGGAAGAGGGTGAAGAGAAAAAGTATGCTATAGAATTTAAAGATCATGTGAGGGGAAAGCTTAAGCTTATAGAGTCCACGATAGAACTGTATGAAAATAGATTAAAAGGGCTGATTCCTAAACAAAGGTTTAATGTTCTCAAGCAAGAATATATTACCTCATTAACTAGAATAAACTCTAGCATAGCAAATTCTTCAGCAGACGTGTTAAAAAGTGAGCCTCAAAAGAAGCCTGCGATTGATAAAATATTGGCAATGGGCAGAGAAATGGACATGCTTCTAAAACAACTTATAACATACTATGATCAGCTTAATGTAGGAAAAATTGATAAAAGAGAATTTGAAAAAAGAAGGTCTGAAGCTATAAAGAGGATAAATGCGATCAAACAGGAAGTTGAAGATTTACTAGGAACCATTTGATTCTGATGAAATAAAATGATTAAAGTGGATTTGAATGTAGGCAAATGCAGTGGATGTGGAGCATGCGTGAAAGTTTGTCCTTCAAAAGTATTTGAAGTTAGAGCTGGTAAAGCTTTTCTCTCAAACATTAAAGCATGCATCGGATGCAAAATTTGTGAAATACAGTGTCCAAACTATGCCATAAAAATTTCTTATAGCAAACAATCTTAAAGAGTGGACTATTGTTTAGAAGATTCTTCAACTGTCTCCTTAAGCATTTCCGTTAAAGTTTTTGCTGCACAAACCACTTCTTCACTCATCCTGTTTCCAAAATCTAATTTTTTCGCCTCCACACCTATTATGTAGAAGCTGACCCTCTTGTTTGAAAGCGACTGTATTATTGAGGCTATTGTCTCAACTGGTATACTGTGTGTTGAAATACTGACTTTCGACGGCTTTTCTGGAGAAATTTCTTGAAAAATTATTGTTCCAGCTGGAGCGCCAACGTGTACTGCGTCAAAGAATACTACAATATCAGCATCCCTCTCAAGAATTTCATGAATATGGTTTTCTGGTGTATTATAGGCTAATATAATATTATCCTTTAGACTTGTCCTCTTCAACCTTCTACCAATGTAGATGCCTACCTTATCATCTCCCCTCAACTCGTTTCCAACGCAAACGAAAACCTTTTTTAATGGCTTCCTTAAAAGCTCTCTAAATTTGCTTAAAAGTTCTTCAGACATCCATTTTATAATAAACTTGTTCTTATAAAAACTTAATTAAGTTTAAAAACATAATTTAATGTATGAAGATAGTTAAAGTTGAAACAGAAGCTGTTTCACTTCCCTTAGATGAGGAAGCATTCGATTCTACAGCAAAGTGGAGTGAATTCAACTTTCTCCTAGTTAAAGTTTCCACTGACAGCGGCATTACAGGCTTATCTGATATCGCACCATTGCATGGAAAGGAAATGGGAATATTTGAAAAGATAATATTAGATAAGCTTTCTCCAAAAGTTGTGGGAGAAAACCCATATGATGTTGAAAGGATTTGGGCTAAAATGGTCGGTTTCGGCTCAGAAGCTTACGCTCTAGGCAGGTCTGGTGCAGTTGTTACAGCATCATCAGCAATAGATATAGCATTATGGGATATAATAAGCAAGTCCTTTAACACGCCACTCTACAATCTACTGGGAGGTAAACTCAAGGATTCCATAGAATTGTATGCAAGCTTTATGGGGCAACCTTCAACTGAAAGGGTAAAGGATGTTCTCTTGAAGGGTTTTAGAGGTGTTAAGGTTAAGGTTGGCTTTAACGTTAAAAGCGATATAGAATATGTTAGAATGTTGAGAAACGAGTTAGGTTTCGAGTTCAAGTTAATGGTTGACGGTAACCAAGGCTACAGCATAGAGGAAGCGAAAGCTTTTGCTGAAATGGTAAAGGATTTTGAAATAC